>NZ_CAXTOQ010000092.1:0-13486 GCF_964245895.1 uncultured Amnibacterium sp.
CATCAGCGCGGAGAGCGGCGCCGCCGAGGAGGCGATCCGGACCGCGAACGACGCGTCGCGGGAGCACCCGATGCGCGTCATCGTGGTCGTCCACGAAGCCGGCGGTCCGGACGCTCCGCCCCGCGTCGACGCGCAGATCCGCGTCGGCGGCGACGCGGGCGCGAGCGAGGTCGTCATGCTCCGCGTCTGGGGTCCTGCCGGCGCCGACGAGGAGGGCCTGGTCACCGGGCTGCTGCTGCCCGACGCGCCGGTCGTCGCGTGGTGGCCGGGCGCGGACGTGCCCGACGTCGTGGCGGAGTCGCCGCTCGGCCGGATCGCGCAGCGGCGAATCACCGACGCCTCCGCGCAGCCCGACCCGCAGCGCGCGCTCGACCACCTCGCGGCGACGTTCCGCCCCGGCGACAGCGACTTCGCGTGGACCCGGCTCACGCTCTGGCGGGCGGTCCTCGCCGCGGCGCTGGACCAGCCGCCCTACGAGTCCGTGGAGGCGGTCGAGGTGTCCGGCGCCGTCGACTCCCCCTCGACGGAGCTGCTCGCCGCCTGGCTGCGGCTCGCGCTGGACGTGCCCGTGACCGTCGTCCTGTCCGACCGGTCGACCGGCTCCAGCGGCATCCACGGCGTGCGGCTGCTGCGGGCCTCCGGTCCGATCGAGCTCGAGCGGGCCGTCCCCGACGTCGCGACGCTCTCCCAGCCCGGCCAGCCGAGGCAGGACGTTTCGCTGCCCAGGCGCGGTCTGCGAGACTGCCTCGCGGAGGAGCTGCGGCGCCTCGACCCCGACGACCTCTACGGGCAGGTGCTCACGGAGGGGCTCGCCGGCTTGGACCGCGGCCTCGCCGCCACCTCGACTGGAGGACTGTGACCAACGAACGCCGTGTGCTCGTCCACCCAGACGTCGATGCGCTCATCGCGGCGGTGGCGGCCAGGTTCCTCACGAAGCTGACCGACCTGCTCGACGAGTACCACGACGTCAACGTGGTGCTGACGGGCGGGACCGCGGGCGGCACGGGCGTGCAGCGCGCGATCGCCACGTCGCCGATGCGCGGCGCGATCGACTGGAGCCGGGTCCACTTCTGGTGGGGCGACGAGCGCTTCGTGCCGAAGGCGGACGGCGAGCGCAACGAGGTGCAGGCCCGCGAGGCGCTGCTCGACCACATCCCCGTGCCGCCGCAGAACATCCACCCGTTCCCCGCCTCCGACGAGATCCCGGACATCCAGCAGGCAGCCGACCGCTACGCGGAGGAGCTGCGGGCGCATGCGGATCCCGCGCTGCGGCTCACCGTGCCCCGCTTCGACATCGTGTTCCTCGGCGTCGGGCCGGACGGGCACATCGCGTCCCTGTTCCCGGAGCACGACGTGCGGCTCAACGACGACCGGCTCGTGGTCGCCGACGAGAGCTCGCCGAAGCCGCCGCCTCGGCGGCTGAGCCTCACGCTGCCGGTGATCAACAGCGCTCAGCGCATCTGGCTGGTGCTGTCCGGCGCGGAGAAGGCGTCGGCGCTCGGGCTCGCGCTCGCCGGCGCGTCCGCGATCGAGGTGCCCGCCGCGGGCGCGCAGGGCCGTCGTCGGACCGTGTTCTTCATCGATCAGGACGCGGCGCAGGACGTGCCGCAGAACCTCATCGCCTCCAGCTACTGAGCCGGGGGCGTCGAGCGGCTCAGCTGTCGGCGCTGATCTTGCCGCGCCGGATGCGCAGCTGCTTCAGCGCGTCCTCGAGCAGGTCGGCCGCCTCCTCGTCCGTGCGGCGCTCCTTCACGTAGGCGAGGTGCGTCTTGTACGGCTCGTTCTTCTGGACCGACGGCGGGTTCGCCTTGTCCCGGCCGGCCGGCAGCCCGCTGGACGGGGAGTCGATCGTCGCCGGGATCTCGTCCGCGGGCAGGTTCGCCGCGAAGTACCGCACCGTCTCGTTGCCGAGGGCGTCCCAGTAGGACACGGCGACGCGCTCGGCGTGATGCCCGTGGTCCTGCTCGCCCATCGGTCCCGCTCCGACGCGGGAGCCGCGGATCGCACTGCCGCCAGACGCCATGTGTGCTCGTTCCTGTTCGTGTCGCGAGGGCGCTCAGGCGCCGGTGAAGCGGGTGATGAGGCCGAGTAGGACGATGCACGCGAACCACACCAGGCCGAGGACGACCGTGATGCGGTTCAGGTTCCGCTCCGCGACGCCCGATGCGCCGAGGCTCGAGGTGACGCCGCCGCCGAACATGTCGGACAGCCCGCCTCCGCGGCCCTTGTGCAGCAGGATCAGCAGGGTCAGCAGCACGCTCGTGACCGCGAGGACCACGAGCAGGACGGCCTTCAGAATGTCCATCCGGTCCTCCTCATGTGTGCCAAGCAGCCGGTTCTCAGCCGCGGCAAGTATACCCGGGCGCGCGACAGCGGCCGGAAGGCGCCGTCCGGCGCGGTGGACGGGCAGGACGAGGGCGCGCTAGACGCCCACGTGCTTCGGGAAGCGGGCGATGCCTGCGAACTCGGTCGGGTCCAGGCTCGCGCCGCCGACGAGCGCACCGTCGACGTCGGGCTGCCGGAGGAAGCCGGCGATGTTGCCGCTCTTCACGGAGCCGCCGTAGAGGATGCGCGTCGCGGCCGCGTCCTCCTCGGTCAGCGCCTCCGCGATCGCCGCGCGGATCGCCGCGCCGACCTCCTGCGCGGTCTCGGGGGTGGCGACCTTGCCGGTGCCGATCGCCCAGACCGGCTCGTACGCGACGACGACCGGCGTGCCTGCGGCGACGCCGGCGAGGGCGGCCTTCGTCTGCGCGACCGGGACGGCGCTCGTGCCGTGCTGCTCGAGCTCCGCCTCGGTCTCGCCGACGCAGATCACGGGCACGAGGCCGTGCCGCACGGCGGCCAGGACCTTCGCGTTCACGACCTCGTCGGTCTCCCCGTGCCCCTGCCGCCGCTCGGAGTGGCCGACGAGGACGTAGGAGCAGTCGAGGGCCTTCAGGAAGGCGCCCGAGATGTCGCCCGTGTAGGCGCCAGAGTCCTTCGGCGAGAGGTCCTGCGCGCCGAACGCGAGGTCGAACCTGTCCGCGTCGATCAGCGTCTGCACGCTGCGCAGGTCGGTGAACGGCGGGAACACCGCGACCTCGACGCCCTTCGGGTCGTAGGCGGCGTCCTTGAGGGTCCAGGCCAGCTTCTGGACGAGCGCGATCGCCTGGAGGTGGTCGAGGTTCATCTTCCAGTTGCCGGCGATGAACGGCCTTCGGTCTGCTCCGGTCGTCATGCGTCCCTCTCCCAGCCGAGCACCTGCAGGCCCGGCAGATCCTTGCCCTCGAGGAACTCGAGGCTCGCGCCGCCACCGGTCGAGATGTGCCCGAAGCGGTCGTCGCCGAAGCCGAGCGAGCGCACGGCCGCAGCCGAGTCGCCGCCGCCGACGACCGACAGCCCGTCGACCTCGGTCAGGGCCTCCGCGACGCGCTTCGTGCCCGACGCGAACGCCGGGAACTCGAACACGCCCATCGGCCCGTTCCAGAACACGGTCCGCGACCGGGCGATGACGCCGGCGAACGCCTCCGCGGTGTCCGGGCCGATGTCGAGCCCGATGCCGTCGGCACCGAAGGCGGACGACTCGATCGCATCGGCAGCGACCGTCTCGTGGTCGGCGTCCGCCGCGAACGCGGCGGCGACGACGACGTCGGTCGGGACCAGCAGGGTCACGCCGAGGGACTCGGCCCGCTGCAGGTACTCCTGCACCCGCGGGATCTGGTCCTGCTCGAGCAGGCTCCTCCCGACCGCGAAGCCCTTGGCCGCGAGGAAGGTGAAGAGCATCCCGCCGCCGATCAGCAGCGCGTCGACCCGCGGCAGCAGGTGGTCGATGACGCCGAGCTTGTCGCTGACCTTGGAGCCGCCGAGGACGACGGCGTAGGGCTTCTCGGGCCGCTCGGTGAGCCGCTCGAGCACCGACAGCTCGTCGGCGATCAGCAGACCGGCCGCGCTCGGCAGCACCTGCGCGAGCTCGTAGACGCTCGCCTGCTTGCGGTGCACCACGCCGAAGCCGTCCGAGACGAACGCGCTGCCGTGCCGCGCGAGGGCCTCGGCGTACTCGCGTCGCTCCCCCGCGTCCTTGCTCGTCTCGCGCGGGTCGAACCTGAGGTTCTCCAGCACGGTGACGGCGCCGGAGCCGGGCTCCGCCTCGCCGGCCGTGCCGGGGACGAACTCGACCTCGCGGTCCAGCAGCTCGCCGAGCCGCTTCGCCACCGGTTCGAGGCTGTACCTCGGGTTCGGAGCGCCGTCGGGGCGGCCGAGGTGCGAGAGCACGGTCACCGAGGCGCCGGCGCCCAGCAGGCGGTCGAGGGTGGGGACGCTCGCGCGCACCCGGCCGTCGTCCGTGATCTCCCCGTCCTTCAGCGGGACGTTGAGATCGCAGCGGACGACGACGCGGGTGCCGGCGAGGTCCCCGAGCGAGTCGAGGGTGCGCAGCATCGGACGGGGCCGGGTCGGCTAGAGCCGGGCGGCCACGTAGTCGGTCAGGTCGACGAGGCGGTTGGAGTAGCCCCACTCGTTGTCGTACCAGCTGGACAGCTTGACCTGGTCCCCGATCACCCGGGTGAGCTCCGAGTCGTACAGCGACGAGTGCGGGTCGCCCACGATGTCCGCCGACACGATCGGCTCGTCGACGTACTTGAGGATGCCCTTCAGCGGACCCTCCGCCGCCTCGCGGTAGACCGCGTTGATCTCGTCGATCGACGCCGACTTGCCGGCCTTGACGGTGAGGTCGGTGACCGAGCCGACGGGGACCGGCACGCGCAGAGCGAAGCCGTCGAGCTTGCCCTTCAGCTCCGGCAGCACCAGCCCGATCGCCTTCGCGGCCCCGGTGGAGGTCGGGATGATCGACAGCGCCGCGGCGCGGGCGCGACGGAGGTCGCTGTGCGGGCCGTCCTGCAGGTTCTGATCGGCGGTGTACGCGTGCACCGTCGTCATCAGGCCGCTGACGATGCCGAAGGCGTCGTTGAACACCTTCGCCAGCGGCGCGAGGCAGTTCGTGGTGCAGGAGGCGTTCGACAGGATGTGCATCGTCGCGGGGTCGTACGAGCCCTCGTTGACGCCCATCACGAACGTGCCGTCCTCGCCCGAGGCGGGCGCGGAGATGATGACCTTCTTCGCGCCGGCCGCGATGTGCTTGCGCGCGTCGTCCGCCTTGGTGAAGCGGCCCGTCGACTCGATCACGACGTCGACGCCGAGGTCGCCCCAGCCGAGCTGCGCCGGGTCGCGCTGCTCGAGCACCTGCACCGGCTTGCCGTTCACGACGATGGTGTCGCCGTCGACCTGGACCGACTCCTTCAGCACCCCGCCCGTCGAGTCGTACTTCAGGAGGTGAGCGAGCGCCGTGTTGTCGGTCAGGTCGTTCACCGCCACGATCTCCAGGTCGCTGCCCTTGGCGAGCGCGGCCCGGAAGTAGTTGCGGCCGATGCGGCCGAAGCCGTTGATGCCGACGCGAGTCGTCACTGTTCCTCCGAGATCAGGCGCACCGGACGGCGCGCGCAAGTGGTCGTCGGGGCCTGCTCGCCGAGGGAGGCGGCGGGCGCCTCGGTCACGGTACCAGCAGGCCCGCGGTCTGCTTCTGGGCGGTGGTGAAGCGCTCCTGCACGTTCGACCAGCTCACGATGTTCCAGAACGCCTTCACGTAGTCGGCCCGGACGTTCGCGTAGTCGAGGTAGTAGGCGTGCTCCCAGACGTCGAGCAGGAGCAGCGGGATGGTGCCCGCCGGGAAGTCCTGCTGCTGGTCGTGGTACTGCAGGACGATCGGGCGCTGCCCGATCGAGTCGTAGACGAGCGCCGCCCAGCCGGAGCCCTGCACGCCCATCGCGGCCGCGGTGAAGTGCGCCGTGAACTTGTCGAACGACCCGAAGGAGTCGTCGATCACGGCGGCGATGTCGCCGGTCGGCCGGTCCCCGCCGTCCGGCGAGAGGTTCGTCCAGAAGATCGAGTGGTTGACGTGACCGGCCAGGTTGAACGCCAGGTCCTTCGTCAGCTTGTTCACGTTCGCGAGGTTGCCGCTGTCGCGGGCCTCGGCGAGCTGGTCGAGCGCGATGTTCGCGCCCGTGACGTACGCCTGGTGGTGCTTGTCGTGATGCAGCTCCATGATGCGGGCGCTGATGCTCGGCTGGAGCGCGGCGTAGTCGTAGGGAAGGTCGGGCAGGGAATACACGGGCATTGCAGCTCCTCCTTGACGTTCGCCGACGAGCCTATGACCGTCGGCCGAGCGCATGCTGCGCACGGGCTCGCAACCGCTGGGCCGGCGGCGTATGCCCGGCAGGCCCCCCGCATTCCGTCTGCAGGTCCGTCTGCAGGACGGCGGACGGTGCGCAGGACGAGCACGGCGGCGCCGTCCTGCACACGGCACCGTGACCTGCACCTGGCACGTCGACCGGGTCGCGCGGGCGGCGCTCCAGGAGCGACAACGGTGCGTCGATCAGGAACCGGCATCGGGTTCAGGACGGGAACGGCGCATCCGTCCTGAACGGCGTACCGGACCCTGAACCGCGTACGGCAGGGCCCGGTCAGCCGTCGATCTCGGCCGGGACGGCGGCCTCCGTGTTCGGGATGCCCTCCTCGATCGCGCGCTTGTCGGCGAGCGCGAGGAGGCGGCGGATGCGGCCGGCGACGGCGTCCTTCGTCATCGGCGGGTCGGCGAAGTGGCCCAGCTCGTCGAGGCTGGCCTCGCGGTGGTCCAGGCGCAGCTGGCCGGCGTACCGGAGGTGCTCGGGGATGGTCGGCCCGAGGATCTCCAGCGCGCGCTCGACGCGGGCGCACGCGGCGACCGCGGCCTGGGCGCTGCGGCGCAGGTTCGCGTCGTCGAAGTTCACCAGGCGGTTCGTGTTCGCCCGGACCTCGCGCCGCTGACGCAGCTCCTCCCAGTTGCGCACCGAGCGGCGGGCGCCCATGTGGCCGAGCATCTCGCTGATCGCCTCGCCGTCGCGGATCACGACGCGGTGCACGCCGCGGACCTCGCGGGCCTTCGCCTGCACCGAGAGCCGGCCGGCCGCGCCGACCAGCGCCATCGCGGTCTCGTTGCCGGGGCACGTGACCTCCAGCGCCGCCGAGCGGCCCGGATCGGTCAGGGAGCCGTGGGCGAGGAACGCGCCGCGCCAGACGGCCTCGATCTCGTCGGGCGAGCCGGTGGTGAGCCGGTTCGGCAGGCCGCGGATGGGGCGGCGGCGCGCATCGAGCAGGCCGGTCTGGCGGGCGAGCGTCTCGCCGCCGTCCACGACCCGCACCAGGTAGTGGCTGTTGCGCCGCACGCCGGAGGCGGACAGCACGGTCATCTCGCTGCGGACGCCGTACAGCTCGCTGAGGTCGCGGCGCACGCGCCGGGCGAGCTGCGGGGTGTCGAGCTCCGACTCGACCGCGATGCGGCCGGAGATGAGGTGCAGCCCTCCGGAGAACCGCAGGATCGTCGCCAGCTCCGCTGCCCGGACGGACGTCTTCCCGACGTCGACCTGGGTCAGCTCGTCCTTCACCTCAGCAGTCAGTGCCAATGCCCGCGACTCCCCGTCTCTCCCCCGGCGTTCCCCGCCCGTGATCGCACCGAATCGGCGCCGGATGGGTGACGACGTGGGGAACAGTGTCGCATCCGAACCCGGTGCGCGCACACCGGGCGCCGTACGGGACGACGCCCGAGGTCACTCCCGGCCGAGGTCGCGGTGCTTGATGCTGATGGCGACGCCGGGCTGCGCGGCGATGAGGTCCGCGATGCGCTCGACGACCGCGACGGAGCGGTGCTTGCCCCCCGTGCAGCCGATCGCGATGGTCGCGTGGCTCTTGTTCTCGCGCTGGTAGCCGGCGAGCACGGGACGCAGCGCCTCCGCGTACCGCTCGACGAACTCCAGGGCTCCCGGCTGCCCGAGCACGTAGTCCCGGACGTCCTCGTCCTTGCCCGTGTGCGCCCGCAGCTCGGGGACCCAGAACGGGTTCGGCAGGAACCGGGCGTCGGCGACCATGTCCGCGTCCGTCGGGACGCCGTACTTGAAGCCGAAGCTCGTCAGGGTGACCCGGACTCCCGGCGTCTCGTCGTCGGCGAACAGCTCGTTGATCGCCGTCGCGAGCTGGTGGATGTTCAGCTCGGACGTGTCGATGATGATGTCGCTCTGCTCGCGGACCGCGGCGGTCATCTCCCGCTCCGCGGTGATGCCGTCGAGGATCGTGCCGCTGCCCTGCAGCGGGTGCGGCCGGCGCACGGCCTCGAACCGGCGCACGAGCGCGGCGTCGTTGGCCTCGAGGAAGAGCAGCCGCAGCTCCGGGCCGTCGCCGGACGCCTTCGCGGCGTCCTGCAGCTCGGTGAGCAGCTGCCCGCCGCGCACGTCGACCACGACCGCGATCCGGGCCAGCCGCTCGTCGGAGTGCCCGGCCAGGTCGAGCAGCGGCCGCAGCATCTGCGGGGGGAGGTTGTCCACGACGTACCAGCCGAGGTCCTCGAGCGCGTTGCTCACGGTGGATCGGCCTGCACCCGCCATCCCGGTGACCACGAGCACGCGGCGGGTCGTCGGGAGGTCTGCAGCGTCTTGACCTGCGCGGCCTGGCACTGCGGAGGCGTCGGCCTCGGGCGTGGGGTCCGTCATGACGGGAACGGTCTCCGTGAGCGTCGATGTGCGATGCGGCAAGCCTAACCGGGCACCGCGGCGGCGGACGGCGCCTCGGCCTCCTCCTGCGCATCCTCCTGGGCGCCCTCGTCGCCCTGGTGGAGACGTTCGACGACGGCCGTCGCGAGCACGCGGCCGAATCCGGGGACGTCCGCGACGTCCTCGGCCGTGGCCTGCCGCAGCCGCGCGACCGAGCCGAAGTGCTTGAGCAGCTGCTTCACCCGCGACTCCCCGAGACCCGGCACCTCCGCCAGCTGCGAACCGATGTCGCGCTTCCTGCGGATCCGCTGGTGGGTGATGGCGAACCGGTGCGCCTCGTCGCGCAGGCGCTGCACCAGGAAGAGCGCGTCGCTGTTGCGCGGCAGGATCACCGGGAAGTCGCTGCCCGGCTGCCACAGCTCCTCGAGGCGCTTGGCGATGCCGGCCAGGCCGATCCCCGTCACGCCGGCGTCGTCGAGCGCCCGCTGCGCCGCGGCGACCTGCGGCTGCCCGCCGTCGACGAGCAGCAGGTTCGGGCGGTAGGCGAAGCGCTCCCCCTGCACCGTCGGCGCGCTGTCCTCGTCCGCGAGGTGCGCCAGGCGGCGGCTGAGGACCTGGTGGATGGAATCGGTGTCGTCCGTCGTCTCCGCCACGTTGAAACGCCGGTACTGGTCCTTGCGCGGCAGCCCGTCCTCGAACACCACCATCGACGCGACGACGTTCGTGCCGCCGAGGTGGGAGACGTCGAAGCACTCGATCCGCAGCGGCGCGTCGGGCAGCCCCAGCGCTTCCTGCAGGTCGGTGATCGCCTGCGACCGGGCGGTGAAGTCGGCGCTGCGCCGCGTCTTGTAGAGCATCAGGGCGTGCGCGGCGTTGCGGGCGGCGGTCTCCGCCAGCTGCGCCTTCTCCCCGCGCTCCGCGACGTGCAGCCGGGTGCGGCCGCTGCCCCGCAGCCCCTCCGACTCCCGCCCGGCCGCACGCCGCTGGGACAGCCAGGTCGCCAGCTCGTCCGCGTCGTCGGGCAGCTCGGGCACCAGGACCTCGCGGGGCGGGTGCACGTCCTCGTCGTACGCGTTCCGCAGCACGGTCTCGACGAGCTCGCCGAGCGGGACGTCGAGCTCCTTGTCGACGACCCAGCTGCGCGTGCCGCGGATGCGGCCGCCGCGCACGATGAACTGCTGCACGCTCGCCGCCAGCTCGTCGTCGGCGATGCCGAAGACGTCGGTGTCGACGTCGTCCCGCAGCACCACGGCGCTCTTCGAGAGCGCCGCGTCCATCGCGCCGATCGCGTCGCGGAGGCGGGCGGCCTCCTCGAAGTTCAGCGCGGCCGACGCCTCCTGCATCCGCTTCGTCAGGTCGCTGCGGAACCGCTGGTCGCCGCCGCCCATGAACGTCGCGAGGTCCTCCGCGAGGGCGTGGTGCGCCTCCTTGGGGATCCTGCCGACGCACGGCGCCGCGCACTTCCCGATGTCGCCGAGCAGGCACGGCCTGCCGGTCTGCTCCGCCCGCCGATAGGTCGTCTCGGAGCAGCTGCGCACCGGGAACACCTTCAGCATCAGGTCGAGCGTCTCCCGGATCGCCCAGATCTTCGTGTACGGGCCGAAGTACTTCGCGCCCTTCAGCCTCCGGTTCCGCGTGATCAGCACCCGCGGCACCTCGTCGCCCAGCGTGATGGCGAGGTACGGGTACGACTTGTCGTCGCGGAACTGCACGTTGAACGGCGGCGAGAACTCCTTGATCCAGCTGTACTCCAGCTGGAGCGCCTCGAACTCCGTACCGACGACCGTCCACTCGACGCTCGCGGCGGTGAGCACCATGCGGCGGGTGCGGTCGTGCAGCGCCCGGAGGGGCTGGAAGTAGTTGCTGAGCCGGGCGCGGAGGTTCTTCGCCTTACCGACGTAGAGCACCCGGCCCCGAGGGTCGCGGAACCGGTACACGCCCGGCGAGACGGGGATCTCCCCCGTCCTCGGCCGCCAGGAGACGGTCTCGGCCATCAGGCGCCGCTGCTCATCGAGCCGCCCGCGGTCACGCGCTCGCGGCCAGCGCCGCCTGCGGCAGGACCTCGGCGAGGAACCGGCCGGTGTGGCTGTCGGGGTGCTCCGCGATCCGCTCGGGGGTGCCCTCGGCGACCACGGAGCCGCCGCCGGCCCCGCCCTCCGGCCCCATGTCGACGATCCAGTCGGCGGACTTGATGACGTCGAGGTTGTGCTCGATCACGACGACCGTGTTGCCCTTGTCGACCAGGCCGTTCAGCACCTGGAGCAGCTTGTGCACGTCCTCGAAGTGCAGCCCGGTGGTCGGCTCGTCGAGCACGTACACGCTGCGGCCGTTCGTGCGCCGCTGCAGCTCGGTCGCGAGCTTCACGCGCTGCGCCTCGCCGCCGGAGAGGGTGGTCGCGCTCTGCCCGAGCCGCACGTAGCCCAGCCCGACGTCGACGAGCGTCTTCAGGAACCGGTGGATCGCGCTGATCGGCTCGAAGAACTCGGCCGCCTCGGAGATCGGCATGTCGAGCACCTCGGCGATGTTCTTGCCCTTGTAGTGCACCTGCAGGGTGTCCCGGTTGTAGCGGGCGCCGTGGCACACCTCGCACTGCACGTACACGTCGGGCAGGAAGTTCATCTCGATCTTGATCGTGCCGTCGCCCTGGCAGTGCTCGCAGCGGCCGCCCTTGACGTTGAAGCTGAACCGGCCGGGCAGGTAGCCGCGCGCCTTCGCCTCCACGGTCTCGCTGAACAGCGTGCGGACGCGGTCGAAGACGCCAGTGTAGGTCGCCGGGTTCGACCGCGGGGTGCGGCCGATCGGCGCCTGGTCCACGTGCACGACCTTGTCCAGGTCCTCCGTGCCGGTGACCCGCTTGTGCTTGCCCGGCACCTTCCTCGCCCCGTTCAACCGGTTGGCGAGCACGCGGTACAGGATGTCGTTCACCAGCGAGCTCTTGCCCGATCCGCTGACCCCGGTGACCGCGGTCATCACGCCGAGCGGGAAGCCGACCGTGACGTCGCGCAGGTTGTTCGCGGAGGCGCCGACGACCTCGATGCGGCGCTTGCGGTCGATCTTGCGGCGCTTCCGCGGCACCTCGATCGCGCGCCGGCCGGCCAGGTAGTCGCCGGTGATGGACGCGCGCTCCTCCAGCAGGCCGTCGTAGTCGCCGGAGTGGACGACCGCGCCGCCGTTGATGCCCGCGCCGGGACCGATGTCGACGATCCAGTCGGCGGTGCGGATGGTGTCCTCGTCGTGCTCGACGACGATCAGGGTGTTGCCGAGGTCGCGCAGCTTGACGAGCGTGTCGATGAGCCGGCGGTTGTCGCGCTGGTGCAGACCGATGGACGGCTCGTCCAGCACGTACAGGACGCCGGTCAGCCCCGACCCGATCTGCGTGGCCAGGCGGATGCGCTGCGCCTCCCCGCCGGACAGGGTGCCCGCCCCGCGGGACAGGGTCAGGTAGGTCAAGCCGACCTCGAGCAGGAACTCGAGTCGCGCCCGGATCTCACGCAGGACCTGCGCGGCGATCCGCGCCTGCCGGTCCGTGAGCACGACCGTCTCCATGAACTCGGCGGCGCCGGCGATCGAGATGTCGGCGACGTCGGCGATGCTGCGGCCGTCCACGAGCACGCTGAGCACCTCGGGCTTCAGCCGCTTGCCGCCGCACACCGCGCACGGGACCTCGCGGAGGTACTCCGCCCAGCGGGCACGCTGCACGTCGGTCTCGGCCTGCAGCCAGTTGCGCTCGAGGTACGGGATCACGCCCTCGAAGCCCTGCGTGTACGACATCTCGCGGCCGTAGCGGTTCTTCCACCGCACCCGCACCTCGAAGTTGTTGCCCTGCAGCACCGCGTCGCGCACGTCCTCAGGCAGCGCCTCCCACGGGCTGTCGAGGGAGAAGCCGAGGTCCCTGGCGAGACCGGACAGCATCCGGTCGTAGTAGTTGTAGAGCTGCTTGCCCTGGTTGCTCCACGGCACGATGACGCCCTCGCGGATGGACAGCGACGGGTCGCCGAGCAGCAGGTCGGCGTCGACCGCCATCCGCGTGCCGAGCCCGGAGCACTCGGGGCAGGCGCCGAAGGGGGCGTTGAAGGAGAAGGTGCGCGGCTCGATCTCGCTCAGCTGGATCGGGTGGTTGTTCGGGCAGGACAGCTTCTCGGAGAACGTGCGCCAGGCGGCGGGGCCCTCCTCGTCGACGAAGTTGACCTGCACCAGCCCGTCGGTGAGCGAGAGGGCGGTCTCCAGCGAGTCGGTGAGCCGGGTCAGGCCGTCGGGGCTCGCGACGAGCCGGTCGACGACGACCGCGATGTCGTGCTTGAACGACTTCTTCAGCGGCTTCGCGTCGGCCAGCTGCAGCGTCTCGCCGTCGACGACCGCGCGGCTGTAGCCCTTCGCCTGCAGCTCCTTGAAGAGATCCTGGAACTCGCCCTTCTTCTGCTGCACGACCGGGCTGACCACCTGGAAGCGGGTGCCCTCCGGCAGCTCCATCAGCTGGTCGGCGATCTGCTGCACGGTCTGGCTGGCGATGACCTCGCCGCAGATCGGGCAGTGCGGGACGCCGATGCGCGCCCACAGCAGGCGCATGTAGTCCCAGATCTCGGTGATCGTGCCGACGGTCGACCGCGGGTTGCGGTTCGTGGACTTCTGGTCGATCGACACCGCGGGCGACAGCCCCTCGATGAAGTCGACGTCGGGCCGGTCGACCTGGCCGAGGAACTGGCGGGCGTATGCGGACAGCGACTCGACGTACCGCCGCTGCCCCTCCGCGAAGATCGTGTCGAAGGCGAGCGACGACTTCCCGCTGCCCGACAACCCGGTGAAGACGACGAGGGAGTCCCGCGGGATCTCCACATCGACGTTCCGGAGGTTGTGGACCCTCGCCCCCTTGACGCTCAGCTTGGGGCTGCTTCCCACCCTCGAGATCGGCACCCGGAAAGGATAGGGAGGGGTTC
>NZ_CAXTOQ010000093.1:0-13469 GCF_964245895.1 uncultured Amnibacterium sp.
GCCAGCACGACGTCGGCCTGCTTCAGCACCTGGAAGCGGTAGATCACGAGCGGGTGGAAGTGCAGCAGCAGCGGCAGCTTGTCCGCGGGGGTGTTCTCGAGGTCCCACACCTCGCGGTCGAGGAAGTGCGCGTCCTGCGGGTGGATGTTGAAGGCCTTCGAGTAGGGGATCACCATCGCCTCGGCGGCGCGCTCCCACTCCCCGATCTCCGACTCGTCGAAGCCGACCCGATCCATCATGCGCGTGTAGGCCTCGGGGAACTGGTCCGCCACGACCCGCACGCTCTCCGCGGCGTAGCGCAGGTTGAACCGCGCCATCACGTTGGTGAACAGGTTGTCGTTCACGACGGTCGTGTACTCGTCCGGCCCGGTCACGCCGTGGATGTGGAACGAGCTGCCCTCGGTGTGCCGCCAGAACCCGAGGGTCGTCCACAGCCTGGCGGTCTCCACCACCATGTCGATCGCGCCGCGGGCCAGGAAGTCGGCGTCGCCGGTCGCCCGCACGTACTTCGCGATGGCGTAGGTCACGTCCGCGTTGATGTGGTACTGCGCGGTCCCGGCCGCGTAGTAGGCGGACGCCTCCTCGCCGCTGATCGTGCGCCACGGGAAGAGCGCGCCGCCCTCGTTCAGCTGGCGCGCCCGCTTGCGTGCCGCCGGCAGCATGCGTTCCCGCATCTTCAGCGCGTTCCTGGCGAACAGCGGGCTGGTGTAGGTGAGGAACGGCATCACGTACACCTCCGTGTCCCAGAAGTAGTGGCCGCTGTAGCCGCTGCCGGTGAGGCCCTTGGCGGGCACGCCGCTGGAGTCCGCCCGAGCCGCGGCCTGCGCGAGCATGAAGAGGTTCCAGCGCACCGCCTGCTGGATCTGCGGGTGCCCCTCCACCTCGACGTCGCTGCGCTCCCAGTACGCGTCGAGCCACTCGCGCTGCAGCTGGCGCTGCTCCTCCGCACCGCCGTCGAGCACGCGGTCGAGCAGGCGCTGGCCTCGGTCGATCAGCTCGCGCGGGGGCACGCTGCGCGACGTGTGGTAGGCGACGACCTTGGTCAGCTTGACCGGCACGCCGGCCTTCGCCCGCACCTGGTAGACGTTCTTCGCGATGTCGGGAGCGATGGAGGGCCGCATGTGCACCTCGTTCTCCGTCTCGATCACGTGATCGACCATCACCGACATGGTCATGTGCGAGTGGGTGACCCGGAAGCTGAGGACGCTGCGGTCGTCGCGCTGCCAGAACTCGACCGGCTGCAGCACCCGCTCCGCGAGGCGCTCCGCCCGGCGGGGGTCGAATCCGGCCGGGCCGATCTCCGGCGTGGTGCGGCCGAACTCGTCCTCGCCGTCCTGCCGGTTCAGGATCTGGCTGGACAGCACGACCGTCGCGTCGGCGTTCTCGACGGTGACCTCGAACGACATGACGGCCAGGTGGCGCTCGACGAACGAGACCATCCGGTCGGAGCGCACCCGGACGCGCTTGCCGGAGGGGGTCAGCCACAGCAGCTCGCGGCGCAGCACGCCGTCGCGGAAGTCGAGCTCCCGGTTGAAGGTGAGCAGCTCCGCGACGTCGAGCACCAGGGGCTCGTCGTCGACGTACAGCCGGATGATCTTCGCGTCCGGGACGTTGACGATCGTCTGGCCGACCTCCGCGAAGCCGTAGGCCTGCTCCGCGTGCCGGATGGGCCAGACCTCGTGGAAGCCGTTGATGAACGTGCCGTGCTCGTGCGCGTCACGGCCCTCGGAGCTGTTGCCCCGCATGCCCAGGTAGCCGTTCGCGGTGGTGAAGATGGTCTCGATCAACCCCATGCGCTCGTCGGAGTAGATCCGCTCGACGAGCTTCCACTCGTCGACGGGGAACCGGTCGCGGTCGATCACAGGGATGCGCCCTTCTCTGCGGCGAGCAGGTCGGCGAGATCGCCGACCACGACGTGCGCGCCCGCGTCGCGGAGCGCTGCGGAGCCGACGCCGCGGTCGACGCCGACCACGAGGCCGAAGCCGCCGGCCGCGCCGGCGGCGACGCCGGAGACGGCGTCCTCCACGACCACCGCGTTCGCGGGGTCGACGTGCAGCCGGGACGCGCCCGCCAGGAAGATGTAGGGCCGCGGCTTGCCCGGCAGCCCCTCGTCCTGCGCGACGACGCCGTCGACGATCACGGGGAACCGGTCGGCGAGGTGCGCGGCGGCCAGCACCGGCACCGCGTTCTTCGAGCTGGACACGATCGCCGCCGGGATGCCGAGGGACCCGAGCCGGTCGAGCACCGCCAGCGAGCCGGGGTACGGGGCGATCCCCTCCGCCGCCAGCAGCGAGGAGAAGAAGGCGTTCTTGCGGTTGCCGATGCCGCACACGGTGTCCGCGTCGTCGGAATCTGACGGATCGCCCCACGGCACGTCGATCCCGCGGTCGCGGAGGAGGGAGTCGACGCCGTCGTAGCGCGGCCGCCCGTCGAGGTGCAGGAAGTAGTCCGCGTCGGTGTACGGCGGCCGCACGCCGCGGTCGTCGAACAGCCGCGTGAACATGCGCGACCAGGCACGCATGTGGACCTCGGCGGTCGGGGTGATCACCCCGTCGAGGTCGAACAGGACCGCTGCCGCGTCGAAGAACTCGAGGCGTTCGGTGCTCAACGCGCTCCCCTGGACCGGCGCGGAGCCGTCACGGACGACCATGCGGTCCGTCCGCGCTCCGGCCCGCGGGAGAAACACTAGACGTGCGGAGGTGGGGCCGAGACGACCGGCTGGGGTCGCAGCACCTTCAGCATCCGCGTGTTGCCGAGGGTGTTCGGCTTCACCCGCGCGAGGTCGAGGAACTCGGCGACGCCCTCGTCGCCTGATCGTGCCAGCTCGGCGACGACGTCGGGGCCGACGACCCCCTCCCCCACCTCCGCGTAGCCGTGCGCGACGAAGAAGGGGACCTCGAAGGTCAGGCAGAACAGCTTGTCCACCCCCAGGTCGACCGCGTCCGCCTCGAGACGCTCGACGAGCGCGTGACCGACCCGGCGACGGCGCCAGGTCGTGTCGACGGCGACGGTCCGGATCTCGGCGAGGTCGTCCCACATCACGTGCAGCGCCCCGCACCCGACGACCGCGCCGTCGTCCGCCTCCGCGATCCGGAACTCCTGCACCGCGGCGTAGAGCACCGCGGCGTCCTTGCCGAGCAGGATGCGCTCGTCGACGAGCGGGGCCATCAGCCGCTGGATCGCGGGGACGTCCTTCACCCGCGCCCGCCGGACGGAGAACGATGGGGCGGGCATCCGTCGATCCTCCCACCCCCTTGCATTTTGAAGGCGTTCTGGTGGCCTTCGGCTGACCAGAACGCCTTCAAAATGAAGAAGGGGGCGCTGCGGCTACTCGGCCGCGGTGCCGCTGCCGTCGGTGATGGCGCCGGCGGGAGCCGAGCCGGCGCCGACCAGCTCGCCCTTCTTGGTCGTCGCGAACACGAAGGCGCCGTCCTTGAAGTCGACGTGCACGTGGTCCCCGGCGGTCAGCTCGCCGTGCAGGATCTTCTCCGACAGCCGGTCCTCGACCTCGTGCTGCACCGCGCGGCGCAGGGGGCGCGCACCGAGCGCCGGGTCGAAGCCGACCTCGATGAGCCGCTCCTTCGCCGGGACCGTCAGCTCGACGCTCAGGTCGCGGTCGAGCATGCGATCGCTCAGCCGCTTGATGAACAGGTCGACGATCTGCAGCAGCTCGGGCTTGGTCAGCTGCGGGAACACGATCATCTCGTCGACGCGGTTCAGGAACTCGGGCTTGAAGTGCCGCTTCAGCTCCTCGTTCACCTTCGCCCGCATGCGGTCGTAGTTCGTCGCGGTGTCGCCCTCGGCGACGAAGCCGACCGGTCCGCCGGAGATGTCCCGGGTGCCGAGGTTCGTCGTCATGATGATGACGGTGTTCTTGAAGTCGACGACGCGGCCCTGACCGTCGGTCAGGCGGCCCTCCTCCAGGATCTGGAGCAGCGAGTTGAAGATGTCCGGGTGCGCCTTCTCGATCTCGTCGAAGAGCACGACCGAGAACGGCTTGCGGCGCACCTTCTCGGTGAGCTGCCCGCCCTCCTCGAAGCCGACGAACCCGGGAGGGGCGCCGAACAGCCGCGAGACGGTGTGCTTCTCGCCGTACTCCGACATGTCGAGGGAGATCAGCGCGTTCTCGTCGTCGAACAGGAACTCCGCGAGCGCCTTCGCCAGCTCCGTCTTCCCGACGCCGGTGGGGCCGGCGAAGATGAACGAGCCGGAGGGCCGCTTCGGGTCCTTCAGGCCGGCGCGGGTGCGGCGGATGGTCTTCGCCAGGACGGCGATGGCCTCCTCCTGACCGACGACGCGCTCGTGCAGCGCCTTCTCCATGAAGATGAGGCGGCTCGACTCCTCCTCCGTCAGCTTGAAGACGGGGATGCCGGTCGCCTGCGCGAGCACCTCCGCGATCAGGCCCTCGTCGACCTCGGCGGTGTGCTTGACGTCGCCGCTGCGCCACTGCTTCTCCAGCCGGAGGCGCTCGCCGAGCAGGTTCTTCTCCTCGTCGCGCAGACCCGCGGCCTTCTCGAAGTCCTGGTCCTCGATCGCGGCCTCCTTGGCGGCGCGCACGAGGGCGATCTTCTCGTCGAACTCCCGCAGCTCCGGCGGCGCTGACAGGATCGACAGACGCAGGCGGGCGCCGGCCTCGTCGATCAGGTCGATGGCCTTGTCCGGCAGGAACCGGTCGGAGATGTAGCGGTCGGCGAGGTTCGCCGCGGCGACGATCGCGCCGTCGGTGATGGACACCTTGTGGTGCGCCTCGTACCGGTCGCGCAGCCCCTTGAGGATGTTGATCGCGTGGGGCAGCGACGGCTCCTGCACCTGGATGGGCTGGAACCGGCGCTCGAGCGCCGCGTCCTTCTCGAAGTGCTTGCGGTACTCGTCGAGCGTGGTCGCGCCGATGGTCTGCAGCTCGCCGCGGGCCAGCAGCGGCTTCAGGATGGAGGCGGCGTCGATCGCGCCCTCCGCGGCGCCCGCGCCGACGAGGGTGTGGATCTCGTCGATGAAGGTGATGATGTCCCCGCGGGTGCGGATCTCCTTCGTCACCTTCTTCAGGCGCTCCTCGAAGTCGCCGCGGTAGCGGGAGCCGGCGATCAGGGAGCCGAGGTCCAGCGTGTAGAGCTGCTTGTCCTTCAGCGTCTCCGGCACGTCGCCGCGCACGATCGCCTGGGCGAGGCCCTCCACCACGGCGGTCTTACCGACACCGGGCTCGCCGATCAGGACCGGGTTGTTCTTCGAGCGGCGGGAGAGGATCTGCATGACCCGCTCGATCTCCTTCTCGCGCCCGATGACCGGGTCGAGCTTGCCGTCGCGCGCGGCCTGGGTGAGGTTGCGGCCGAACTGGTCGAGGATCTGCGAGCCCTGCGCCTGCTGCTGCGTCTCGCCGCCGACGGCGACCTGCTCCTTGCCCTGGTAGCCGGAGAGCAGCTGGATGACCTGCTGGCGCACGCGGTTCAGGTCCGCGCCGAGCTTCACGAGCACCTGGGCTGCGACGCCCTCGCCCTCGCGGATCAGGCCCAGCAGGATGTGCTCGGTGCCGATGTAGTTGTGGCCCAGCTGCAGCGCCTCGCGCAGCGACAGCTCGAGCACCTTCTTCGCGCGCGGCGTGAAGGGGATGTGGCCGGTCGGCTGCTGCTGGCCCTGGCCGATGATGTCCTGCACCTGCTCGCGCACGGCGTCGAGGGAGATGCCGAGGGACTCGAGGGCCTTCGCGGCGACGCCTTCGCCCTCGTGGATCAGGCCGAGCAGGATGTGCTCGGTCCCGATGTAGTTGTGGTTGAGCATCTTGGCCTCTTCCTGGGCCAGGACGACGACTCTGCGGGCTCGATCGGTGAAGCGCTCGAACATGCGGTGGCTCCTCACTGCGCCCGGCTGCCCGGGCGACGTCTGGACGGCCGGGCGGGTGTCCTCCCGGCGTCGAGACGAGGCTACGGCGCGGGTCCGCGCACCCGGGGCCCTGTTCGCCGGGGGCTTACCTCCGCGTCGCGCGCCGACCCGCATCCGCGAGCGGACCGGGCGCCGTAGACCCGGTCCGTCCGCGGATGCGGCACCGGCGGCAGCGGTCCCCCCGGATGCTGCGCGCCGTTCGTCGTTCCGGACGCCGGTTCCCCCGAGCCGTCGTCCTCGGATGAAGCATGTCCGCCGCGGCATGCCGTGGACCGGCGCGACACCGGCCCAGTCCGGGGGCGCCCCCGACGGGTGTCGTGGCGCTCAGGCGGTGCGTCGGAGGAGGGCGCCGGAGCCGCCGAACACCAGCAGCCAGCTGATGTACAGGTTCACGGCCGTCTTCCGCATGATGTCCCCCGTCCCGCCGCCCACCATCGGTGCGGTCGTGAGGACAGGTTCGCGCGAGCGCGGCGGCACCGCACGATCCCAGTGGAGGTGCGACCGCACCGGGTGCGACGCGGCCAGGTGCGACCGGAGGGGGTGCGACCGGAGGGGGGATCAGCCGAACTGGGGGTCAGCCCCGCTGCGTGTCCTGCTCGGCCTCGGAGAGCAGGCGAGCGTCCTCCTCCGCCTCGAAGCGGGCCCGGGCCTCGCGCTCCGTGCGGTCGGCGCGGAGGATCGTGCGCATCACGAACCAGAAGATGAGCGATACGCAGATGGTGGGCACGATCGCCCACAAGCCCTCGTTCCAGCCGCCCATACGGAGAGGGTACGTCGGTCTCGTCCGTCGACGTGGTCTCGAGGCGCGCTGCGCTCGCACCTCGACCAGCGGGGGCGGGGGCTACTTGACGAGGGGGAAGAGGATCGTCTCGCGGATGCCGTCGCCGGTGAGAGCCATCAGCAGCCGGTCGATGCCCATGCCGAGGCCGCCGGTCGGGGGCATGCCGAACTCGAGCGCGCGCAGGAACTCCTCGTCGATGCGCATCGCCTCCGGATCGCCGCCCGCGGCGAGCACCGCCTGGTCCACGAACCGCTGCCGCTGCACGACGGGGTCGGTGAGCTCCGAGTACCCGGTCGCCAGCTCGAAGCCGCGCACGTAGAGGTCGAACTTCTCCACGACGCCGGGGATCGAGCGGTGCTCGCGGACGAGCGGCGAGGTGTCCAGGGGCATGTCCATGACGAACGTCGGCCGCAGCAGCGACGACTTGACGAAGTGCTCCCACAGCTCCTCGACGTACTTGCCGCGGATCGGGTGCGCGACCTCGATCTCGACCCGCTCCGCGAGCGCCACCAGCTCGGCCATCGGCGTCTCGGGCGTGATCTCGACGCCGGCCGCCGCCGACAGCGACGGGTACATCGAGATGCGCTCCCACTGCCCACCGAGGTCGAACTCGGTGCCGTCGGTCCAGGTGACGGTCGTCGAGCCGCCCACCGCGACGGCGGACCGCTGGATCAGGTCCTGCACCAGGTCGGCGACGCCGTGGTAGTCGCTGTAGGCCTCGTAGGACTCGAGCATCGCGAACTCGGGCGAGTGGGTGGAGTCCGCGCCCTCGTTGCGGAAGTTCCGGTTGATCTCGAACACCCGCTCCAGCCCGCCGACGACGGCGCGCTTCAGGAACAGCTCCGGCGCGATGCGCAGGAACAGGTCGGTGTCGAACGCGTTCGAGTGCGTCACGAACGGCCGGGCGGAGGCGCCGCCGTGCTGCGTCTGCAGCATCGGCGTCTCGACCTCGAGGTACCCGCGCTCTGCGAACGTCGCGCGGAGGGACGCGACGGCGGTCGCGCGCGTGACGACGTTGCGCCTGGCGGCGGGACGGGTGATCAGATCCAGGTAGCGGGACCGCACCCGCGTCTCCTCCGACAGCTCGGTGTGCAGGTTCGGCAGCGGCAGCAGCGCCTTCGCGGCGATGCGCCACTCCGCGACCATGATCGACAGCTCGCCGCGGCGGGACGTGACGACCTCGCCGGACACGAACAGGTGGTCGCCGAGATCGACGACCGCCTTCCAGTCGGCCAGGGACTCCTCCCCCACAGCGTCCAGGCTCACCATCGCCTGGATCCGGCTGCCGTCGCCCGCCTGCAGCGACGCGAAGCAGAGCTTCCCGGTGTTCCGGAGGTGGACGATCCGGCCGGCCAGTCCGACGACGTCGCCGGTCGCGACGTCCGGCTCGAGGTCGGTGTGCCGGGCCCGGACGGCGCCGATGGTGTCGGTGACCGGGACGGCGACGGGGTACGCCTGCTCCCCGCGCTCGATCAGCCGCGCCCGCTTCCCGAGCCGGACCTCGCGCTGCTCGCTCGTGTCGTCGACCGTGTCGTCGGCCATGCGCTGGACTCCCGGTTCGATCGACGGCGCGCCGGTCAGCCGAGGTGGACGAACCGGTTGTCGATCAGACGCGTTCCGCCGACCCGGGCGGCGACGAGCACGAGGGCACGACCACGATAGCCGTCGTCCACCGGCCGGAACGTGGCCGGGTCCACCACCGCGAGGTACTCGAGGTCCGCGCCGTCCTCGCCCGCGAGCGCGCTCTGCGCGGCGCCGACCATCGCGTCGACGTCCCGGTCCGCAGCGGACTCGGCGGCGTCGAGCGCCGCCGGCACCGCCCTGGCCAGGCGGCGCTCCCCGTCGTCCAGGTAGCGGTTCCGGCTCGACATCGCGAGCCCGTCCGCCTCCCGCACGGTGTCGACGACCTCGAGCGCGACGGGCACGTCGAGGTCGGTCAGCATCCGCCGGACGAGGAACACCTGCTGCGCGTCCTTCTGCCCGAAGACGACGGCGTCCGGGCCGACGACGTGCAGCAGCTTCAGCACGATCGTCAGCACGCCGTCGAAGTGGCCCGGCCGCACCCTGCCCTCGAAGACGGTACCGGCGGGGCCGGCGGTGACCCGCACCTGCGTGCGCCCCTCCGGCAGCAGCTCGGCCGCGGCGGGGGCGAACAGCAGGTCCGCTCCGGCGCGGTCGAGCGCGGCGACGTCCGCGTCGAGATCCCTCGGGTAGCGCGCGAAGTCCTCGTTCGGGCCGAACTGGAGGGGGTTGACGAACAGGGAGACGACGACGAGGTCGGCGACCTCCCTCGCGCGCGCCACCAGCGCCAGGTGGCCGTCGTGCAGCGCGCCCATCGTCGGCACGAGGGCGACGAGCCGCCCGGCCGAGCGCGCCGCGGCGACCCGCTTCCGGATCTCGGCGACGGTCGGGATGGTCTCGGTCATGCCTCGTCCTCCTGCGCCGCCGGCCGGCGGGCGTCCCCGAGCGCGCGCTCCAGCGCGGAGCGGGCCATCGGTCCCAGCACCAGGTCCGCGTCCTCGACACCCAGCCCGGCCAGCCTCGCGGCCGCCGAGCGCACCGCCTGCGCCAGCGGTGCGGTGACGTCACCCAGCGCCGCCGCCCACTGCTCGCGCGCCTCCTCCGGCACGACGACGGGCTCGCAGCCCATCTCGACCGCGAGTGCCTGGCCGATCGGCAGCACCGGCGCCGGCGCGGTGACCGCGCAGCGGGACTCGCGGAGGCGGACCAGGTCGAGGCTCGTGCCGGTGAAGGCCATCGCGGGCGACAGCGCGACGGGGATGGCGCCGCGCCGGACCGCGGGCAGCAGCACGTCCGTGCCGAACCGCGCCGCGGTGTGCACCACGAGCTGACCCATCACCCACACGCCCGCGTCCGCGAGCCCCGACACGAGGCCCGGCAGCTCGTCGTCCGGCACCGCGACGAGCACGAGCTCGCTGCGCTCGACGAGGTCGGGCACCGCCAGCATCGGGACCCCCGGCAGCATCGCGTCGGCGCGATCGCGGCTCTGCTGCGACACCGCGCTCACGCCCACGAGCGCGTGGCCGGCTCCGGCGAGGGCCGCACCCAGCACGGGCCCGACCCGCCCGGCGCCGATCACACCGACGCCGAGCCGTCCAGCGGGCCTCACGGCCGTCCGCTCCGCTCGGCCCACCGGTGGGACACGTCGGACAGCCGCGCCCCGACGCCGATCGCCGCCAGCTCGCCGAACAGTCGCTGCGCGCGATCGACGTCGATCAGGCGGAGGCGCGTCGACACGGGCCCGGACACGACGTGCGGGTGCACGGTCGCGACGCGCAGCAGCCGCTCGAGCGGGCCCTGCCGCAGGGAGACGCTCTGCATGCGGGCGTCCGGCACGACCGCGAGCTCCCGGTGCAGGAAGCCCGATCGGGCGAGCACGGTCTCATCGGTCAGCTGGAACCCGGTACGGCGCCACGCGAGCGGTCGCAGCCAGCGGGCCCGCGCCGGGGCGGCGGTGAAGCCGTCGTCCCGGCCCCGGCCGGTCAGGCCGGTGAGCACCGCCTCCCGCCGGTCGGCGAGGTCGGGCACCAGCAGCGGCAGCAGCGTCAGCACCTCGTCGAGGGTGGCGACGGGCGCGAGGGACCGCTCCGTCTCGGCGTTGCGACGACCGGCGGCATGGCCCGCGCGGTTCACCGAGATGCGCCACCACCCGGCCGGGCGCCACAGCAGCGGCTGGTCGATGCGCAGCGCGTGCACCCGGCCGGGTGGCACCGCCTCCGCGCTGGTGCTCACGACCCCGCTCATCACGCGCACGCCGTCCGGGGTCGAGACCACCGTGAAGCGCAGGTTGCGACCGATGCGCCGCGCGGCGACGGTCACGGTGCCGATCACGATCGGGAAGAACGAGACGGCGGCGGCCGGAGCCGCGCCGATCGCGGCGAGGGTCGGCAGCACGACGGCCGCGAGCACCACGAGCGTCACCGTCGTCTCCGACAGCAGCACCGAGCCGATCGCGCGGCCGGGCGTCACGTGCACGACGCGCGGGCCGTCCTCGTCCAGCACGGCGGCCTCGATGCTCGGCGCGTCCCCGTCGGCGGCGGCACCCGCCCTGCGGCCGGAGGCGAGGCGCAGCACGTCGCGCCGCAGCTCCTCCGCAGCGCCGTTGGACAGGTACTCGAGGCGCACGTTCGCGTTCTGCCCCGCGACGTCCAGCTCGATGCGCGCCGCACCGACCACCCGGGCCAGCAGCGGCCGCGAGATCGTCACGCCCTGGATGCGGTCGAGGTTGGCGGTGCGGGTGCGCCGCAGCAGCACGCCGTAGCGCACGGTGACGGCGTTCCCGTCGATCTTGAACTCGCTGGCCCGCCACGAGATCCAGAACAGGCCGATCCCGATCACGAGCACGCCGAGCACCACCAGGGCCGCCGGGCCGACCAGGCCGCGCCGCGTGATCTCGTCCAGCGGGTCGCCGCCGGCGTCGGGCACCCCGAACACGAGGGCGACCAGGTGCTCGCGGAAGTTCGCGCCGACGTACAGCAGCACGGCGACCAGCCCGATGCCGCCCCGCAGCAGGGGCGTCGCCGGGTGGAGGCGGTGCCAGAGCCCGTCGACGTACCGGCTCCTCGGCGGCGATGCCGGGGTCGTCATGCCCCTACAGTCCCACGCGCCGCTCCTCGGCCCGTGCCACGAGGGCGTCGCGCAGCTGCGCCGCCTCCGCCTCCGGCAGGCCGGGGAGGGCGACGTCGGACGTCGCCGCGGCGGTCACCAGCCGCAGCTCGGCGAGGCCGACGAGGCGCGCGACCGGGCCGCGGTTCACGTCGATCAGCTGCATCCGGCCGTAGGGCACCGCGACGAGCCGGGAGAGCAGGATCCCCCGGCGCACGACGAGGTCGTCGTCGCGCAGGATCCAGCCGATGGCGTGCACGCGGCGCGGGGCGATGACCAGCCGGACCACGGCGGACACCGCGACGGCGGCGATCACGAGCCAGCCGATCCACGGCGCCGGCTGGATCAGCCAGAGCAGCAGCACGCCGACCACGGCGCCGCCGATCGCGGACATCAGGATCGCGGCGACGTCGACCCAGACCAGCTTGTTCGAGACGCCCCGCCAGCCGGTGATGCCGGCGTCGAGCGCTCGGGGCGGCAGCACGGTCATCGTTGCTCCAGGGTGCTCTCGGGGTTCTCCGCGCGGTCCTGCGGCGGGATGCGGCACCACCACTCCACCACGAGTCCGGCTGCGCAGAGCACCAGGGCGCCGATCCCGGTCAGCACGTCGGGCCAGAAGGCGGGCGTGGCCGCCGTGCCGGTCCGCGAGACGGCGTAGAGCAGCAGGGCCGCCGCACCCCCGACGAGCAGGGCGCCGGCGAGCCCGGAGGCCTTCGCCAGCACCAGGATCCGCATGGCGTAGAAGGGATCGATGGGCCGGTCCGCCTTGCCCTTCACGACCCGCCGCACCGGCCGGCCGAGCAGCAGCAGCCCGGCGGCCAGCAGGAACAGCACCGAGTACAGCGTGACCGGCGGGATGAACGACGGCGCCCCGCCCGCGACGAGCGCGACCTGGAGCAGCCAGCCGATCACCGCGCCGACCACGGCGATGCCGAGGAGGGCGAGGGGGCCGGTTCGCCTCACGGTCGCTCAGCCGCCCCCGCGTCTCCGCCGGCGCGCCCCGTCATCAGGCCGTGGCAGGACGCGGCTTGATGCGCGGCGCGCGCTTGCGTGCCGGCGCCCCGCCGTTCGAGTCCACGCCGCCGTCGACCGCTCCGGCGTCGATGGGCGCCTTCGGGCCCGGCACGGCGACCGCCGGGAGGTCCGAGACCGGGCGGCGGTCGCTGGACAGCCACTGGGGCCGCGGCGGCAGCTTCTTGATGTCCTTGAAGATCTCGGCCAGCTCGTGCTGGTCCAGGGTCTCCTTCTCGAGGAGGGCCGTGGCGAGCCGGTCGAGCACGGCCCGGTTCTCGAGGATCATCTGGTACGCCTCGTCGTGCGCCGACTCGATGAGGCTGCGCACCTCCTTGTCGACCTGCTCCGCGAGCTCCTCCGAGTACTCCCGGCTGTGCCCCATGTCGCGGCCCAGGAACATCTCGCCCGACGCGGCGCCGAGCTTGACCGAGCCGATGAGCGCGCTCATGCCGAACTCGGTGACCATGCGCTTCGCGGTGCCGGTCGCCTTCTCGATGTCGTTCGAGGCGCCGGAGGTGGGGTCGTGGAACACGACCTCCTCCGCGACCCGGCCGCCCATCGCGTACGCGAGCTGGTCGAGCAGCTCGTTGCGGGTGACCGAGTACTTGTCCTCGAGCGGCAGCACCATCGTGTAGCCGAGGGCTCGGCCGCGGGGCAGGATCGTCACCTTCGTCACCGGGTCGGTGTGGTTCAGGCTCGCGGCCACCAGGGCGTGGCCGCCCTCGTGGTACGCGGTGATCAGCTTCTCCTGGTCCTTCATGACCCGGCTGCGGCGCTGCGGGCCGGCGATGACGCGGTCCACGGCCTCGTCCAGGGCCCGGTTGTCGATCAGCTGCGCGTTCGAGCGCGCGGTCAGCAGCGCGGCCTCGTTCAGCACGTTCGCGAGGTCGGCGCCCGTGAAGCCCGGCGTCTTGCGCGCCAGGATCTCGAGGTCGACGCCCGCCGCGAGCGGCTTGCCCTTCGCGTGCACCTCGAGGATCCTCTGGCGGCCCTTCAGATCCGGCGCGTCGACGCCGATCTGCCGGTCGAAGCGTCCCGGGCGCAGCAGCGCCGGGTCGAGGATGTCGGGCCGGTTCGTCGCGGCGATCAGGATGACGTTCGTCTTGACGTCGAAGCCGTCCATCTCGACCAGCAGCTGGTTCAGCGTCTGCTCGCGCTCGTCGTGCCCGCCGCC
>NZ_CAXTOQ010000094.1:0-13461 GCF_964245895.1 uncultured Amnibacterium sp.
AACAGCAGGTGGATGGGCACCGCGACGGCGCCGATGGCGAGGATCGCGTAGTAGATCCGCGGGAAGTCCGGGACGTTCGGCACGAGCATCGCGACCCGGTCGCCCCGGCCGATGCCGCGGGCCCGAAGCGCCCCGCCGATCGCCTTCGCGTCGCGCCACAGCTCGCTGTAGGTCGCGCGGGCCTGCGGGCCGGTCTGCCCGGCCCAGATCACCGCGGTCTTGTCCGGGTAGCGGTGCGCGGACTCCGCCAGGATGGCGGCGACCGACAGCGTCGCGTTGCCCGGACCGTTCAGAACGTCGTCGTTCATGCTGCTCCTTCGAGGTGCTGAACCGAGGATGCCTCACTCCGGCTCGCGGTTCACTCCCAGTTCGGCGGCGATGCGCGCGCGGATGGGTCCGGGGACCGGGATCGGGCGGTGCCACCGGTAGTCGGCCAGCACCGGCCGCTCGTCGCTCACGGGGTCGGCCTCGTCGCGGCGAGCACCAGGGCGAACGCGGCGGCGGCCCGCTCGGCGTCCGGGCGCTCGCCGGCGATCAGGTCGGCGTAGGCGTAGGACTCCGCCACCCGCACGAGCACGGTCGCGAGGTCGTGCGGCGGGAGGGGGGTGACCATGCGGCCGTCCGCGATCTCCTCCTCCAGCAGCCGCTCGACGATGGCGACGAAGCGGCGGTGCACCGAGGTGGCGCCGCCGGTCAGGATGCGCAGGGCGCGCGACGGCTCCCGCACGATCCAGGCCCGGAAGTAGTCGGCGGTGATCAGGTCGTGGACGAAGCGCGTCAGCGCGCCCTCCACCCGGTCGGCGCCCCTCGCCGCCGTCGCCGCATCCGCGGCGTCGAACGTCGGCACCGCGAGGCTCCACAGGATCTCGGCGAGCAGCGCGTCGCGGTTGCCGACCCAGCGGAACAGGGAGGTGCGGTCCACGCCCAGCTCGGCGGCGAGCGCGGACATGTCGATGCGGTCGCCGGCGATGAAGCGGTGGCGCGCGACGCGGAAGGCGCGGGCGGCGTCCTCGTGCACCGGCAGCCGCTCCGACAGCGCGCTCGGCACCAGGACGGCGCCGAGGCCGCCCAGCCGGAGCCCTGCGTCGACGGCCGTCATGGGGCGCGAGCCTAGCCCGCAACATTCCGAGAAGTGTTGCGTACACTCCTCCCGGCAGCGACGAAGGAGACGCCATGACGATCACCGAGCAGACCCGAGCGGACGCCGAGGAGCCGACGTACGGCCACCTGGCCGGCGACTTCTACGGCTACCAGGACTTCCTCACCGCGGACGAGCAGCAGCACGCCGCCGCGTTCCGGCAGGTCTTCGAGCAGCGGGTCCGGCCGATCGCCGACGAGTACTGGGCTCGGGCCGAGTTCCCGAAGCAGGTCATCCCGTGGCTGGCGGACCTCGGCGCGCTCGGCCCCTTCGTGCCGGAGGTGCGGCACTTCGAGAACACGGCCGTGTTCCGCGGCTGGATGGCGCTCGAGATGGGTCGCATCGACGCCTCCGTCGCCACCTTCGTCGGCGTGCAGTCGGGCCTCGCGATGGGCTCCATCCACGTCGGCGGCTCGCCCGAGCAGCAGGCGCAGCTGCTGCCGAGGATGGCGACCGGCGAACTGCTCGGCGCCTTCGGCCTGACCGAGCCGTACTCCGGCTCCGACTCCGCCCGCGGGCTGCGCACCACCGCGCGCCGCGAGGGCGACGAGTGGATCCTGAACGGCGCGAAGCGCTGGATCGGCAACGCGACCTTCAGCGACTTCGTCGTGATCTACGCGAAGGACGAGGCCGACGGCCAGGTGAAGGGCTTCCTCGTCGACACCGACCTGCCCGGGTTCCGCGCGGACAGGATCGAGGACAAGATCGCGCTGCGCAGCGTGCAGAACGCCGACATCACGATGGTCGACGTGCACGTGCCCGAGGCGAAGCGCCTGCCGGGCATCCGCTCCTTCCGCGACGTCGCGACCGTGCTGCGCCTGACGCGCTGCGAGGTCGCGTGGCAGGCCGTCGGCGTGGCGATCGGCGCGTGGGAGGCGGCGCTCGCCTACGCGAAGGACCGCGAGCAGTTCGGCAAGCCGATCGGCAGCCACCAGCTGATCCAGGACCTGCTGGTGAAGGGCCTCGGCAACATCACGGCCTCCATCGGGATGTGCCTGCGCGCGTCGCAGATGCAGGACCAGGGGATCCAGAAGGACGAGCACTCCGCGCTCGCGAAGGCGTTCGCCACGGCCAGGATGCGCGAGACGGTCGGCTACGCCCGCGAGATCCTCGGTGGGAACGGCATCGTGCTCGACAAGGGCGTCGCCCGCTTCTTCGCGGACGCGGAGGCCCTGTACTCCTACGAGGGCACCCGCGAGATGAACACCCTGATCGTGGGCCGCTCCATCACCGGCATGAACGCGTTCGTCTGATGCCCGAAGCAGTCATCGTCGCGGCGAAGCGGACGCCGATCGGCCGCGCGAACAAGGGGTCGCTGGTCGGCATGCGGCCGGACGACCTCGCCGCGGTCATCGTGGGCGAGGCGCTCGCCGCGGTCCCGGGGCTCGCGCCGGAGGAGGTCGACGACCTGCTGCTCGGCTGCGGCCTGCCCGGCGGCGAGCAGGGCATGAACATGGCGCGGATCGTCGCGGTGCGGCTCGGGTACGACTTCATGCCGGGCACCACGGTGAACCGGTACTGCTCCTCCAGCCTGCAGACGACGCGGATGGCGTTCCACGCGATCAAGGCGGGGGAGGGGCGGGCGTTCGTGTCCGCCGGCGTCGAGTCCGTGACGCACTTCGCGAACGGCAGCGCCGACTTCATCCCCGGCCAGGACCCGCGGACGATCCTGAACCCCGTGTTCGCCGACGCGGAGTCGCGCACGCGGCGGCGCGCGGAGCAGGGCGGCACCTGGCACGATCCGCGCGAGGACGGCGAGCTGCCGGACGCCTACATCGCGATGGGGCAGACCGCCGAGAACGTCGCGGGCGTGAAGGGCGTCGGCCGCGAGCGGCAGGACGAGTACGCGGCGCTCAGCCAGAACCGGGCGGAGGCGGCGATCGCCTCCGGCGTCTTCGAGCGCGAGATCACCCCGGTGACGACGCCGGCCGGCACCGTGGTGGCGAAGGACGACGGCCCGCGCGCGGGCGTCACCGTCGAGACGCTCGCGACCCTGCAGCCGGTGTTCCGGCAGGACGGCACCGTCACGGCGGGCAACGCGTGCCCGCTGAACGACGGCGCCGCGGCCCTGGTGGTCGTCTCGGACGACTTCGCGAAGGAGCGGGGTCTGACGCCGCTCGCGCGGATCGTCTCGACGGGCGTCACGGCGCTCTCGCCCGAGATCATGGGCCTCGGCCCCGTGGAGGCGAGCCGCAAGGCGCTCGCGCAGGCGGGGATGACGATCGACGACATCGACCTCGTGGAGATCAACGAGGCGTTCGCGGCGCAGGTGATCCCCTCCGCCGACGACCTCGGCGTGGAGTGGGACCGGCTGAACGTGCACGGCGGCGCCATCGCGCTCGGGCACCCCTTCGGCATGACCGGCGCGCGGATCACCGCGACGCTGCTGAACGCGCTGCGCACGAAGGACGCGACCTTCGGGCTGGAGACGATGTGCGTCGGCGGGGGCCAGGGCATGGCGATGGTGATCGAGCGCCTCGCCTGATCCCGCTCTGAAGGAGTTCTTGCGCGATCAGCCCGAGAACTCCTTCAGAACGGACCTCACTCGGGGACGAAGACCGTGAGGGTCTCGGCCACCAGGGCGGGCTTCGGCTCGCTCTCGATCTCGAGCGTCACCGCCGCGCGGGCACGCACCCCGAGGGGGATCCGCTCCGCGCCGGCGAGCGTCGCCTGCGCGCGGACGCGGGAGCCGGCCCGCACCGGGGCGAGGAACCGCACCCGGTCCGATCCGGCGTTGACGATCAGCGCGCACCCCTCCACGACGAGCAGCTCGAACATGAGGGGCGCGAGCAGGCTGAGCGACAGGTAGCCGTGCGCGATCGTGCCGCCGAACGGCCCGTCCGCAGCGCGCTCGGGGTCGACGTGGATCCACTGGTGGTCGCCGGTGGCGTCGGCGAAGCGGTCGATGCGCGCCTGGTCGACGGTGATCCAGCCGCTCGTGCCCAGGTCCGTGCCGACCGCCTCCAGCAGCGCGTCGGGCGAGGCGAAGCGGGTGCTCACGCCTTCGGCCCGCCCGCCACGTAGAGCACCTGGCCGGAGACGAAGGAGGCGGCGTCGGAGGTGAAGAACGCGGCGGCCTCCGCGACATCCTCGGGCTGCCCGACGCGGGCGACCGGGATCTCCTTCGCGGCGCCCGCGAGGAAGTCCTCGTAGGACACCTTCATGCGCTCGGCGGTCTGCCGCAGCATGTCGGTCGCGATGAAGCCCGGCGCGATGGCGTTCGCCGTGACGTGGTAGCGCCCCAGCTCGATCGCGAGGGTCTTCGTGAAGCCCTGCAGCCCCGCCTTGACGGCCGCGTAGTTCGCCTGCCCGCGGTTGCCGAGCGCGCTCGTGGAGGAGAGCGAGACGACGCGGCCCCAGCCCGCCTCCACCTGGTGGCGCTGCACCGCGCGGCTCATCAGGAAGGCCCCGCGGAGGTGCACCGCGACGACCGCGTCCCAGTCGTCGTCGGTCATCCTGAAGATCAGGTTGTCGCGCAGGATCCCGGCGTTGTTCACCAGGATCGTCGGCGCGCCGAGCCGCTCGGCGACCGTGGCCACCGCGGCCTCGACGTCCTCCGTCCGCGACACGTCGGCACCGATGCCGATCGCGCGGCCGCCGGCGTCGGTGATCGCCGCCACGGTCGCGACCGTCGCGGCCTCCTCGAGGTCGATCACGGCGACCGCCCGGCCCTGCGCCGCCAGCCGCTTCGCGATCGCCGCCCCGATGCCGCGAGCCCCGCCGGTCACGATCGCGACCCGTTCCTCCGTCATGCGCCCGTCCCTTCGTCGGCTCGAGGCTACGCAGCACTTCTGCAGACGTCGCAGAAGGGGGTCAGAGGCGCTGGAGCTCCGGCAGCACGTCGGCGCAGGCGCGCTCGACGAACCCCGTCGGGTCCTCGGGCGGCAGGCTCAGCCACACCTGTCCGACGCCGAGCGCGGCGTAGGCGCGCATGCGGTCGAGGAACGCGTCGCGGTCGTCGTCGAGCTGCGCGGTGACGGTGACGTCGATCTCCGACGGGTCGCGGCCCACGTCGGCGCAGTGCCCGCGCAGCACCTCGATCTTCCGGCCCAGCTCGTCCGGGCCGACGTCGAAGAGGTTGCAGGCGTCGCCGTACCGCGCCACGAACCGCAGCGTCTTCTTCTCCCCGCCACCACCGATCAGGATCGGCGGCCGGGGCGTCTGCAGCGGCGCCGGGTGGCACAGGGTCTCGGCGAGCGAGTAGTGCGTCCCCTGATACGGCCCGTCGTCGTCGCTCCACATCTGCTGGACGATCTGCAGCGTCTCCTCCAGCCGCTCGAACCGCTCCTTCAGCGGCGGGAACGGCACGCCGAGCGCGCGGTGCTCGCGCTCGTACCAGGCGGCGCCGATGCCGAGGAACGCCCGCCCGCCGCTCAGCACGTCCAGGGTCGCGACGGTCTTCGCGAGCAGGCCGGGATGCCGGTACGTCACGCCGGTGACGAGGGTGCCGAGCCGGAGGCGCTCGGTGACGCCAGCGAGGTACCCGAGGGTCGTGTACCCCTCGAGCATCGGCTCCTCCGCGGGCGCCCGCGCCTCCATCTGGAACCAGTGGTCCATCACGGTCATCGCGGTGACGCCGCCGGCGTCGGCCGCCTGCGCCGTCGCGCGGAGGGTCGACGCGATCCGCGCCGCTCCGCCGGGGGTCGAGAAGTTCCAGTAGTGCACGGCCAGCCGCATGCCGCCAGTGTCGTCCGAGTCGCCTGAGCGCCGCGTCTGTACCTTGACGGGTACGTACCCATGTGGTTACATACCGCTGTGGAGGCGGTCCTGCAGGCGATCGGGGATGCGAGTCGTCGCGCGGTGCTCGACGCCCTGCGGGACGGCCCGCAGACCTCCGGTGAGCTCGCCGCGCGGCTGCCGATCGCGCGGCCGGGCGTCTCGCGCCATCTCCGGGTGCTCCGCGAGGCGGGGCTCGTCGAGGTGGAGGCACGCGCGCAGTTCCGCGTCTACTCCATCCGGCCGGATCCGCTCGCGGAGCTGGACGCCTGGCTCGGCGCGTACCGGGCGCTCTGGCGGAACCGTCTCGACGCCCTCCACACCGAGATCGCCCGCGGGACGCGCGGCGGAAGGAGCACCCCGTGACCGAGCGCATGCTGTCGACGATGTCGCCCGAGGGCGATCGCGTCCTCGTCCGCGTCCAGGACGTCTACGACACCACGGTCGAGGACCTCTGGTCGGCCGTCACCGAACCGGCACGGCTCGCACGCTGGATCGCGGAGGTGTCCGGCGACCTCCGCGTCGGCGGCACCTTCACGGCGCGGTTCACCAGCAGCTGGGAGGGGACCGGCGAGGTGCTCGAGTGCGCTCCGCCCCACCGCCTGCGCGTCTCGACGCGGGAGGAGGGCGCCGAGCCGAACGAGATCGAGGTCGTCATCACGGCGGACGGCGACGGCGCCCGCCTCGTGGTGGAGGAGCACGGGTTCCTGCCCGAGGCGGCGCCCGCTCACGCCGCCGGGTGGCAGGTGCACCTCGAGGACCTCGGCGCAGCGCTGGCAGACGGGCCGTCGAGCGACTGGGCCACGCGCTGGCGCGAGCTGATCCCCGCCTACCGATCCGGAGCCTGATCGCGGCCGCGTAGCGTGGCCCCCCGTGACCGACGACGGCGTCCGCGCCCCCTCCGACCTGCCCGCGACCCGGATCGAGACGGACAGCCTCGGCACCGTCGAGATCCCCGCGGACGCCTACTGGGGCGCGCACACCGCGCGGGCGCTCGAGAACTTCGCCATCTCCGGCACGCCGATCTCGCGGCACCCGCGCCTCGTCGACGCGCTCGTCATCGTGAAGCAGGCGGCGGCCCGCGCGAACCGCGACCTCGGCGTGCTCGACCCCGCGAAGGCGGCGATGATCGAGCGCGCCTGCGCCGCGATCCGCGACGGCGAGCACCACGACCAATTCGTCGTCGACGTCGTGCAGGGCGGCGCCGGCACCTCCACGAACATGAACGCGAACGAGGTGGTGGCGAACGTCGCGCTCGAGCTGACCGGGCACCCGCTCGGCGACTACGAGACGCTGAACCCGATCGACGACGTCAACCGCAGCCAGAGCACGAACGACGTGTACCCGACCGCGGCGAAGATCGCGATCGCGCTGGCGCTCGAGGACCTGCTCGTCGAGCACGCCGCGCTGCAGCGGGCGTTCGCGGCCAAGGGGCACGAGTTCCACGACGTGCTGAAGGTCGGCAGGACGCAGCTGCAGGACGCGGTGCCGATGACGCTGGGGCAGGAGTTCCACGGCTTCGCCACCACCCTGGGCGAGGACGCCGACCGCATCCGCGAGGTGCTGCCGCTGCTGCGCGAGATCAACCTCGGCGCGACCGCGATCGGCACGGGGATCACCGCGGATCCGCGCTACGCCGCGACCGTGCAGGCGCACCTCTCCGACCTGATGGGGGAGCAGTACGTCACCGCCGGCGACCTGATCGAGGCGACGAGCGACACCGGCGTCTTCATGCAGATGTCGGGCGTGCTGAAGCGCGCCGCGGTGAAGCTGTCGAAGATCTGCAACGACCTGCGGCTGCTCTCCTCCGGCCCGCAGGCGGGGTTCGGCGAGATCGTGCTGCCGCCGCGTCAGGCGGGATCGTCGATCATGCCGGGCAAGGTCAACCCGGTGATCCCGGAGGTGGTGAACCAGATCGCCTTCGCCGTCGTCGGGCACGACGTGACCGTGACGATGGCCGCGGAGGCCGGTCAGCTGCAGCTGAACGCCTTCGAGCCGATCATCCTGCACTCCATCCTCACGAACGTGGCCTGGCTGGCGGCGGGCTGCCTCACCCTGCGGGAGCACTGCGTCGAGGGGATCCGCGCGAACGTGAGCCGGCTCGACACGATGGTCCGCACCTCGGTCGGCGTCGTCACGGCGCTCACGCCGTACATCGGGTACGCGGCGGCGTCCGCGCTCGCCAAGACCGCCCTGCTCACCGGCCGCGACGTGGCGGACCTCGTCGTGGAGGCGGGCCTGATGGACCGCGACCGCGTGCTCGAGCTGACCTCGCCCGAGCGGCTGACGAACTCGACGCCGATCACCGCGGCGATGTCCGTGGTCGGGCCGGAGACCGCGGCGATCGCGATCATGGGCCCGTCCGAGGCGGACCCGAGCTGAGTCAGCCGGAGGAGACCGCGCGCTGCGCCGAGCCGGAGGAGCGCAGCCCGGCCGCGTAGCCGGGCGCCCGGCCGTAGCCGGTGAACGACCGGCGGTCGGTGGCCCGCCGGATCCGCAGGTGCTGGTCCACCCACTGCTGCACGGCCTCCTCCCGGGACGCGACGACCAGCGCCGTGCCGGGGGCGCCGGACGCGGCGATCGCCTCCTCGCGGCCCGCGGACAGGCGGGCGGCGGCGCCGCGGCCGAACTCCCGGGCGAACTCGCAGCGGGCCAGGTGCGCGTCCCACCGCTGGACCAGGCGGTGCCGCGGATCGGAGCGCCACCAGCCGCGCACGGCGAGCGCCGCCTGCACGGCCAGCGACTCGAGCAGCGGCACGGCGAGGGTCAGGTCGGAGTGGAACCCGGTGACGACCAGCTCGACGTGCGGGGCCGCCTCGGTCCAGCGGCCGTCGGACCGGTGGTCGCGGTAGTGGGCGACGAGCCCGAGCGCCTTCGCCACCGCGATCAGGCCCGCCACGACGTCGAGCGCGACGGTGCCCTTCCCGCCGGCGACCTCGACGCTCGCGCGCTCGATCTCCTCCCGCTCGGCGCGCCTCGCCCCGTCGACGTCCAGCGTCAGCCGGTCGATCGCGTGCTTCGCGAGCAGCCGCTCGGCCTCCTGGCCGGCGGTGTCGCGCTCCGCCTGCGTCGCCGCCGGGTCCTCGGACACCCGCAGGAAGTGCGCGATCCGGTCCTCGACACCCATCTTCTCGGCCATAGGTCCTCCATCCTCATCGCGGCACGGGCTGGTGCGGAGCACTCCAGCATCCGCCTCCGACAGCCTCGGGATACTGGCCGCATGGCGATCGAGGATCCGGAGACCGCGCAGGTGTACGCGCGAGCGCTGCTGCTGGGCGAGCTGGTGCGGCTGCGGCCGCTGGACGAGCGCGACCTGCCGCACCTCGAGCGCTGGTGGACGGATCCGGAGTGGCAGGTGCTGCAGCAGCAGACCGTGCGGCCCCGGCCGGACGGTCCGGCGTCGGAGCTGTTCCGCAGCTGGAGCGCGAACGAGAACGCCTCCGGGGTCGGCTTCAGCGTGGAGTCGCTCGAGTCCGGGGAGTTCGTCGGGCACGTCACGCTCTGGGGCGCGACCATGGTCGGGCGGGCCGCGACGCTCGGCATCGTCATCGGGCCGTCGCACGTCGGCCGCGGCTACGGCACGGACACGGTGAGGGTGATCGCCCGCTACGGGTTCCAGGCGATGGGCCTGCACCGCATCGGGCTGGAGCTGGTGGCGTTCAACACCCGCGCCCGCCGCGCCTACGAGAAGGCGGGGTTCCGCGTCGAGGGCGTCCGACGCGAGGCCGTCTTCGCGGACGGCGGCTTCGTGGACGAGGTGCTGATGGGGCTGCTGCGTCAGGACTGGGAGGCGTCCGAGGCCGCGCGGGGGAACGCGGAGGCCGGCGAGTGAGCGTGCGGCTCGCGGTCGCCGCGGACGTGGAGGCGCTGGCGGAGGTCGCCGCGGTCACCTTCGCGCTCGCCTGCCCGCCGTCGACGAAGCCGGAGGCGATCGCGGACTTCATCGCGACGGTCCTGTCGGCGCAGGCGTTCCAGGGCTACCTCGCGGATCCGCGCCGCACCCTCCTCGTGTCGGAGGAGGCGCCGGGCGGCCCGCTCGCCGGCTACACGATGCTCGTCGCCGGGGAGCCGGCCGACGCGGACGTCGCGGCCGCGATCCGCATCCGCCCGACGACGGAGCTGTCGAAGATCTACGTCCGCGAGGGCTCGCACGGCCGCGGCGCCGCCGGCGAGCTGCTGGTCAGGAGCCTCGATGCCGCCAGGGACGCCGGAGCCGCGGGCATGTGGCTCGGCACGAACGAGGAGAACGCGCGCGCCCGCCGCTTCTACGCGAAGCACGGATTCGAGCCGGTGGGCACGAAGCGGTTCAGGCTCGGCGACCGCTACGAGCACGACGTCGTCTTCGAGCGCCCGCTCTGAAGGTGTTCCCCGATCCGGGGAAGCGGCCGGATCCCCGGATCCAGGCACGCCGTCACGCGCGGGTGAGGCGGAGGACGCGGGCGGCCTCCCCGACGCCGGTCAGGTCGACCGTGAGACGTCCGGAGGCCGCGTCCCAGGTCGTGGGCCAGGCGGGCAGCCCGGTCGGGAAGACCGGCTCGACGACCACCTCAGCGCCGCGCAGCTCGGGCAGGTCCAGGTCGACGGCCGCCGCGACGTCGCGGTTCCAGACGAACACCAGCGCGGCCTCGTCGGTCGTGCTGGCCAGCGCGACCTGCGGCGCGTCCCACGCGGGCAGCCCGAGCGGCCACGACGGCAGGGCCGCCGCGTGGTGCCGGATGATCTCCGGGTACGCCGCGGCCGCCTCCCGCACGATCGCCCGCTGCCGGTCGTCGAGCCGGTCCAGGTTGCCGGAGAGGTACAGCCGCCCGGACAGCCCCGTCACGAGCGTGAAGGCGATGCGCTCGTCGTCCCACTCCGACTGCGGGTAGGCCCAGTTGCCGGCCGTCTCGGGCGGCATCGACATGGGTGCACCTGCCGCGATCGGCGGGTACAGGCGGTGCTGCTGCTGGTCGCTCGTCGACTGCAGGTCGAACCGCGCGAGCGTGGCGGCGTCCATCCGCTGCGCGCCGGAGGAGCACGCCTCCAGGACCACGCCGGGGTACCGCGAGCGCAGCGACTCCACCCACGCCAGCAGGGCCCGGGTGTGGCCGAGCAGGCCCTCGCCGGGGCCGGAGGCGTCCGAGTCGGGCCCGGAGCCGAGCGTCACGTTGTAGTCCCACTTGAAGTACCGGGCGCCGTACTCGCCGATCAGCCGGTCGAACACCGCGTCCAGGTGCCCTCGGGCGGCCGGGCTGCGCAGGTCGAGGAAGTACCGGTCGTGCTCGCGGATCCGGATGCCGTCGCGGCGCATGAACGCCTCCTCTGGCAGCCGCGCGGCTACGGGGGAGCGCACGCCGACCACCTCCGGCTCGACCCACAGGCCCGGCGTCATGCCGCGGTCCCGGATGCGCTGCAGCACGCCGACGAGCCCGAGGTCGCCGAACCGCACCGCGGACGGCTCCCACGCCCCGACGCTGGGCCACCAGTCCCCGTCGTCGTCGTACCAGCCCGCGTCGATGCAGAAGACCTTCGCGCCGACGTCCGCCGCGGCGTCGATGAGGGGCAGCAGCTTCTCGGTCGTCGGATCGCCCATGAGGGCGTTCATGTAGTCGTTGAAGATCAGCGGTCGGTCGGCGTCCGCGCGCACGTCGAGATGCGACGCGCGGCGGTGCCGGGTCAGGGCGCCGATCGCCCCGGTCACGCCGCGGTCGGACAGCGCGACGGAGGCGGGCACGGTCGTGAACGCCTCACCCGGCTCGAGGCGCGTCGTCCACGCGTGGTCGAGGTCCGTCGGTCCGAGCAGCGCGAGCGCCAGCGCCTCCGCCGGATCGAACAGCGCGTCGAGCTCCCACCGCCACGGCCCGTTGTGCTCGACCTGCCACGCGAGAGCGCGACCGGACCCCCGGTGCTCGATCGCGGCGGTCGGCACGAACTCGCCCGACGGCCACGTGGAGTGGCCCGCCAGCGCGATCGCGCCCCGGGAGAAGTGCCCGTGCACGGCGGTGTCGATGTCGGCGAAGCCGCCCGCTCCGCCGAGGTCGGTGCGGGACCACCGGCTCTCCGCGCACCACTCGCTGCGGGCCGTCCAGAGGTCGAGCCCCGCCGTCGGCCCGAGGTGCCCGGTCAGCCCGAGCAGCGTCGCGGAGGTGACCTGCTGCAGCACGACCGCCTCCGGGCCGCGGTTCCGGACGGTCGTCGTGAACCGGTAGGCGTCGACGCCGTCGTACCGCTCGATCGTCGTCGCGACCTCGAGCCCGGTGCGCTCGTCGCGCTGCAGGGCGGTGAGCGTCGTCGGCGACCTGTCGTGCGAGACGTGCCGGAGGCGGTCCCCGACCGTGGTGCGGATCGCCCGCATGCTGCCGAGGCCGCGGCCCTCGCCGAGCACGAGCACCTCGACGAGCGCGGGCCGCGCGCGATGCTCGGGCCGCCGCGGCTCGACCGCTTCCACGTCCCGCGCGATCGAGACCATCACGGGTCCGTCGTCGGCGGCGGTGATGCGCAGGGGGAAGGCGTCGGAGCCCCAGGTCGTGTCGAGCACGCCGACGATTCTGTCGGCCCGGGCCTGGTCGCTGTCGGGGCCCTCCGCCGCTGTTCCGTCGGTGCGCGCCGTCCCATCAGCAGCGGAGGGCCCCGGGAGCGGGACGGCCCGGGCGCTCACCGCTCCAGCAGCAGGGAACGCATGAAGGTGCGGTCGTACCGGACCACGCACCCGCTCTCGTCGCGGATGCGGTCGGCCGCCACGAAGTCGGGGTCGACACCGAACCGGGCGCGGTACTGCTCGTAGTCCGCAGGGCTCGGGAAGCCGAACAGCGCGAGCGCCGCGTCGCTCGCCCCCTCGCTCGGCAGGAAGTAGCCGTGATGCGTGCCGCCGTGGCGGTCGACGAGCCGCATCCAGGCCTGCGCGAACCGCTCGAACGCGTCGATCCGCTCCGGGTTCACGACGTCGTGCACGACGCAGGTGATCATGCGTCGGCAGCGTAGGCAGCAAGGCACCAGGATTGGCGCGTGCCCGATGCCGCCTGGTTCGCCTCCGCCGTCGTCTACCAGGTCTACCCGCGCAGCTTCGCCGACTCGGACGGCGACGGCATCGGGGACCTCGGCGGGATGCTGCAGCACGTCGACCATCTCGCCGACCTCGGCGTCGACGTCGTCTGGCTGTCGCCGCTGTACGCGTCCCCGCAGGCGGACAACGGCTACGACATCAGCGACTACCGGGCGGTCGACCCGCTGTTCGGCACCCTCGAGCAGCTCGACGAGCTGATCGCGGCGCTGCACGCCAGGGGCATCAAGCTGGTCATGGACCTGGTCGTGAACCACACCTCCGACGAGCACCCGTGGTTCGTCGAGTCCGCGTCTGGCAGGGACAGCGCGAAGCGCGACTGGTACATCTGGCGCGATCCCCGCTCCGGCGCGGAGCCTGAGGACGGGCGCAGCGGCGCGGAGCCGAACAACTGGGGCTCGTTCTTCTCCGGCTCCGCCTGGCAGCTGGATCCGGCGAGCGGGCAGTACTACCTGCACCTGTTCGACCGGAAGCAGGCGGACCTGAACTGGGAGCACGAGGACGTCCGCGAGGCCGTCTACTCGATGATGCGCTGGTGGCTCGACCGCGGGGTCGACGGCTTCCGGAT
>NZ_CAXTOQ010000095.1:0-13378 GCF_964245895.1 uncultured Amnibacterium sp.
GGTGGTCGCCCGTGATCGAAGCGCTCGTGCTGGGCCTCATCCAGGGGCTGACGGAGTTCCTGCCGATCAGCTCGAGCGCGCACATCCGCATCGCCGGCATCTTCTTCGGCGGCGAGGACCCGGGCGCCGCGTTCACCGCGATCATCCAGCTGGGCACCGAGACCGCGGTGCTCGTCTACTTCTGGAAGGACATCGTGCGCATCGTGCGCGCATTCGTCCTCGGCCTGTTCAAGGCCAAGGGCGCGGACGGTGCGGTCCGGGTGCCGAGGACCGACCACGACTACCGGATGGGCTGGCTGATCATCATCGGCTCCCTGCCGATCGTGATCCTCGGGCTGGCCTTCCAGGACATGATCGAGACGACGTTCCGGTCGCTGTGGATCGTCGCGATCGACCTGATCGTGTTCGGCGTGATCCTCGGCGTGCTCGACCGGGTCGGCCGGAAGCGGAAGACGATCGAGCAGCTGAGCACGCGGGACGGCGTCATCTTCGGCTTCGCGCAGGCGCTGGCGCTGGTGCCGGGCGTCTCCCGCTCCGGCGGCACGATCGGCGCCGGGCTCGCGATGGGGTACACCCGCGCGGCCGCGGCCCGCTACTCGTTCCTGCTCGCGCTGCCCGCCGTGTTCGGCTCAGGGCTCTACCAGGTCTACAAGACGGTGAAGGACCCCTGCACGACGGCGCTCGCCAGGGCCGGCACCTGCACGCCGGAGCTCTTCAGCGGCATCGAGACCCTCGCCGCGACCGTCGTCTCGTTCGGCGTCGGCATCGTGGTGATCGCCTTCTTCCTCCGCTACCTGAACCGCGGCTCGTTCCTGCCGTTCGTCGCCTACCGCATCCTGCTCGGCCTCTTCGTGATCGGCCTCCTGCTGACGGGCCTCGTCCAGCCGTAGCCCGCCGTACTACGGACCGTCTGCAGGACCGGGGTCCTCGCGCAGGTCCGCATCGCGTGCGCGATCCTGCACGAGGGACGTCGTCCTGCACATCGCCCGCGTGAGGCTGCGGTCATGCGGCCGCGAGGGCGTTCAGGACCGCGGCCCCCACCTCGTCCCACCGGAACAGCACCTGGTACCAGCTGAAGCGCAGCGTCCGGTACCGGCGGGTCGCCCCCACCATGTCGCGGCGACGGTCCTCCTCGAACGCGCGCTCGTCGTCGTGCCATTCGCGCCCGTCGCACTCGATGATCAGCCGGCCCTCGACGAGCAGGTCGACCGAGCCGAGCCCGGCGATCCCGACCTGCGGCTCGACACGCAGCCCGAGCAGCCGCAGCAGGTAGCGGACGATCGTCTCGATACCGGACTCCGCCCTCGCGTCCGCCGCGAACACCACCGGCCGCAGGTGTGCCGGGAGGCCCGCTGCGATCACGTGCAGATCCGCGACCCGCAGGAACCGCTGGTGCAGCGCCGAATCGAGGATCGCCAGCGCCCGCTCGGGCGGGAGGCTGAGGAACGCGTGCTGCACGAGCAGCACGGGGGAGGCGATGCGGGACGGCATCGCGTCGACGAGCGAGGCGGGGTCCGTCCAGTGGACGACGACGGCCGCACTCGGGACGAGGCGGAGCGACGCGTCGTCCGGGTTCCTCAACCGAGCCGCGGTCCCCGCGACGGCGACCTGCAGCCGCTGCGGCGGCTTCACCAGCCGCCCGAACGCGTCTCGAGCCGTCGCGGCGCCGGGCACGCTGTCCGGCGGCGTCCAGAGCCCGAGAGCCCTCGCCGCCGTCGTCGCAGTCGCCACGCCGCCGACCCGAGCGCATCGGACGACGTCCGTCGAGGCCCGCGGCGACGCGAAGTGCCCCTTGCGGACCGGCACCAGCGCGCCGCCCGACCTCGCTGCGCTCAGCTGACGTCTGCTCCTGCCGAGCCGGGAGAGGTCGGCGGTGGTCCAGAACGTTCGCATGGCGCCGCATCCTGGGCCATCCCCGACCTCCGCGCACCGGTTCGCCCTGTGGAGGAGGGGATCGCCGACCGGCGCCCCGCCCGCGCGCCGACGGCACGGTGCGATGTGCAGGTCAGCGGGCGGTGTGCAGGACCGGAACGGCCGCCTCGTCCTGCACGCGGGATCAGGTCCTGCACACCGCGCGGGTCAGTCGCCGGGCCGCCACGGGGGCGGCTGCTCTCCGCGGCCGGGGCCCTCGCCGCGGCGCAGGTAGCGCTCGAACTCCCGCGCGATCGCCTCGCCGGACGCCTCGGGGGAGTCGACCGTGTCGCGCGCCTTCTCCAGCTGCTCGATGTAGGCCGCCATGTCCTCGTCCTCGCCCGCGAGCGCGTCGATGCCGCTCTCCCACGCCTCCGCCTCCGCGTCGAGGTCGCCGCGCGGCACCGCGATGTCGAGCACCGCCTCCAGCCGCTCGACGAGGGCGAGCGTCGCCTTCGGGGAGGGGGCGTTGTGCACGTAGTGCGGCACGGACGCCCAGATCGACACGCTCGGGATGCCGACCCGCGCCGCCGCGTCCTGGATGACCGAGAGGATGCCGACCGGCCCCTCGTAGCTGCTGCGCTCCAGCTCGAGGTCGGTGCGGATCTCCGCGTCCTCGCTGGAGGCGAAGGTCGAGATCGGCCGCGTGTGGGGCACGTCCGCGAGCATCGCGCCCAGGGTCACGATGCCCTCGACGTCGGCGACGAGCGCGGCGTCCACGATCTCCGCGACGAAGGACTTCCAGCTGCGCGACGGCTCCGTGCCGAGCAGCACGTACAGGTTGTCCCGGTCGATGCGCTCATCGGGCTCCGACACCTCGGGCGCGATCCCGCGGGCGCGGCCCTTCTTCACGGGCCCGTACATCGTGGCGCCCGGCCAGGTCAGCCGCTTCACCCCGTGCTCGTCCGCGCCGATCGTGGGGCGGTTGAACTGGTAGTCCATGTACAGCTCGGGATCGACGTCGAGCAGCGTGGCCAGGGGCAGCGCGTCGCGCACCATCCGCACCGCGTTCGTCGCCGCCTCGCCTGCGTCGTTCCAGCCCTCGAACGCCACCACCAGGATGCGTCCGCGCTGGAACCGTCTCGTCTGGGCCAATCGCTCCGCTTCCGTTCGTTCCGGCGCTCGCCGATCCGGACCACCCTAGGCGGCCCCATCCGGGCCCGGTCGGGTGTTCGCTCACCGCGTCGCTATCCTCGGGTCGCCATGACCGTGCCTCCGCTGCCCGCCGCCGTGCTCTGGGACATGGACGGGACCCTGATCGACACCGAGCCGTTCTGGTTCGCCGCCGAGACCGAGCTGGTCGGTCGGTTCGGCGGCGTCTGGACCCACGAGCAGGCGATCGCGCTGGTCGGCAGCGGGCTCCGCGACGGCGCGAGGGTGCTGCAGCAGCACGGCGTCGACCTGCTCGTCGACGACATCGTGGCGTGGCAGACGGACTTCGTCACGGAGCGCCTCGTCGCCCCACTCCCGTGGCGGCCGGGCGCCCTCGCGCTGCTCGCCGAGCTGCGCGACGCAGGGGTGCCGACCGCCCTCGTCACGATGTCGGTGCGACGGATGGCGGAGGCGGTGGCCGCTGCGCTGCCGTTCGGCGGGTTCGACGTCGTGGTCGCCGGCGACGACGTCGCGCAGCCGAAGCCGCATCCGGAGGCGTACCTGCTGGCCGCCGACCTGCTCGGCGTCGCCGCCGCCGACTGCGTCGCGATCGAGGACTCTCCTCCCGGCCTCGCCGCCGCGGTCGCCTCCGGGGCCGCGACCATCGGCGTGCCGCACCAGGCCGTGCTGCCGGAGGGGAGCCGCTGGCGGCTCTGGCCCACCCTGGACGGGCGCGGTCCGCAGGACCTCGCCGCCGTCGCGTCCGAGTTGCGGCTCGCGTGACCGGCGTCTTCCGCACCGGCGACCGCGTGCAGCTGACCGGGCACAAGGGGCGCCGCAACACCATCACCCTCGCCGAGGGCGGCGTGTTCCACACGCACCGCGGCACGCTCGCGCACGAGCTGCTGATCGGGCAGCCGGACGGCAGCGTCGTGACCGGCTCCGACGGCACCCCCTACCTCGCGCTGAAGCCGCTGCTCACCGACTACGTGATGTCGATGCCGCGCGGCGCCGCGATCGTCTACCCGAAGGACGCGGGGCAGATCCTCGCCGCCGGCGACATCGCGCTGGGCCAGCGGGTGGTGGAGGCGGGCGTGGGCAGCGGCGCGCTCACCCTCTGGCTGCTGCGGGCGGTCGGCGGGACGGGCACGGTGCACTCGGTGGAGCGGCGCGCGGAGTTCGCCGAGGTCGCCGCCGACAACGTCGCCGGCTTCTTCGGCGGCGAGGCGCCCGGCACCTGGTCGCTGTCGATCGGCGACCTCGCCGACGTCCTCGACGCGGGTGAGCCGGCCGCCGCCGACCGCGTGGTGCTCGACATGCTCGCGCCGTGGGAGGTGGTCCCCGCCGTCTCCCGCGCGCTCGCTCCCGGGGGCGTCGTCGTCGCCTACATCGCGACGGTGCCGCAGCTGTCCCGCGTCGTGGAGGCGCTGCGCGACGACGGGGCCTTCACCGAGCCGCTGTCGACCGAGACCATGGTCCGCGGCTGGCACGTCGACGGGCTCGCCGTCCGGCCGGACCACCGCATGGTCGCGCACACCGGGTTCCTGGTGACGGCCAGGCGCCTCGCCGACGGGACCGTCGCGCCGCGGACCTCGCGGCGCGCGCCGAAGACGTTCTCGGACGAGGACGTCGAGGTCTGGACGCCCGGCGCGGTGGGGGAGCGGGAGCAGAGCGCGAAGCGCCTGCGGAAGACCGCGCGGCAGGCCGCCGAGATCGCCGGCGCGGTCCAGCAGGGGCACGCGGAGGCCGCCGACGCCGATCCCGGGGCGCGGTGATCTGGCAGGATCGTTGACCGTGCACCGGACCGCCCGACTCCTCGCCGGCAGCGCCGCCGCCGCCCTCGTCGTCGCCGCCCTGACCGGCTGCGCCGGCGGCTCCGCATCGGTCGGCGGCTGCACGCCGAAGGCGTCGCCGGGCGCCGCGTCGGAGGGCGTCACGGCCACGGGCGCGTTCGGCACGGAGCCGACGGTGGGGTTCCGGACGCCCGCCCAGGTGAACGCGGTGGAGGCGTCGCAGCTGATCGCCGGCAGCGGCGCACCGATCACCTCGAAGCAGGAGATCGTGGCGGACGTCACCTTCCTCGACGCCACCACCGGCGACGTCGTGCTGAAGACCGACTACACGGCGGCAGCGGCCGCCCGGTTCGTCGTCGGGACCGTCGCGGTGACGGGGCTGCGCAAGGCGCTCGTCTGCGCGCGGGTGGGGGAGCGGCTCGCCGTGGTGATGCCCGCCGGGCAGGGCATCCCCGCCGCCTCCCGGCCGGCCTCGCTGTCCGCCACCGACTCCGTCGTCGCGATCGTGGACGTGCGGAAGGCGTACCTCGCCCGCGCGAACGGCACGGATCAGGTGATGGCGGGCGGCCTCCCGTCCGTCGTGCTGGGGCCCGACGGCCGACCCGGGATCACGCTGCCGGAGGACGCGCCGCCGACGACGCTGCAGGTCGCGAACCTCAAGAAGGGCTCCGGCGCCGTCGTCCGGGACGGCCAGACCGCGGTCGTGCAGTACACGGGCGTCGTCTGGAAGCCGGGCGACGCCGCGAACGGGCAGGTCTTCGACTCCAGCTGGACGACCGGCGCCCCCGTCGACCTGCCGGTGAAGAAGGGCCAGATCATCCCGGGCCTCGTCACCGCCCTGGCGGGGCAGCGGGTCGGCTCGCAGGTGATCGCCGTGATCCCGGCGAAGCAGGCCTACGGCAGCCAGTCGACCTCGACCATCCCCGCGAACGCGACCCTCGTCTTCGTGGTGGACGTCCTCGGCAGGGTCTGACCCCGCCGTGGCCGACGCGGTCTCCAACGAGGAGCGGCTCTTCAGCCTCGTCCTCGCCCTGCTCGCCACCGAGACGGGGCTGACGAAGGCGGACATCCTGTCGTCCGTGCAGGGCTACCGGCAGCGGTACCGCGCGAACGGCGGCAACGCGTCGCTCGAGCGGCAGTTCGAGCGCGACAAGGAGGACATCCGCGACCTGGGCGTGCCGCTCGAGTCGATCGAGCTGCCCGCCGACCAGGGCGCGATCCAGTACACGCGCTACCGGATCAAGAAGGGCGACTACGACCTCCCGGCGGACGTCACCTTCACCCCGCAGGAGATCGCGCTTCTCGACCTCGCCGCCCTCGCCTGGCGGGAGGGCTCGCTGTCGGGGGAGTCCCGCCGCGCGCTGCTGAAGCTGCGCTCGCTGGGCATCGAGTCGGAGGAGCCGCTGATCGGCTTCGCCCCCCGCCTCCGCGCCCGGGACGCCGCGTTCGACCCGCTGCGTGCCGCGATCGAGCGGCGGCACGTCGTCCGCTTCGGGTACCTGAAGCCGGGCGAGACCCGCACCCGGCAGCGCCGCGTCGCCCCGCTCGCCCTCGTGCAGTTCGGCGGCCGCTGGCACGTGCACGGCGTCGACCTGACCGCGAAGGCGCGCAGGACGTTCCTCCTCAGCCGCATCGCCGGCGCCGTCGAGGACACCCAGGAGGAGTTCGCGCAGCCAGAAGGCGCCCCGGCGGAGGAGGCGCGGGCGGGCCTCCTCGCCGTCCTCGACGCGAACCGCGCCGTGCTCCGGCTCGAGCCGGACACGGACGCCGCCGCTCGGCTCGGCTCCCGCGGCGAGGCCGTCGGCGACCACCGCGTCGCGGTGCACTTCACGGATCTCGCGCTGTTCGCCGACGAGGTGGCCGCGTTCGGGCCGGAGGCGCTCGTGATCGAGCCGCCGCAGCTCGTCGACGCCGTCCGCTCCCGTCTCGCGGCGGTCGCCGCGGCCCATGGGGGCGTCGATGGCTGAACCGCAGCCGATGCGGGTGCAGGACCGGCTCGCGTTCCTCCTCGCGCTCGTCCCCTACCTGATCGACAACGACGGCGTCTCCGTCGAGCAGGCCGCCGCGCACTTCGGGGTCCCCCCGGAGCGGATGCGGGACGCCGTGCGCCTGATCGCCGTGTCCGGGGTGCCCGGGGAGACGAAGTCGTACCAGGCGAACGACCTGTTCGACATCGACTGGGACCGCCTCGACGAGCGCGACGAGATCGCGATCACGCACGGCGTGGCGATCGACGACTCGCCCCGGTTCTCCGCCCGCGAGGCCGCTGCCCTCATCGCGGGTCTGCAGTACATCGCGGCGCTGCCGGCCAACGCCGACCGCGAGACGGTCGCGACCCTGACCGCGAAGCTGACCCGCGCCGCGAACGGCGCTCCTGCGGCGGTCGCGGTCGAGGGCGGCGCCGACGCCCGGCTCGGCCTGGTCCGCGACGCGGTCGCCGCCGGCACGGTGCTGGTCTTCGACTACCTGAGCGGCAAGGAGGAGCGGGAGGAGCGCGCGGTCGAACCCCTCCGCGTCGAGTCTGTCGACGAGTCCTGGTACCTGCGCGCGTGGGACCGGTCCCGCGGCGCGCTGCGCACCTTCCGCCTCGACCGGATGCGCGACGTGCGCACCGCGCCGGGGGAGGTGCCGAGGCGGCCGGACGACCTCCACCTGCCGGATCGCATCTTCCAGCCGTCCAGGCAGGACCGGTCGGTCACGATCGAGATCGCGGAGGGGGCGCTGCCGCTGCTCGCCGACTACCTCGGCGACCGGCCGCAGACGGAGCCCGCCCGGAAGGGCTGGGTGCGCACCCGCCTGCGCATCGCGCACCTGCACGGGCTGAAGCGGCTCGTCGCGGGCCGAGCCGGCCTCGTCGTCGTCGTCGAACCCGAGGACGCGCGCGCCGTCGTTCGCGATTGGGCAATCGCGGGGCTGGCCCGCTACGAACGCTCAGACACGCACTAGGACGCACGACGCCGCGGGGCACCGATGTCGCGCAGCGCGTCTACACTGCGGAGAACGCACACGATCGGAGCGGATCACATGGGAATCTTCGGCAACGCTTTCACGGGTTGGCACCTGCTCGTCATCGTCCTGGTCGTGCTCGTGCTCTTCGGCGCGACCAAGCTGCCGGTGTTCGCGAAGGGCCTCGGCCAGTCGATCAAGATCTTCCGCAAGGAGATGGTCGACGTGCAGGAGGACATCAAGGGGGACCGCGACAAGCGCTCCGCCGACCACCAGGACCGGGAGACCGTCACCCTGCCGGACACGACCTCGCAGACGCGTCGCGCGTCTGAGGACCGCTGACCTCCACCTCCGCACCCCGCGCTCGCAAGAGCGCTGCCGACGACCGGCGCATGCCGCTGATCGAGCACCTGCTCGAGCTGCGGAAGCGGCTGATGGTGTCGGCGGTCGCGATCCTGGTCGGCGGCATCGCCGGCTGGTTCATCTCCGACTGGGTGCTGACGCTGCTGACCGCCCCCCTGCAGAGCCAGGGGAAGGAGCTCGCGAAGATCAACTTTCCGAGCGTCACCGGGGCGTTCGACGTGCGGTTCGAGATCGCGATCATCGTCGGCATCGTCATCACGAGCCCGATCTGGCTCTACCAGATCTTCGCGTTCCTGACTCCGGCGTTCACGCGCAAGGAGAAGAAGTACGTCTTCGGCTTCTTCTTCAGCGCGGTCCCGCTGTTCCTCGGCGGCGCTGCCGCGGGCGCGTTCGTCATCCCGCACATCGTCGGCCTGATGGTCGGCTTCGCGCCGACGAACACCGCGTCGCTGCTGGACGGCAAGGGCTACCTCGACTTCGCGCTGCGCCTGATCCTCGTGATCGGCATCGCCTTCGTGCTGCCCGTCTTCCTGGTGCTGCTGAACTTCGTGGGCGTGCTGCAGGGCAGGACGATCCTCAAGTCGTGGCGCTGGGCGATCCTCGCGATCGTGCTGTTCACCGCCGTCGCGACGCCGTCCGCGGACATCATCTCGATGATCCTGCTGGCGATACCGATGCTCGCGCTGTACTTCGTCGCGGTCGCCATCGCGCTCGTGCACGACAAGCGGAAGGCCCGGCGCGACGCGTCCGTGCTCGAGGGCGCGGATATCCTGTAGGCGTGACCCGGGATCCGGTGGAGCTCTCCGCCGGAGCGGCGGTCCTGTCGCCCGCTGAGCGGTACGCCGCCTCGCGGCTGCGGCAGGACCACCCTGCCGTCGAGGCGTTCCGCGCCGGGCTCGCCTTCGACCTCGACCCGTTCCAGATCGCCGGGTGCGTCGCGCTCGAGGACGGCGACGGCGTCCTCGTCGCCGCCCCGACCGGGGCAGGCAAGACGATCGTCGCCGAGTTCGCGGTCCACCTCGCGATGTCGAGCCCGCGCGACAAGGTCTTCTACACGGCGCCGATGAAGGCGCTGTCGAACCAGAAGTACAACGAGTTCGTCGCCCTCCACGGCCCCGACGACGTCGGCCTGCTGACCGGCGACACCGCGGTCAACCCACGCGCCCGTATCGTCGTGATGACGACCGAGGTGCTGCGCAACATGCTCTACGCCGGCAGCGACCTGCTGACCGACCTGTCCTTCGTCGTGATGGACGAGGTGCACTACCTCGCGGACCGGTTCCGCGGCGCGGTGTGGGAGGAGGTGATCATCCACCTCCCGCAGCCGGTCCGACTCGTGTCGCTGTCCGCGACCGTCTCGAACGCGGAGGAGTTCGGCGACTGGCTGCAGGCGGTGCGCGGCAGCACGCGGGTGATCGTCTCCGAGGAGCGCCCGGTGCCGCTCGAGCAGCACGTGCTCATGCGCACGAAGCTGGTCGACCTGTTCGACGCGACGCGCGGCGCCTCCGGCGGCATGTCCCGGGTGAACCCCGAGCTGATCCAGATGGCGCGGTACGGCGGCCGCACGATCTCGTCGCGCCAGATGCAGGACGTCGGGCGCCGCCACTCCAAAGGTGGGAACCCTCGGGGGTTCACGATGTCCCGCAGCACGCTGACCGAGCTGCTCGGGGAGCAGCACCTGCTGCCCGCGATCTTCTTCGTGTTCAGCCGGGCCGGGTGCGACGCGGCCGTGCGCCAGGCGATGCGGGACGGCGTGCGCCTCACCGAGGGGTGGGAGCGGCAGGAGATCCGGGCCATCGTCGACGAGCGGTGCCGCACGCTGCTCGACGAGGACCTCGCGGTGCTCGGCTACTGGGAGTGGCTCGAAGGCCTGGAGCGGGGCGTCGCCGCGCACCACGCGGGGCTGCTGCCCGCCTTCAAGGAGGTCGTGGAGGAGCTGTTCCAGCGGAAGCTGCTGAAGGTCGTCTTCGCGACCGAGACCCTCGCGCTCGGCATCAACATGCCCGCCCGCACGGTCGTGCTGGAGAAGTTGGAGAAGTTCAACGGCGAGGCGCGGGTGCCGATCACGCCGGGCGAGTACACCCAGCTCACCGGCAGGGCCGGGCGGCGCGGCATCGACGTCGAGGGCCACAGCGTCATCTGCTGGCAGGAGGGGCTCGACCCGCAGGCGGTCGCCTCGCTCGCCTCCCGGCGCTCGTACCCGCTGAACTCGTCCTTCAAGCCGACCTACAACATGGCGGTCAACCTGATCGACCGCTTCGGCCGCGACCGCACGCGCACGATCCTCGAGTCGTCGTTCGCCCAGTTCCAGGCGGACCGCGCGGTCGTCGACCTGGCGCGCAAGGTCCGGCAGCAGGAGGAGTCGCTCGCGGGGTACGAGCAGGCGATGCACGACGACACCGGCGCCTCGGGCGACGTCGTCGCGTACGCGGCGATCCGGCGCGAGATCACCGACCTGGAGCGGTCGGGCTCCCGCCCGGGCGACCAGTCCGCGCGGCAGCGGGAGCGGCGGCAGCAGCAGCTGGCCGAGCTGCGGCGGCGGATGAAGGCGCATCCCGCGCACACCTCCCCGCGCCGGGACGAGCTGTCCCGCTGGGCCGAGCGCTGGTACCGCCTGAAGCGGCAGACCGAGCAGCTGCAGGGGCAGATCGCCTCCCGCACCGGCGCGGTCGCCCGGGTGTTCGACCACGTCACGGACGTGCTGCTGCACGAGGGCTACCTCAGGGCGGGCGCCGACGGCGACGTCGAGCTGACCGTGCACGGCCGCTCGCTGGCGCGGATCTACGGCGACCGCGACCTGCTGCTCGCGGAGAGCCTCCGCAAGCAGGTGTGGGTCGGCCTCGACGTGCCGGCCTTCGCCGCCCTCGCGACGGTGTTCGTGTTCGAGGCCCGGCGGGAGGAGGGCGTCGTCGCGGAGCGGTTCCTGCCCAAGGGACCCTTCCGCGAGGCGTGGACCCGGCTCGAGGGGCTGTGGGAGCGCCTCGACGACCTGGAGCGCACGAACCGGCTGCCCGGATCGACGCCGCCCTCGGTGGGGCTCTGCACCGCCATGTACCGGTGGGCGCGGGGCGGCGCGCTCGACGCCGTGCTGCGGGAGGCGGACCTGCAGGCGGGCGACTTCGTCCGCTGGACCAAGCAGGTCGTCGACCTGCTCGACCAGATCAGCCAGGTCGGCGAGGGACGCACCGCGAGGACCGCGCAGCAGGCGATCGAGGCCATCCGGCGCGGCGTCGTCGCCTACAGCAGCGTGGGCGGATGACCGCGCAGCTGACCCGGCCGCCGAAGGCCGGACCCCGCAGGCGCCCGGTCGCGCTGCGCGGCCACCTCGAGCCGTCGCTCCCCGTCGCGCTCGTGCTCTCCGCCGCCTCCGCGCTCGTCTACTCCTTCTCGTTCCCCTCCGCGAACATCTGGGCGCTCGCGTTCGTCGGCGTCGGAGGCGGCCTCGTCGCGCTCCGCGGTCGCGGCTTCTGGTCGGGAGCGCTCGTCGGCCTCGCGTTCGGGGTCGTGTTCTGGTTCTCGCTGATCGACTGGGTGACCCTGTTCCTCGGCCCGGTCCCGCTGCTCGCGCTCGGCACCCTCGAGGCGCTCTTCGTCGGTCTGGGCGGCGGGCTGATCGCGCTCGCGTACCGCTCGATCGCGCTGCTGCGCGCCGACCGCGTCGGCCGCCTCCTCGTGGCGCCGCTGGTCGTCGCCGCGGCCTGGACGGCGCGGGAGACCGTCGCCGGCACGTGGCCGTACGGCGGCTTCGCGTGGGGCCGCATGGCGCTCAGCCAGTCGACGTCGCCGTTCGCGTACCTGTCCGCCTGGTTCGGGCTCACCGGGCTGTCCTTCGTGCTGGTGTGGCTGACGGCGCTCGGCGTCGCGCTCGTCACCGAGCCCCGCGGTCTCGGGGTGCGGCGCCGCGAGGCGGTGCCGGCACGCGTCCTGGTCGCGGCGATCGCGGCGGGGGCGGTCCTTGCCATCCCGGCGTTCCCGATCACCGTCTCGGGCGCGATGCGCGTCGCTGCGGTGCAGCCGAACACGCACGCCGGCTACTTCGACCCGCAGTTCGACCCGCAGGCGAACCTCCGCAAGGTCGTCGAGAGCACCGCCGGCGCGGTGGACCGCGGCGCGGACCTCGTCGTCTGGCCGGAGGGCGCAGCGATGTTCGATCCGACGCGCGACCCCGGCGTGCAGCAGCAGCTCGCCGTCGTCACCGAGGTGGTCGGAGCCCCGCTGCTCACCGGCGCGATCATCGAGCAGGGCGGTCGCACCTACAACTCGTCGCTGCTCTGGACGGCCGGCGCCGGCATCACGGCGCGCTACGACAAGGTGCGGCCCGTGCCGTTCGGCGAGTACGTGCCGGACCGCGCGTTCTGGACGCCGTTCGCGCCGGACTTGATCAAGCTGGTCGGTCGCGACTACACGCCGGGCACGCGCTCGTCGGTGCTGCCGGTCGGCGGCGTGAAGGTCGGGGTGAACATCTGCTTCGACATCGTCGACGACGGCCTGATCCTCGGCTCGGTGAAGGACGGCGCGCAGGTGCTCGTGGCGCAGACGAACAACGCGGACTTCGGGCACACGGACGAGAACGAGCAGCAGCTCGCCATCGCGCGCCTCGACGCGATCGCGACCGGGCGGTCGCTCGTCAGCGACTCGACGGTCGCCTCGACGACGGCGATCGGGCCCGACGGCCGCACGCTCGCGACGACGAAGCCGTTCACGGCGCAGACGATGGTCGTGGACGTGCCCCTCGCGCGCGGCGTCACGCCGGTCGTCTCCTTCGGCATCCCGCTCGGCGCGACGATCGCGCTGCTCGGGGCGGTGCTGCCGCTGCTGCTCGGCCTGCTGGCCCGTCCGCTGCGGCGCCGCTGGAGCCGTGCCTGAGGGCGACTCGGTCTTCCGCCTCGCGGCCCGGCTGCGGCGCTCGCTGGACGGCGCCGTGCTCGCGAGCGCGGACCTCCGGGTCCCGCGGCACGCGACCGCCGACCTCGCCGGCCGCGTGACGGCCGAGCGACAGGGACTGCTGCAGCGCTTCTCCAGCGGGCTGACGCAGCACACCCACCTGCGGCTCGACGGCTCGTGGACCGTCACCCGGCAGGGCCGCGAGCATCCGGGTCGGACGTACTGGTGCCCGCGCTGCCGGCCGGCCCCGTGAGACGACGAGAGGCGCCGCCCCCGGGGGACGACGCCTCTCGACGAGGTCGGCGTGCTCGGACGCCTTCTTGTCGTTCGTCTTGCCGTGTCGGGCGCGCAAGTACTGAAGACGATCATCCAGCAGCTCCTCGAGCTCG
>NZ_CAXTOQ010000096.1:0-13225 GCF_964245895.1 uncultured Amnibacterium sp.
GGTGGCGTCCGGCACGACCGTCGCGACCATCGAGGCCATGAAGATGGAGGCGTCGATCACGACGCCGGTCGCCGGGGTGGTCGCCCGTCTCGTGGTGTCCGGCACGGCGCAGGTGGAGGCCCAGGACCTGCTCGTCGTCGTCGACTGAACACCTCCGGACCCGGGCGAGTGCGGACTGCGACGTCGTCCTACCCGAGGACACCCCCGTCACCCCCAGTTCGGGGGCGCCCACAACGCGCGGCGCGCTTCCGAGGGGTGGCAGAAGTCTCAAGTTAGAGTCGAAGCGTCGACCCGCTCGAGGAGGTGGAAGCCGTGGCCAGCAAGCGCAGCATCAAGCCGGAGGCCGGCGGTCTGCTCGACGGCACCCGCATGGACGAGGGCATGCACCACGCCGACGGTCCCGTCCAGGTCGCCCTCGTCACGCGCGCCGCGGGCACCGACCTCGGCGCCCTCTCGCGGGTGCCGCTGCAGCAGCACCCGTCGATCGAGATCGACCTGCCGCCGCTGCCGAGGTCGGAGGTCCCGGCCGACGAGGCCGCCGTCGCGATCGACGACGTCTCGGTCGACCCCGGGTCGCTGACCGCTGCGACCTCCAGCTTCGCGATCGTGTCGGGCGACACCGGCGACCATCGCGCGATCCCCGCCGGTGCTCCGTCGCGCTCGGTCACCGGTCCGCTGCCGCGCGCCACCGGCTCCGTGCCGCGGGCCACCGGCTCGATGGCCGTGCCGCGGCACACGGGCAGCGCCTACGACGCGCTGCTCGGCGCTCCCTCGCGACCGGGCGCCCTCGGCGGCCACCGCCCAGGCGCCACCGGCGAGATGCCGCGCCTCAGCGACTTCCGTTCGACGACCGGCGAGGTCCCGCGCCTCGACGGCCGGCTCGACGGCGCGGGCTCGGCGACCCGCCGCGAGCGCCGCAACGGCACGCCCACGACCCCGGGCGAGCCGGAGTCCGCGGCGATGCTGACCCCGGACCGGCTGATCGAGAACGGCGGCCGGGTCCGCGAGAAGCCGACGGGCGGCTGGAACCGGTTCGTCTACGCGGCGACCCTGCACCGCCTGAACCTCGGGGACTCGCCGGCGGAGCGCCTCCGCAAGGACGAGGTCGCGCGCATCACGAAGGCGTTCGACGGCGGCACCCGGTTCGTCCCGGTGCTCACCCGCAAGGGCGGCGTCGGCAAGACCACCGTCACGACGCTGCTCGGCATGACCATGGCGACGCTCCGCGAGGACCGCGTCATCGCCATCGACGCCAACCCGGACCGCGGCACCCTGTCCGAGCGGGTCACGAAGCAGACGCGCGCGACGGTGCGCGACGTGGTGACCAGGGCGAACGCGATCAACGGCTTCACCGACTTCTCGACCCTCGTGTCCCGCGACGAGACGCGGCTCGACATCCTCGCCTCGGACACCGACCCGCTGCTGTCGGAGGCGTTCGACGAGAACGACTACAACGTCGTCGCGGACCTCGCGGCCCGCTACTACTCGATCGCGCTCACCGACTGCGGCACCGGCATCGTCCACTCGGTGATGCGGGCCACCCTGCAGCGGGCCGACTCCGTCGTGATCGTCTCCGGCGGCAGCGTCGACGAGGCGCGCCTCGCCTCCGAGACCCTCACCTGGCTCGAGGCCAACGGCTACGGGGACCTGGTGCGGAACGCGGTCGTCGCGATCAACACGGCGACCCACGGCACGAGCCTCGTCAAGCTGGACGAGATCGAGTCGCACTTCGCCTCCCGCGTCCGCGACATCGTGCGGATCCCCTACGACCCGCAGCTGGCCGCCGGCTCCGTCGTCGACTACAAGAACCTGAAGCAGACGACGAAGGACGCGGCCCGCACGCTCGCCGCGCTGGTCGCGGACGGGCTGCCGTCCCGACGCGACGGGTGACCGTCCGGGACATCCGGCTGTTCGGCGACCCGGTGCTGCGTACGGTCTGCGACCCGGTCGGGCAGCCGGGCGCCGGCACCGCTGCGCTGGTCGCCGACCTCCTCGACACCGTGCAGGTGCCCGGCCGGGCCGGCGTCGCCGCGAACCAGATCGGCGCGACCGTGCGGGCGTTCGCGTACAACGTCGACGGCCGCGTCGGCTACCTCCTCGACCCCGAGCTGATCGAGGTGCGCGGCGAACCCGTCGAGTTCGACGAGGGGTGCCTGTCGGTCCCCGACCTGGTGTTCCCGACGAGGCGGTACCCGTGGGCGCGCAGCGTCGGCCGGCAGCTCGACGGCTCATCGGTCGAGGTGGTCGGGGAGGCGATCCTCGCGGAGGCGCTCCAGCACGAGCAGGACCACCTCGACGGGATGCTCTACCTGTCCCGCCTCGAGCCCGCCGTCCGCAAGGAGGCCATGGCCGAGGTCCGCAAGGCCCCCTGGCTCACGTAGCGGCGGGGTCCGGTCCGCGGGTCAGCCGGCCTTGGCCGCATGCTCCTTCTTCGCTTCCGCGTAGAGCGCGTCGATCTCGTCCGCGCGCTGCTTCAGGATCACGTGGCGCTTGATGCTCAGCTTCGGCGTCAGCTCCCCGGACGCCTCGGTGAAGTCGTCGCCGAGGACCCGGAACGCGCGCACGCCCTCGGCGCGGGACACGTGCGTGTTCGCGGTGTCGACCGCCTTCTGCACCTCGTCGCGGACGACCGGCAGCTTCGCGGCGTCCTCGACCGAGAGACCGCCGTCCTCGCCCTTGTTCTTCAACCAGGCGGGCAGCATCTCGGCGTCGAGCGTCACGAGCGCCGCGATGAACGGGCGCTGGTCGCCGACCACGACGACCTGGCTCACGATCGGGTTCGCGCGGATCGGGTCCTCGAGCTCGGCGGGGGAGACGTTCTTCCCGCCCGCGGTGACAATGATCTCCTTCTTCCGCCCGGTGATCACGAGGTGGCCGTCCGCGTCGAGCGAGCCGATGTCGCCCGTCCGGAACCACTCGCCGTCGAACGCCTCCGCAGTCGCCTGCTCGGCGTGGTGGTACCCCGGGAACACCCCGATGCCCTTCACCTCGACCTCGCCGTCCGCGGCGATGCGGATCGCGGACCCGGGCAGCGGCGGGCCGACCGTGCCGACCTTCGCGTGGGCGGGTCGGTTCACGGTGATCGGCGCGGTGGTCTCGGTGAGGCCGTAGCCCTCGAGGATCGTGACGCCGATCGCGCGGTAGAAGTGGTTCAGCCGCGTCCCGAGCGGGGCTGAGCCGGACACCGCCCAGCGGCACCGGCCGCCCAGGACGGCGCGCAGCTTCCGGAAGACGAGCGCATCCGCAGCCCGGTACTGCACGGCGAGCGCGAGCGGCACATGACCCTCGGCCTTCGCCTCCGACCAGCGGACGCCGACGTCGGCGGCCCAGCGGAAGGCGCCGCCGCGCCCGCCTGCCTCCGCCTTCTGCTCCGCCGAGTTGTAGACCTTCTCGAACACGCGCGGCACAGCCAGGAGGAACGTCGGACGGAACGAGCCGAGCGAGGGCACGAGCTTGGAGGTGTCCGCCTGGTGCCCCACGGTGACGCCGCCGTACACCGCCAGCACGGAGATGAACCGCGCGAAGACGTGCGCGAGCGTCACGAAGAGGAGGGTCGCGGCCTGCTCGTTGACGATCTCGGGGATGTCGATGGTGACGTTCCTCGTCAGCTCGACGAAGTTGCCGTGCGTGAGCACGCAGCCCTTCGGCTTCCCGGTCGTGCCCGCCGTGTAGATGATCGTGGCGATGTCGGTCTCGACCGCGAGCTGGCGGCGGCGCTCCACCTCGTCGTCGGCGACGTCGGCGCCCGACTCGGCGATCTTGTCCAGCCCGCCCACGTGCAGCTGCCACACGTGCTGCAGCGCGGGCAGGTCGGCCTGCACCTCGTCGACGCGCGTGTAGTGCTCGGCGGTCTCGACGACCATGGCGCTCGCGCCGGAGTCCTCCAGGATGTGCCGCACCTGGTCGGGGGAGCTGGTCTCGTAGACCGGCACGACGAGGGCGCCGGCGTACCAGGCCGCGAAGTCGACGAGCGACCACTCGTACCGGGTGGAGGAGAGCAGCCCGATCCGGTCGCCCGGCTGGATCCCGGCGGCGATGAACCCCTTCGCGACCGCGACGACGCGCTCACGGAACGCCGAGGCGGTGATCGACCGCCAGCTCTCGCCGTCCGGCACCTGGAAGAGCACGAGGTCGGGCGTCCTGGCCGCGCGCTGCGCCAGCAGGTCCGCGACGTTCAAGGCCGGCTCGGCCTCCGTGAGGAGGCGCGTCTCGGTCTGCTGCACTCGAAGCTCCTTCGCCTGGGTGCCTCGATGGTACCGGGCGGCCGCGCCGCGGGCGGGGTCGGCCCGAGGACGCCAGCGGGGCCGCACGCCCTAGGCTCTGCCTCCGTGCAGGCGATCGGCATCGACATCGGCGGGACGAAGATCGCCGGCGGGGTCGTGGACGAGCTCGGCACGATCGCCCGGTTCGAGCGGGTGCCGACCGATGCGAACGACTCCGCGGCGATCGAGGCCGCGATCGTCGCGATGATCGAGCGGCTCGCCGACGGGCAGCGCCTGCCGGTCGGCGTCGCGGCGCCCGGCTTCATCGACGCCGGGCAGAGCACCGTCTACTACACGCCGAACATCCCCTGGCGCAACGAGCCGCTCCGGGAGCGGCTGGAGGGGCGGCTCGGGCTGCCCGTCGTCGTCGACAACGACGCGAACGCCGCCGGCTGGGCGGAGTTCCGCTTCGGCGCGGGCCGGCTGGTGTCCGACATGGTGATGATCACCTCCGGCACCGGGGTCGGCGGCGCCGTCATCGCGGGCGACCGGCTGCTGCGCGGCGGGTTCGGCGTGGCGGGGGAGCTGGGGCACATGCGCGTCGTGCCGGACGGCATCCCCTGCGGCTGCGGCGCCCGGGGCTGCATCGAGCAGTACGGCTCCGGTCGCGCCCTGCAGCGCATGGCCGGTCTGGTCGCGGACGGCGGCGGCATCGGCGCGGCGCTCGCGGCGGAGCGGGAGCGCGCCGGCGGCGTGCTGCCCGGCGCCGTCATCGGCCGCCTGGTGCAGGAGGGCGATCCCGGAGCGGTCGCGGCGCTCGCCGAGCTGGGGTCGTGGATCGGGCAGGCGTGCTCGAGCCTGGCGGTCGTGCTCGACCCGCAGCTGTTCGTGATCGGCGGCGGCGTGGCCGACGCGGGCGACCGGCTGCTCGGCCCGGTCCGCGCCGCGTTCGCCGGGCACCTCCCCGCCCGCGGCTTCCATCCCGAGCCGGTGTTCGCCGTCGCGGAGCTCGGCAACGAGGCCGGTGTCGTCGGCGCGGCCGACCTGGCGCGTCTCCACGAGGACGACTCGCTGCGCGCCTACGCCCCGCGCGGCTGACCGCCCGCCCCCGCCGATCGGGCGGTGCCCACCGACCCGATAGCCTCGACCGACCCGTGCCGGACCGGGAAGGGGACGCGGATGCTCTACTGGATCATCAAGAACCTGTTCCTGGCGCCCTATCTGAACGCGACGTTCCGGCCATGGGTCTCGGGCATCGAGAACGTGCCGGTGCGCGGGCCGGTCATCCTCGCCTCCAACCACGTGTCCGTCGTCGACTCCCTGTTCCTGCCGCTGATGCTGAGGCGCAAGGTCACCTTCCTCGCGAAGAGCGACTACTTCACCGGCAGGGGCGTCAAGGGCTTCGCGATCCGCACCTTCATGGAGGGGGTCGGCCAGCTGTCGATCGACCGCTCCGGCGGCGCGGCGAGCGAGGCGTCGCTGAACGCCGGCGTCGGCGTGCTGCGATCGGGCGGGGTGCTCGGCATCTACCCCGAGGGCACGCGCAGCCCCTCCGGCAAGCTGTACCGCGGCCGCACCGGCGTCGCCCGCATGGTGCTCGAGGCGAAGGTGCCGGTCGTGCCGGTGGCGATGTTCGACACGGACAAGTCGATGCCGATCGGCAAGGTCATCCCGCGCGTGCGCCGCATCGGCGTCGTGATCGGGGAGCCGCTCGACTTCTCCCGCTTCGACGGGCTGGAGGGGGACCGCTTCGTCCTCCGCTCCATCACCGACGAGATCATGGTCGAGATCGCCCGGCTGTCCGGCCAGGAGTACGTCGACGTGTACGCGAGCACCCTGCGGCAGCCCGCCGCCGGTGCCGCGTGATCGCGGGGAGCCCGGCCGTGCTGCAGCCCTTCGAGGATCCCATCGTGCCCGCGCGCCCCGAGGTGCTCGCCGGGCTGGACCACTGGCGCGCCCTCGAGGTGCGGCAGCAGCCGACGTGGCTCGACGGGGACGCGGCCGCCGCAGCGGTCGCGGAGATCGCCGCGATGCCGCCGCTCGTCTTCGCGGGCGAGGTCGACCAGCTGCGCACCCGGCTGGCCGCCGCCGCCGCCGGCCGCGCCTTCGTGCTGCAGGGCGGCGACTGCGCCGAGACCTTCGCCGCCGCGACCGCCGACCGCATCCGCGCGCGGGTGAAGACGATCCTGCAGATGGCGGTCGTGCTCACCTACGGCGCCTCGATGCCGGTCGTGAAGATGGGCAGGATGGCCGGCCAGTTCGCGAAGCCCCGGTCGAGCGACCTGGAGACCCGGGACGGCGTGACGCTGCCCGCGTACCGCGGCGACATCGTCAACGGCTACGACTTCACCCCCGCCTCCCGAGCGCACGACCCGCAGCGGCTGGTCCGCGGCTACCACACGGCGGCGTCGACCCTGAACCTGATCCGCGCGTTCACGCAGGGCGGGTTCGCGGACCTGCGCGAGGTGCACAGCTGGAACCGGGGGTTCGCGGCGAACCCCGCGAACCAGCGGTACGAGGGCCTCGCGCGCGAGATCGACCGCGCGGTCCGGTTCATGGGCGCGGCGGGGGCGGACTTCGACGAGCTGACGCGCGTGGAGTTCTACACCGCGCACGAGGGCCTGCTGATGGAGTACGAGCGGGCGCTCACCCGCATCGACTCGCGGAACGGCACCCCGGTCGACACCTCAGGGCATTTCGTGTGGATCGGGGAGCGGACGCGGCAGCTGGACGGCGGGCACGTCGACTTCTTCTCCCGCATCCGCAACCCGATCGGCGTGAAGATCGGGCCGTCCATGACGCCGGGCGAGCTCGAGCGCCTGGTCGACGTGCTCGACCCGGACCGCGAGCCCGGCCGCCTGACCCTGATCACGCGGATGGGCGCGACCCGGATCGGGGACGTGCTGCCGCCGCTGCTCGAGGCCTCGAAGTCGTTCGCCGCGACGCCGCTGTGGATCACGGACCCGATGCACGGGAACGGGATCACGACTCCGACGGGCTACAAGACCCGCCGCTTCGACGACGTGGTCGACGAGGTGCGCGGCTTCTTCGCCGCCCACCGCGCGGCGGGCACGTTCCCCGGCGGGATGAACGTGGAGCTGACCGGCGACGACGTCACCGAGTGCCTCGGCGGGTCGGAGCACATCGACGAGGCCGACCTCGCGACGCGGTACGAGTCGCTGTGCGACCCGCGGCTGAACCACATGCAGTCGCTCGAGCTGGCGTTCTTGGTCGCCGAGGAGCTCGGCGCTGGCGGCATCTGACCGGTCGGGTCAGAGCCCCGCGGGCGTCCCGGTCGGGCTCGGCGCCGCCGTCGGCGTGGGCACTCCCGTCGGTGCCGGCGTCTCCGCCGGAGCCGGGCCCGAGGACACGACGAGCCGGACGGTGCTGCCCGCCGGCAGGCTCGCGCCCGGGTCGACGGTCGCGTCGTCGGCGTCGATCAGCCGCAGGACGGTGCCCGCGGTCTTCAGGGACGCGCGGTCGACCTGCTGCCCGAGGGTGAGTCGGGCGCTCCGGACGGCTGCCGTCGCGTCCGCGACGGAGGAGCCCTTCACCGCGGGCGCGGAGGCGGGCTGCTCGCCCTTCGACAGCAGGAGGCCGACCTCGGCGCCGGGCGGGAGCGCCGTGCCCTGGCCCGGCCGGGTGCCGACGACGACGCCAGAGTCGATCGTGCTCCACACGCTGCTGCGGGTGCCGACCCGGAACCCGCTGTCCTGCAGCGCGGCGGTGGCCCGGTCGACGGACATCCGGGAGACGCTCGGCAGCGCGGAGGTCGACCCGGGCCCGCCGCCGTAGTACCAGCCGGTGGCGGAGGCCATCGCGCCGGCCACGAGCACCGCGCCGAACGCCCATGCGCCCCGGCGGTGCGCGCGGCTGGTCGCCGCCCGCAGGCGCTCGACGGTGTCGGTCGTGGCCGCTGAGCGCCTCGCGGGCGCCGGGGGCGTGTCGGCCGTCGGCAGCACCGTGGTCGGGGCCGGCGGCAGCACCTGGGTGCGACCGGTGATCGGGCCGGTCTCGCGCTGCTCGCGCATCAGGTGCTGCGTCTCGAACAGCTGGTCGAGCATCGCGCGGGCGTCCCGCGGCCGGTCCTCCGGGTCGCGCGACGTCGCCCACAGGGTCAGGTCGTCGAGCAGCGCCGGCACCGACGCGTTCTTCAGCGACGGCGCGGGCACGGAGTCGTTCGCGTGCTGGTACGCGATCTGCACCGGCTGCTCGCCCTTGAAGGGCTGCTCGCCGGTGAGCATCTCGTACATCATGATGCCGACCGCGTACACGTCGCTGCGAGTGTCGGCGATCCCGCGCGTGACGAGCTCGGGGGACAGGTAGGCGATCGTGCCGAGCAGCGCCTGGCCGCTCGCGGTGTGGCTCGTCGCGGCGCGGGCGAGGCCGAAGTCGCCGGTCTTGATCCGGCCGTCGTCGGCGAGCAGCACGTTCTCGGGCTTCAGGTCGCGGTGGATGATCCCGGCCTTGTGCGCCGCGACGAGGCCGGCGAGCACCGCCTCCAGGATGTCCATCGTCTGCTCGGAGGTGAGGCGCCCGTACTCGCCGAGCAGGTCGCGCAGCGTGATCCCCTGCAGGTACTCCATCACCAGGTAGGCGGTGCCGAGGTCCTGGCCCTGGTCGAAGACGTTGACCACGTTCGGGTGCGCCAGCCGGGCGGCGCTGCGCGCCTCCTGGATGAAGCGGTCGCGGAACGCCGCGTCATCGGCCAGGTGCGCGTGCATCACCTTGACGGCGACCCGCCGCTCCAGGCGCAGGTCGGTGGCGAGGTACACGGTCGCCATGCCGCCCCGCGCGATGCGGGCCCGGATCTGGTACCGGCCGTCGAGCAGCCGGCCCACCATGGGGTCGGGAGGAGCGGCGGTCACGCCCCGAAGCATAAGGAGCGGGTCCGGCCGCGCCGCGGTGGCTCTCCGCGGAGCGGGGAACCGGCTCGCCGCCCGGCGTCGTGAGGCCCTGGCTTCAGGCTCGGGTGCGGTCCAGGTCGGCGAGCCAGCCGCGGGCGCACCGCTCCCACTTGCCGTAGGCGGCGGGGGAGGAGGTGCGCTGCACGGCGTGCGCCGCCTCCCCGACGCTCATGAACTCCCAGCCGCCGACGTCGAGCAGCCCGGTCGCCGGGGCGACGACGCCGCTGCCGGAGCCGCCGAAGAACGCGGTCGCCGCCCGGCGCGGGTCGCAGAGGACCGCGCCGTCGCCCCAGCCGCGGCTCGGCCGCTGCTGGAACAGGCCGACGGCGTCGCCCTCGCCGAACGCGAGGTTGTGCAGCGACGAGTCCTGCATCGCGGCGGTCAGCGCGATGACGACGCCGTCGTCCGGCACGCCGGCGAGCCGCCCGACCTCGGCGATCGTGCGCGCGTTGTCGAGCATCTCGCCCGACAGCCGGACCGCTCCGGACCCGCTGCGGCGCAGGTTCGGCACCGGGATGACCAGCTGCTGGCCGCTGCGGACCGCGCTGCCGCGCGACAGGCCGTTGGCGAGCAGGACCGCGGCGGTCGAGACGCCGTGGCGCTGCGCGATCGACGACACCGACTCGTCGTCGCCGACGCGGTGGCGGTGCAGCTCGTCCGCGACCGGGACCGCGGCGGGCCGGTCCGCGTTCGGCTTCACGAGCACGATCTGCCCGCGCTGCAGCTGCGAGCGCCAGCCGAGGCCGTTCAGCGCGAGCAGGCTCGCCGTCGAGACGCCGTGGCGGGCGGCGATGTCGAACACGGTCTCCCCGGCCTCGACGACCACCTCGATCGCTCCCTCGCGGGCGCGGCGCATCGCGTCCGCCTCCGCCGCGGGGCGCGACCGCTGGCCGTCGCGCTCGCCCTCGACGGGAGCCCCGACCGAGCGGGCCAGCGAGCCGACGAGCCGTCCGGCAGCGCCGAGCCGCGAGCGCAGCGCGCCCCGGTCGTCCGCGTGCCGCGCCCCGCCGGTCTGCGCCCCCCGCGCCTCCCCGAACACCGTCGACCCCATGGTCCGCCCTCTTCCACGCCCATCCCCCGAGGGGCGTGCCCGCACTGTCGCAAACCGGCTTCCCCGAGTCAACGGACGCGGCCGGTCGCGGGACGGGTTCGCGGGCGGCGGCGTGCCCCCAGTTCGCGCCCTGGCATCCTTGATCCGTGAGCGGTACCGACGAACGCGCCTGGCTGACCGTCCCCGACCTCGTCGAGCGGCTGGGCCTGACCCCGAGCCGGGTGCGGCGGCTGATCGAGGACAAGCACCTGCTGGCTCTCCGCCGCGACGGCGTGCTGTCCGTGCCAGAGGTGTTCGTGACGGACGAGGGGCCGCTGCCCGAGCTGCGGGGCACGATCATCGTGCTCGGCGACAACGGCTTCAGCGACGACGAGGCCGTGCGCTGGCTGCTCGAGCCGGAGGACAGCCTCGGCGCGGCGCCGATCGACGCGCTGCTCGCGGGCCGGAAGGCGGAGGTCCGCCGCATCGCGCAGGCCCTCGCCTGACGCCCACCCCTCCCTCCGGCCCGCCGAGGCCTTCAGCAGGATGGATCGAGGGCTCCAGCAGGACGAATCGAGGGCTCCAGCAGGACGAATCGAGGGCTTCAGCAGGACAGAACGCCGTCGGCAGGACGATCCGGGTCGTTTTCGCCTGCTGTCGCCGTTCTGTCCTGCCGACGCCCTCGCCGCCGGCGCGCGCGCCGCCGCCGCCGCCGCAGGCATTCGGCAGGCCCGGCTGAAGTCCCGATCGGCTCCTCCCCAGGCCGATCCGCCCCACGCGGCCCGGCGAGCGGCCAGCATGCCCGGCCATGGGAACCTTCCACCCCTTCTCCACGGCCGAGCTGCGAGCGATGGGCGAGACGGAGGCGTCGATCCGCGACTCGATCGACGCCCGGCGCCGGTACCGGGTGATCAAGGGCTGGTACGCCACGCCGGCGACGCCGAAGCAGGCGGTGCTCGCCATGCGGACGGGCGGCCGGCTCGGGTGCGTGTCGGCGCTCGCGCTCCACGGCGCGTGGGTGCCGCCGGATCACGGCGTCCACATCGTGTTCCCGACGTCCGCCTCCGGGCGACGCTCGGCCGGCCGGGAGCAGGGGCCGTCGGTCGTGAGGCACTGGAGCGCCCGGAGCGACAGGACCCAAGCCCGGGACGGCGTGCTGCCGCTTGATCTGGCCATCTCGGACGCCCTGACCTGCGTGCCGCCGCACCTGCTGATCGCGATCCTCGACTCGCTGCTGTTCCGGCGGCTGATCTCCCGCAACCGGCTGGAGGCGATCATCCGCCGCGGCCCGAAGCGGGTGCACGGGCTGATCGCCCACCTCGAGCCGAGGAGCGAGTCCGGCATCGAGTCGATCGTCCGCTACCTGCTGGCGGTCGCCGGGATCAGCGTCGACGTGCAGGTCACGACGCGCAGCCGCGATCGGCTGGACCTGGAGGTGGACGACTGGCTCGCGATCGAGGCGGACGGCCGGGAGACGCACGCGAAGGAGCAGGCGTTCACGGCCGACCGGGTGCGCGTCGTGCGGCTGCTGCGCGAGGGGCGGATCGTGCTGCAGTTCGCCTACGCGACGATCATGTACGACTTCGACTTCGTGCTCTCCGCGGTCCGGGACGTGATCGCGCGGCACGCCCCCGTCGCCTGACGGCTGTCGCGCCTCCACCCGAGGGCATCGGCAGGACAGGACGTCGTCAGCAGGACAGAACGCGCCGATTCGTCCTGCCGACGGCGTTCTGTCCTGCTGTCGCCCTCGAGCGCGGCGCCCTCGAGCGCAGCGGCCCCAGCGGCGGCCCTCAGGCGGTGCGGACGCTGATGGAGTCGGCCAGGCCGGCCAGGGCGTCGCGGGCGTCGGAGGTGAGCGGCGCGTCGGCGATCGCGTCGAGCGCGCGCTCCACGTTCTCCGCGATCAACGACTCGGTCGCGTCGATGGCTCCGGAGGCGCGGATCGTCTCCTGCAGCGTCAGCACCTGCTCGTCCGTCAGGTCCGGGTCGCCGAGCAGCTCGTCGAGCGTGCGGCGGGCGGACGCCGGCAGCGCGCGGCGGGCGAGGGCGATCAGCACGGTGCGCTTGCCCTCGACCAGGTCGTCGCCGGCCGGCTTGCCGGTGACGTCGCTGTCGCCGAAGACGCCGAGCAGGTCGTCGCGCAGCTGGAACGCGACGCCGAGCGGCAGGCCGAACTCGCGCAGCGCGGCCATCTGTGCCAGCGACGCGCCCCCGAGGCTCGCGCCGATCGCGAGCGGCGCCTCGATCGAGTACTTCGCCGACTTGTAGGTGATGACGTTCAGCGCGTGGTCGACCTCGAGCGCCCCGGGCACGTGCGGCCACTTGGCCTCGGCGACGATGTCGAGGTACTGGCCCGCCGTCACGTCGGTGCGCATCCGGTTGTACTCGCCGCGCGCCGCCCTGGCGTTCTCGCGGTCGCGCAGGGTGTCGATCGACTCCGCGAACAGCTCGTCGCTCCAGACGAGCAGCAGGTCGCCCAGCAGGACGGCGGCCGACCGGCCGAACCGGGCGGCGTCGCCGACGAACTCGCGATCCCGGTGCAGTCCCTCGAACGCGCGGTGCGCGGCCGGGGCCCCGCGGCGGGTGTCGGAGGCGTCGATCAGGTCGTCGTGCACGAGCGCCGCGGCGTGGAACAGCTCGAGCGCGGCGGAGGCGCCGATCACGGCGGGGAGGTCGTGGCTGCCCTCGTCGTCGAACGGCACGCCCCAGTCGTCGGCGGCCTGCACGGCCTGCCAGCCCCAGTAGCAGAACCGGGCGCGGAACCGCTTCCCGAATCTCAGAAAGTCCCGCGAGATCGACTCCATCGGCGCCGTGTCGTCCGCGATGGCGGCGAGAATCGGGGAGCGGGCGTCGAGGAACCCGTCGAGCCGGTCCTGCACCAGGTCGACGAGTCGGCCACCGGTGCTCACACCGCCTAGCCTAGCCGGGACGCCGACAGGTACACTTTGGCTCGCGCATGGCCGCGACGGCCGCCCACCCTGAGAGAAGAGGGATCCGGATGCCACTTTCGGAGCAGGAGCAGCGCCTTCTCGATGAGATGGAGCGCAGCCTCTACCACGGGGACGCGGACTTCGTCGCGTCCGTGG
>NZ_CAXTOQ010000097.1:0-13147 GCF_964245895.1 uncultured Amnibacterium sp.
TCGAGCACCCTCCCCGCCGGGATTTCGACGAGTTGTCGAAGAGTTTCGGAGCGCGAGGGGGCGCGATCCCCGGAACCGCGCCTCAATAGGCTCGATCCGTGGTCGACGAGCTCACCTGGCCGGGGTTGACGGGCATGCTGCTGGCGGGCAGGGACCTCCGCGTCGCCGAGGCCACCTGGGCGATGGAGCAGGTCATGGCGGGCGCGGTGCCCGCCGCGACCCTCGCCGGATTCCTCGTGGCGCTCCGCGCGAAGGGCGAGACGGTCGACGAGATCGTCGGGTTCCGCGACGCCGTCCTCGCGAGCGCCCGCCCGCTGCCGGTGCCGACGCGGTCGCTCGACCTGGTCGGGACCGGCGGCGACGGCTTCAAGACCGTCAACGTGTCGACGACCGCCGCGGTGGTCGTCGCCGCCTGCGGCGTGCCGGTGGCGAAGCACGGCAACCGCGCGGTCAGCTCCGCCGCGGGGGCGAGCGACGTGCTCGGCGAGCTGGGGGTGGACCTCGGCCTCGACGGCGACGGCGTCGCGAGGGTGTTCGCCGAGGCCGGCATCACGTTCGTCTGGGCGGCGGCCTTCCATCCCGGGTTCAAGCACGCGGCGGAGGCGCGGGCGGCGCTCGGCGTCCCGACGGTCTTCAACTTCCTCGGCCCGCTCGTGAACCCGGCCCGGCCGGACGCGAACGTGATCGGCGTCGCGTCGCCCGCGGTCGTGCCGCTGGTCACGGGCGTGCTGCAGACGCGCGGCGCGACCGCGCTGGTCGTGCGGGGGGACGACGGGCTGGACGAGCTGTCGACGACGGGCCACAGCCGCATCCGCGAGGTCTCCGGCGGCGCGGTGACGGAGCACGACGTGCACCCCTCCGACGTCGGGCTGCCGGTGGCTCGCCTCGGCGACCTGCGCGGCGGGACGCCCGCCGAGAACGCGGCGACCGTGCGGCGGGTGCTGGCGGGCGACGGCGGCCCGGTCCGCGACGTCGTCCTGCTGAACGCGGCGGCCGGGCTCGTCGCGTGGGACCTCTACGAGGACCCCGAGACCGCGGACCGCCCGATGGCGAAGCGGCTGGCGGAGGCCCTGGAGCGCGCCGCCCGCGCGGTCGACAGCGGCCGGGCGGCGTCGAAGCTCGACCAGTGGGTCGCCGCGACCCGGACCGCCTCGGGTTCGAGCACTTCGGCAGGCTGACAGCACTTCGGCAGGCTGACAGCATTTCGGCAGGCTCCCGAGGGACCGGGGAGCCTGCCGAAGCGAGAAGAGCCTGCCGAAGTGCTCGGGCGGCCTGCTCAGGTGCTACTGGACGTCGCCGTCGACCCAGTCGAACGTCTTCGTGACGGCCTTCTTCCAGAGGCGGTACTGGCGCGCGCGCTCGTCCTCGTCCATCGAGGGCTCCCAGCGCTTGTCCTCCTGCCAGTTCTTCCGCAGGTCGTCGAAGTCGTTCCAGAACCCGACGGCGAGGCCCGCGGCGTAGGCGGCGCCGAGCGCCGTCGTCTCCGCGACGACCGGGCGCACGACCGGGACGCCGAGGATGTCGGCCTGGAACTGCATCAGCGTGTCGTTCGCGACCATGCCGCCGTCGACCTTCAGCTCCGTCAGCGGGTTGCCGGTGTCCGCGTCGACCGCGTCCATGACCTCCTTCGACTGGAACGCGGTCGCCTCGAGAGCGGCGCGGGCGATGTGGCCCTTGTTCACGAACCGGGTGAGGCCGACCAGGGCGCCGCGCGCCTCCGACCGCCAGTACGGCGCGAACAGGCCCGAGAACGCCGGCACGAAGTACGCGCCGCCGTTGTCCTCGACGGTCTTCGCGAGCTCCTCGACCTCCGGGGCGGAGGAGATCAGCCCGAGGTTGTCGCGCAGCCACTGGATCAGCGATCCGGTCACGGCGACGGAGCCCTCCAGCGCGTAGTGCGGCTCGCCGCCGCCCAACTGGTACGCCATCGTCGTGAGCAGGCCGTTCTCGCTGTGCACGATCTCGGTCCCGGTCGGGAAGATCAGGAAGTTGCCGGTGCCGTAGGTGTTCTTCGCCTCGCCGACCTCGAACGCGACCTGCCCGAACGTCGCGGCCTGCTGGTCCCCGAGGATGCCGGCGATCGGCACCTCGCGGAGCAGGCTGGACGACTCGACGTTCCCGTAGACCTCGGAGGAGCTCCTGATCTCGGGGAGCATCGACTTCGGCACGCCGAACACGTCGAGGATCGACTCGTCCCAGGACAGCGTCTTCAGGTCCATGAAGAGCGTGCGCGAGGCGTTCGTCACGTCGGTCGCGTGCACGCCGCCGTCGACGCCGCCCGTGAGGTTCCACAGCACCCACGTGTCGGTGGTGCCGAAGAGCAGCTCGCCGTTGTCCGCCTTCTCCCGCGCCCCGTCGACGTTCTCGAGGATCCAGACGATCTTCGTACCGGCGAAGTAGGTGGAGAGGGGGAGGCCGACGGTCTGCTTGAACCGCTCGACGCCGCCGTCCGCAGCGAACCGGTCGACGATCGACTGGGTCCGCGTGTCCTGCCAGACGATCGCGTTGTAGACCGGCTTGCCGGTCGCCTTCTCCCACACGACGGTCGTCTCGCGCTGGTTCGTGATGCCGACCGCGGCGATGTCGTGCCGGGTGATGTCGGCGCGGGACAGGGCCTGGCCGATCACCTCGCGGGTGTTCTTCCAGATCTCCTCCGGGTCGTGCTCGACCCAGCCGGCCCTCGGGAAGATCTGCTGGTGCTCGAGCTGACCGGTCGAGACGACCTTGCCCTCGTGATCGAAGATCATCGCGCGGGTGGAGGTGGTGCCCTGGTCGATGGCGAGGACGTAGTCCGCCATGGAAACTCCTTCGTTCCTGTAGGTGGTGATCGGGTACTGCGGGAATCGGTTCGGGTCGCGCTACGGCAGCAGGGCGAGGGACAGCGCGCCGGCGAGCGCGCCGCCGACGAGCGGGCCCACGACCGGCACCCACGCGTAGCCCCAGTCGCTCGTGCCCTTGTTCTTGATGGGGAGGATCGCGTGGATGATGCGCGGGCCGAGGTCGCGGGCGGGGTTGATGGCGTAGCCGGTGGGGCCGCCGAGGGAGGCGCCGATGCCCACCACGAGGAGGGCGACGGGCAGGGCGCCGAGCGCGGCGAGGCCGGCGGGGGTCTTGGTCGCGGCGTCGCCGGCGTGCCCGAACCCGAGGACCACGAAGACCAGCACGAACGTGCCGATGATCTCGGTCACCAGGTTCCAGGCGTAGGAGCGGATCTCCGGGCCGGTGGAGAAGACGCCGAGGATGGTGCCCGCGTTCTCCTCCTCGTCGAAGTGCTTCTTGAACGCCAGCCACACGAGGACCGCGCCGATCATCGCGCCGAGCAGCTGCGCGATGAAGTACAGCAGCGCGACACCGAAGCCCTGCGTGAACTTGCCCGCCACGAGCAGCCCGACCGTGACCGCCGGGTTGAGGTTCGCCCCCGACGCGTACGAGACCGTCACACCGGCGAAGACCGCGAGGCCCCAGCCGAAGTTGATCAGCAGCCATCCGCCGCCGAGTCCCTTGCTCTTCACGAGGATCGCCGTCGCGACGACGCCACCTCCGAGCAGAAGGAGCATCGCGGTGCCCACGAGCTCCGAGAGGAACTGCTGGCCCACTGAGTAGTCCATTCCCACCTGCCTCTTCATCGAGTCATGCCTGTTCCGCTGAGCGCGGCCCGTCAGGACCGTACTCCGAGCCCCCAGGGGCTGCGCATCCTTCCGAAGCCGACCTGCACATGCGTGCATCCGCTATGTTCCGGGAGTCCGGCACGTCTGCGCAGACGTCCGGAACGGACGTGCACGGGCTCGCCAGGGCGGGCGATGGAAGGGATCGACGTGACGACGGAGGCGCTCCGCCCGACGGTCGACGGCGGTGGCCGGGGTCCGACCCGGGTGGAGCAGGCGCTCACCGCCGCGCACCTGTACTACATGCAGGACCTCACGATGGAGGCGATCGCGCGCGAGCTGCACACGTCGAGATCCTCCGTCTCCCGCCTGCTCAGCCACGCTCGCGAGACCGGCCTGGTCGACATCCAGATCCATTCCCCGGCCGAATCGGCCGAGCACCTCGCGCGGGTGCTGCGCGAGCGCTACGACGTCGCTGCGCACCTCGTGCCGATGCCGGACCACACCAGCGACGTGGACCGGCTGGAACGGGTCGCGATGTCGGCCGCCCGGCTGCTGGGGCGCTTCTTCGACTCGAACATGACGCTCGGCGTCGCGTGGGGCTCCACGGTGAGCGCGGTCAGCAGGCACCTCGTTCCGAAGGCGCTGAGCGGCGCCGAGATCGTGCAGCTGAACGGGGCAGGCAACACCAGGACCACCGGCATCATCTACGCGAGCGAGATCCTCCGCCGCTTCGGCCGCGCGTACGGCGCGCACATCCAGCAGTTCCCGGTCCCGGCGTTCTTCGACGACCCGGAGACGAAGCGCGCGCTGTGGCGGGAGCGCAGCATGCGGCGCGTGCTCGAGGTGCAGGAGGCGATGCAGGTCGCGCTGTTCGGGCTGGGCTCGCCGTTCGCGGAGGTGCCGAGCCACGTGTACATCGGCGGGTACCTGGAGCCGGAGGACTACCGGTCGCTCAGCGCGGACCGGGTGGTCGGCGACGTCGCGACGGTGTTCTACCGCGGCGACGGCACGTGGCGCGACGTCGCGCTGAACGCGCGCGCGTCGGGGCCCGACCTCGACCAGCTGCGCCGCGCCGCCCGCCGGATCTGCGTCGTCGCGGGGCTGTCGAAGCTGCCGAGCCTCCGCGGGGCGCTCGCGGCCGGCCTGGTCACCGACCTCGTCATCGACGAGCCGCTCGCGAGGGCCCTGGTCGGCTGAGCCGGCTCCGCCGAGGCCCGCTGCACGATTGTGCAGGCCCCGGTGGCGGCGCGCCGGGCGACCGTAGGCTCGGCTCGAGGGCGGCGGCCTGGGCCGCCCGCTGACGCACTGGAGGTTCGATGAAGAAGCTCATCCGCGATCCGCAGACCGTCGTGAAGGACGCCCTCGCGGGCATCGCCGCGGCGCACGCCGGCCTGGTCCGCGTGCAGACGGATCCCGACTACATCGTGCGCGCCGACGCGCCCGTGCAGGGCAAGGTCGGCCTGGTGTCCGGCGGCGGCAGCGGCCACGAGCCGCTCCACGGCGGCTTCGTGGGGTACGGCATGCTCGACGCCGCCGTGCCGGGGGCCGTGTTCACCTCACCGACCCCCGACCCCGTGCTCGCGGCGACGAAGGCCGTCGACGGGGGAGCGGGCGTGCTCCACATCGTGAAGAACTACACGGGCGACGTGCTGAACTTCGAGACGGCCGCCGACCTCGCGTCCGCCGAGGACATCCAGGTCGAGACGGTCGTGGTCGACGACGACGTCGCGGTGAAGGACTCGCTGTACACGGCCGGCCGCCGCGGCGTCGCGGGCACCGTGCTCATCGAGAAGATCGCCGGCGCCGCCGCGGAGCGCGGCGACGACCTCGCCGCCGTCGCCGCGATCGCGCGCAAGGTCAACGCGAACGTGCGCTCCATGGGTCTCGCGCTCACCGCGCCGATCGTGCCGCACGCCGGGGTGCCGAGCTTCGACATCAGCGACCACGAGGTGGAGATCGGCATCGGGATCCACGGCGAGCCCGGTCGCGTCCGCATCGAGTGGGAGCCGGTCGACGGCCTGGTCTCGCGGCTGGTGGAGCCGATCCTCGAGGACCTGCCGTTCACCTCCAGCGACGACGTGCTGCTCTTCGTGAACGGCATGGGGGCGACGCCGCTCGTCGAGCTCTACATCGTCTACGACGCCGCGGCCTCGATCCTGCGCGAGCGCTGCATCCACGTGTCCCGCAGCCTGGTCGGCAACTTCGTGACGAGCCTCGACATGCAGGGCGTGTCCATCACGCTGCTGAAGCTGGACGACGAGCTGAAGGCCCTGTACGACGCGCCGGTCGAGACCGCCGCGCTGCGCTGGGGTCGGTAGGGGGAGGCGGGGTGGACGCGCTGGGGACGGACTGGGCGCTCGACTGGGTGCGGCGCAGCGCGGCGGTCGTCGCCGAGCACAAGGCGGAGCTGTCGGGCCTCGACCGCGCGATCGGCGACGGCGACCACGGGGAGAACCTCGACCGGGGCTTCCGCGCGGTGATCGCGAAGCTCGACGACGCGACGCCGGAGACGCCGGGCGCGGTGCTGAAGCTGGTCGCGACGACCCTGATCTCCACGGTCGGCGGCGCCTCCGGGCCGCTGCTCGGCACGGCGTACCTGAAGGGCGCGCAGGCCGCAGGGGACGCGCCGCAGCTGGACGCGGCCGCCGTGGTCGCACTGCTCACCGCCGCCCGCGACGGCGTCGTGTCGCGCGGCAAGGCGGAGCCGGGCGACAAGACGATGGTGGACGCCTGGACGCCGGCGGTCGAGGCCGCCGAGCACGCCAGGGGCGCCGGAGGCGACGCGACGGCCGTGCTGCAGGCGGCGGCGGACGCCGCCGCGGCCGGCGCGGAGTCGACCGATCCGCTGGTGGCCAGGAAGGGCAGGGCGAGCTACCTGGGGGAGCGGGCCGTCGGGCACCGCGATCCCGGCGCCCAGTCGAGCGCCTACCAGCTGCGCGCAGCGGCGGACGCTGCGGAGGGCTGACCCGTGGCGGTCGGGCTCGTCTTCGTCTCGCACAGCGCCCGCATCGCCGACGGCCTGGTCGAGCTGGCCGGGCAGATGGCGCCCTCGGTCCGGCTGGTCGCGGCGGGCGGCACCGACGACGGCGGCATCGGCACCAGCTACGACCGGGTGCTCGCCGGCATCGCCGCGGCGGACGACGGGGACGGGGTGCTGATCATCGGCGACCTCGGCTCCGCGCTGCTCACCGCCGAGACGGCGGTCGACCTGCTGGAGGACCCCCCGTCCGGCGGCGTGCGGGTGCTCGACGCCCCGATCGTGGAGGGCGGGGTGGCCGCAGCGGTCGCGGCCGAGTCGGGCGCTGCGCTCGACGCGGTCGCCGCCGCAGCGCTCGGCACGCCTCCGGAGCAGCCGTCCCTCTCGGACGACGCCGCCGCGTCGGTCGTGCTGACCGACCCGGAGGGCCTCCACGCCCGGCCCGCGGCGGCGCTGGTGCGGCTCGCCGGCGGGTTCGACGCCCACGTCACCGTCGATGGGGCGGACGCCGCGAGCCTGCTCGCGATCCTCGCGCTCGGGCTGCGGCAGGGCGCCGAGGTGACCGTTCGCGCCGACGGTCCGCAGGCCGCCGAAGCCCGGGCGGCGATCGTCGACCTGCTGCGCAGGGCTGCCGGATAGCGGCTCCCGCGGCGGTCGGAGCGGCGCCACGCCGATCCTGCGCGCGGGGGAGCGGCGACGATCCTGCCCCCACTTCGGGGGGTGGTCGGCGGGGCGGCGACGCGCCGCGAGCCTCCTGATCCGGGGGTGCGCCGGCTGTCACAGTCGACCCGTGCTCACCACCGTGGTCCTCGTCCTCGCCGGCATCACCGCCTGGTGCGTCGCGTCCCTGGCGCTCGCGCTGATCGTCGGTCCGATGGTCCGGCGCGCGGACCGGACGCGGGCGGCGGATCGCGCTCCGATCGCGGTGGAGCGGCGCCCGCTGACGGGCGCGATCCCGATCGTCGCCGCTCACTAGAGCCCCCGAGCCGGTGGGAGCGCTTCCCGGGCCTCCCACCTGAACGACCGGCCCGCGCACGTCGCCGTGCGCGGGCCGTTCGCGTTCGACGGGCCGGTCAGTCCTTCCCGGAGCCGTCGTCCCGGCCGCGGGACACCCGCAGCGCGCGGGCCTCGTCGACAGCCTTCTCCCGCTTCTTCGCCTTCTTGTCCGACTGCCGGGTGTCGCGCAGGGGCAGCTGGATCTGCTCCTCCGCCGCGATGCCGGCCTGCAGCTCGCGGCTGCGCTCCAGCTCCGCGTCGAACTCCGCGCCGAACAGCAGCACGAGGTTCGTGATCCAGAGCCACAGCAGGAACACGATCACGCCGGCGATCGGGCCGTACGTCTTGGCGTAGCTGCCGCCGCCGCTCAGCGACAGGTACAGGCCGAGCGCGACCGTCGCGATGGCCCACACCAGCAGGGCGAGGAACGACCCGACGCTCATCCACTTGAACTTCGGCTGCTTCACGTTCGGCGAGAAGTAGTAGAGGATCGCGATCGCCGCGATGGCGATCACGACGAGGATCGGCCACTTGACGATCTGGAACACCAGCAGCGCCGTGTCGCCGATGCCGACGGCCTGAGCGATCTGGTTCACGATGGGGCCCGTGGACACCAGGATCAGCACGGCGAGCACCACCAGCACGACGATCACCACCGTGACCAGCAGCTGGGTCGGGCGCAGCTTCCAGACGGGACGCCCCTCCGGGATCGAGTAGATCCGGTTCATCGCCCGCCCGAACGCGCCCACGTAGCCGGACGCCGACCACACGGCGCCGAGCACGCCGATCACCAGGCCGATCCCGACGCCCTGCGTCTTGGTGGCGTTCGTGATCAGCTGCGTGACGATGTTGTAGGTGCCCGGGGAGCTGTCCTTGATCGGCGTCAGGAACTGGCCGGTGATCTGGCCGACGGCGTCGGGGCTGAGCAGGCCGAGGATCGAGACGATGGCGATGATCCCCGGGCCCAGCGCGAGCACCGAGTAGTACACCAGCGCCGCGGCGAGGTCGGTGCACTGGTCGGCGCCGAACTCGCTGGCGGTCTTCTTCAGCGCGTAGAACCAGGTGCGCTTGTGCAGGTCCTCCGGTCCCTCCGGCTTCGACGCGTCGTCGGGCGCCGGCACCGCGCCGTCCTGCTGGCGACCCTGCTGCGCAGACGCGGAGACGCGCTCGGCCGAGCCCTCGGGCGCGCGGCGGCTGAACCGCACGTGGCCCGGGTCGCGCCGGATCGCGTGGCTGGCAGCGCTCGCGGCGCCGATGACGCTCGCGACGACGACGGAGAGACCGGCCGCGGTGGCCATGTCCTCCCGCTTGGAGCGCTTGATCGGAATCCTCGGCGTCGACACCTCAGGCCGCCGGCGCGTCGTCGTCGTCATCGTCGCCGCCGTCGTCGGAGGAGGAGGGCGCCGAGCCCGCGGCCTCCGCCGCGCCGGCGACCGTGCCCGACACCAGTCCGGCGGCTGCGGCCACCTGCGGCGCCTTCTCCTCCACGGCGTCCTTGGCCTTGGACACCACCTTCTGCACCTTCGGGTCCGCGGCGGTGCTGCGCACGCGCTCCGCGATCGCCTCGTAGGCGGGGCGTCCCGCACGGGCGCCGAGCACGTAGCCCCCGACCAGACCCGCGGCGAACAGCAGCTTCCCTCGCATGTCTTCGTTCCTTTCGAGAGCGGAGCGTCCATCGTCCTGACCCGCGCCTCCACGCCCCGCATTCCCCAGCGGACTTCCGGCGCGTTCCCAGCGGACCGGGCGGAGCGCCGGGCTCCGGAAGGATGGACGGGTGGCGGATGCAGCGCGGACGGTGCTCATGCCGGGGATCGTGGATCACCACGTGCACCTGGGTCTCGTCGACGGCGCGCGGCTGCGCGACTCGCCGGTCGTCGAGGTCCACGACCTCGGCTGGTCACCGGAGGAGGCCGTCCGGTGGCGTCGCCACGGCGTCGGCGGTGCGACGGTGCGGGTCGCCGGGCCGTTCCTCACCCCGCCGGGCGGCTACCCGCGCGGCCGGTGGTGGGCTCCCGACGCCGCGGTGCGGGAGATCGGCGACCCGGCCGAGGCGCGAGCCGCCGTGCTCGCTGCGACGGAGCAGCGCCTCGACCGGATGAAGGTCGTGCTGCACGCCGGGTCCCCGCCGTTCGGCGACGGCGTGCTGCAGGCGCTCATCGACGGCGCGCACGCCGCGGCGATCCCCGTCGTCGCGCACGTGGAGGGGGAGGGGCAGGCCGAGCGGGCGCTCGTCGCGGGCGTCGACGCGCTCGCCCACGTGCCCTGGAGCGAGCGGCTGCCGGACGAGCTGATCGTGGCCATGGCGCGGGCCACCACCTGGATCTCGACCCTCGCCATCCACGAGGGGGAGGCGCGGCGGGTCGCCGTCGACAACGCGCGCCGCTTCGTGGCGGCCGGAGGGCGGCTGCGGTACGGCACCGACCTCGGCAACGGGGACGGTCCCGTCGGGCTGCGGCGCGAGGAGGTGCACGCCCTGGGGGAGTGCGGGCTCGCCGGCGACGCGCTGATCGACGTGCTGACGGGAAGGACCGACGGGCCCCCGCGCCGGCTCGTCGCAGGGTACGGCGCCGTCCCGATGGACGCGGAGGGTGTCGCCGACTGGTATCTCGCGGCACGATCGGTGGTCGTGGACCTCGACCTCGCCGCGCTCGCTGCCGACCTGGACGCGGCCGATCCGCTCGCACCGCTGCGCGAGCGCTTCATCGCCGCCCCCGGCGTCGTCGCCTACCTGGACGGCAACTCGCTGGGCAGGCCGCTCGAGCGGACGCCGCCGCGGCTGCAGCAGCTCATGCGGGCCGGCTGGGGGGAGCGGCTCATCCGCGGGTGGGACGAGGGCTGGATGGCGGAGCCCCAACGGCTCGGGGACGAGATCGGCCGCGTCGTGCTCGGCGCCGCCCCGGGGCAGACCGTCGTCGGCGACTCGACCAGCGTGCTGCTCTACAAGGCCGTGCGCGCCGCCGTCGCGCTGCGGCCGGACCGCACCGAGATCGTGTTCGCCGCCGCCGACTTCCCGACCGACCGGTTCCTGCTGCAGGGCGTCGCGGAGGAGCTCGGGCTGAAGCTGGTCCCGCTCAGCGCCTCGCACGACGGGGGAGTGGCTGCGCAGCAGGTCGCCGAGGCCGTCGGCCCCGCGACGGCCGCCGTCGCGCTCAGCCACGTCGCATACCGCTCCGCGTATGTGACGGACATGTCCGCGGCGACGGCTGCCGCGCACGCCGCGGGTGCGGTCACTGTGTGGGATCTCAGCCACTCGGCGGGCGCCGTCCCCCTCCACCTCGACGCGTTGGGCGTCGATCTCGCCGTCGGCTGCTCGTACAAGTACCTGAACGGCGGGCCGGGTGCGCCGGCCTTCCTCTACGCCCGCCGCGACCTGCACGACCGTCTTCGGCAGCCGGTGCAGGGGTGGATGGGCGCCGCGGAGCCGTTCGCGATGGGGGAGCAGTACGTGCCGGATCCCGGCATCCGGCGGTTCCTCTCCGGCACGCCGTCGATCCTCGCGATGGTGCCGGTCGCCGACATGCTCGCCCTGCTGGACGAGGCCGGTATCGGCGCCGTCCGCGCGAAGTCCCAGGCGCTCACGACGTTCGCGATCGAGTGGTTCGACGCCGAGCTGGCGCCGCTCGGCGTGCGGCTGGCGAGCCCGCGCGACCCCGACGTCCGTGGCAGCCACGTCACCTTCGACCACCCGGCGTTCGAGTCGATGCTGCCGGCGCTGCACGACCGCGGCGTGATCCCCGACTTCCGGCGGCCCGACGGCCTGCGGATCGGCCTGTCGCCGCTCAGCACGTCGTTCGGCGAGCTGGTGGCCGGGCTGACCACGATCAAGGAGGAGCTCGTCCGGCTGGGCTGAGCCCGGAGACGCCGGTCAAGGGTTGACTTGACATAATGTGCATTATCGGCGCTGCGGATCCTCGGCTGGACTGCCAGCCGATAATGGTCCTTATGTCAGGAGCGGGCTGGGTGGGTGATCCTGCTCAACGAGGCAGGAGCATCGTCTGACCAGGTCGCCTGGCCGCCAGCGACTCGTCCAGTGTCGCCAGGGTGCCGGAGTGCGCCGCTGCGAGCTCGGCGAGGTAGGTGTCGGTCACCTGGCGGTGCCCTCGCACGTCCTCGAGGTCGACGTCGATGTACGAGACGTCGTCGGGCCATCGCCGGCACGCCGGGTGCTCGTGCACGTGTCGGATCAGCTCCTGCGCAGTCGACGGCCGTTCGCCGAGCCGCACGAGGAATCGCACGAGCGCGCCCTCGACGACGGGACTGATCGCGACTCGCACTCCCCCGCTGAACCAGCGCCCCACGCGATCGTGGTGCTCGTGGTCCGCGACGGTGAGCGCGATGAGCACGTTCGCATCGAGCAGGAAGACGGTCACTCGTCGGCGAGCGCGTCGGCGACGTCCTGACCCGTCACGCGCCGCCCGATGATCAGCACGGGAAGGCCGGTTCCCGGATCGCGGGTGAGGTGCGTCGGTTCGCCGAGCTGTGAGAGCCCGCGCGCCGTCAGCTCGGCGATCACGGCGGACAGCGACATGCCGCGCGACGCGGCGATCTCCCGTGCTCGTCGATGGACCGACGGAGGCAGGTCGACAGTGGTCCGCATTCTTGCATCATAGTTGATGCAAGTACGATGCAGGAGGGTCGATCGGGCCTAGGCGCCGTCTCGCTCCTGCCGGTGCGTCAGGGCGACGCAGGCGAGGCGGATGCGGTGGGCATGGACGCGCCCAGCGGAACCGATTCGCCGACGGCCGCGGTGGATCGTCTCACGCGTCGGGCCAGCAGCCAGCTGACGACCACGACGACGGTGAACACGACGGAGAGCGCGACCAGAGCGAACCAGTTCGAGTCGAGGGCGAGCACCGTCCCGGCGGAGACCACGGTGATGCCCGCTCCGGACAGCTTCCCCGAGTACTTCAGGCGCTGGCCGAGTCGGAGGGTCGGGTTGGACGACCGCAGCTCGACGAAGTCGCCGAGTGCGTCGAGGGTGGTGAAGAGCGCCCCGGCGAAGCCGACCGAGCAGCCGAGCGCGCCCCAGAGGTTCGGTGAGTGCGGCGCCGGGGGTGCGGCCAGCAGGAGCAGTTCCAGCATCCCGCCAGCATGGCCCGCTCGAGGGTTCAGCGGGTCGCAGATCCCCCGCGCTTCCGCCCCGCGGCACGTTCCGAGCTCCGCACGAGTTCCCGCAACGGCCCGAATGGGTTCAGAAGGGGCAGTGGTCGTCGGGTGGGTCGGGTTCGACGAGGTGCGGTGGTGCGGGATCTGCTGGGTCGGGTGGCAGGTCGGTATAGAGATGGTCCCAGGGGTCCTCCCAGTCGACGGACCCGTTCTGCTGCAGCTCTTGCTGCCAGAGCTGGGCGGTCTTGGCGCGGTGGTGGGGTCGGATGAGGGCGACGAGGTTGTCGATGTCGGTGACGCCGCCGCGCTGCCATTCGGTGATGTGGTCAATGTCGCAGAGCTGCGCGGGTCGGTTGCAGCCGGGGAACCGGCAGCGCTCGTCGCGGGTGACTACCCAGCGGCGCATGTCCGGTGGTGGGACTCGGGGATGTCGTCGTAGTGCAGGACGACCGTCTGGTCC
>NZ_CAXTOQ010000098.1:0-13100 GCF_964245895.1 uncultured Amnibacterium sp.
GCGACCAGCTGGCGCATCCAGGAGATCACCCACGACCGCGTGCTGGTGCTGCCCGCGTTCGGCGAGCCCGGCCGCGTGCCGTTCTGGAAGGGCGACGGCCTGGGCAGGCCGGCGGAGCTCGGGCGGGCGGTCGGTGCGTTCCAGCGCCGGTTCGCCGCGGCGGGCGACGAGGAGGCGGTCGCGCTCGCGGGCGACATCGGGCTCGACGGCCGGGCGGTGCAGAACCTGCTGCGCTTCCTGCGCGACCAGGCGGAGGCGACCGGCGCGGTCCCCTCCGACCGCACGCTCGTGCTCGAGCGGTTCCGCGACGAGCTGGGCGACTGGCGGATCGTGCTGCATTCCCCCTTCGGCATGCAGGTGCACGCGCCCTGGGCGCTGGCGGTCGGCGCCCGCCTGGCGGAGCGATACGGCATCGAGAACGGCGCGATGGCCGCCGACGACGGCATCGTGCTGCGCGTGCCGGACACCGACGCGGAGCCGCCGGGAGCCGACCTGTTCCTGTTCGAGCCGGACGAGCTGGACCAGGTCGTCACCACCGAGGTCACCTCGTCCGCGATCTTCGCCTCGCGGTTCCGGGAGTGCGCGGCGCGAGCGCTGCTGCTGCCCCGCTACAACCCCGGTCGCCGGTCGCCGCTCTGGCAGCAGCGGCAGCGGGCGAGCCAGCTGCTCGACGTCGCGAAGAAGTACCCGACCTTCCCGATCATCTTCGAGACCATCCGCGAGGTCCTGCAGGACGTCTACGACCTGCCGTCCCTGAAGGGCCTCGCCGCGGCGCTGGAGTCCCGGTCGGTCCGCGTCGTCGAGGTCGAGACGTCGACCGCGTCGCCGTTCGCCCGCAGCCTGCTGTTCAGCTACGTCGGCGCGTTCCTCTACGAGGGCGACAGCCCGCTCGCCGAGCGCAAGGCGCAGGCGCTCGCGCTGGACCCGACGCTGCTGTCCGAGCTGCTGGGCCGGGTGGAGCTGCGCGAGCTGCTGGACCCGGACGTCGTCGAGTCGACCGAGCGCGAGCTGCAGCGGCTCGCCGCCGACCGACGCCTGAGCGGCGTCGAGGGCGCCGCGGACCTCCTGCGCCTGCTCGGCCCGCTCACCGTCGACGAGCTGGCCGCCCGCCTCCACGTCGCGGAGATCCCTGCGACCTCGCAGCAGGCGGCCGCCGCCGCAGCCGAGCTGGTCGCGACCCACCGCGCGATCGAGGCGTCCTGGGCCGGCGAGCGGTGGATCGCCGGCATCGAGGATGCGAGCCGCCTCCGCGACGCCCTCGGGGTGCCGCTGCCGATCGGCGTGCCGATCGCGTTCGTCGAGCCCGTCGCGGATCCGCTCGGCGACCTCGTCGGCCGGTACGCGCGGACCCATGCCCCCTTCACCGCCGCAGCCGCGGCGCTGCGCCTCGGACTGGGCGTCGCGGTCGTCACCGACACCCTGCGGCGGCTCGCCGACGAGCGCCGGGTGTCCGAGGGCGAGTTCCGGCCCGGCGGCACGGGGACGGAGTGGTGCGACGTGGAGGTGCTCCGCCGCCTGCGACGTCGCTCCCTCGCGGCGCTGCGCAAGGAGGTCGAGCCGGTCGAGCAGGCCGCGTACGCGCGGTTCCTGCCCGAGTGGCAGCACGTCGGGGCGATCGGTCCCGATCGTGGGCGCAGCGGCGGCAAGGCGCTGCGCGGGGTCGACGGCGTCGCGACCGTCATCGAGCAGCTGGCCGGGGTGCCGGTGCCCGCCTCCGCGTGGGAGACGCTGATCCTGCCGGCGCGGGTGCGGGACTACTCCCCCGCGATGCTCGACGAGCTGACCGCGACCGGCGAGGTCGCCTGGTCCGGGACCGGGCGGCTGGCTGGCAACGACGGCTGGGTCGCGCTGCACCTGGCGGACGCGCTGCCCCTGACGCTGCCGGACGCCGAGCCGACCGACCGCACGCCGCTGGAGCAGGAGGTGCTGGCGACGCTCGGCGGCGGGGGCGCGTTCTTCTTCCGGCAGCTCGCGGACACCGTCGGCGCGACGAACGACGACGCCCTGATGACATCGCTGTGGAACCTGGTCTGGGACGGCCTCGTCACGAACGACACGTTCGCGCCGGTCCGCGCGCTCACCGGCGCGGGCCACACCGCGCACCGCACGCAGCGCCGCGCGCCGCGGGCGCGCTCGTACCGCGGTCGCGGGCGTCCGGCGATGCCCGTGCGGTCGGGTCCGCCCGCGGCGGCGGGACGCTGGGCGATCCTCCCCCTGCCCGAGACCGACCCCACGGTGCGCGCGGCCTCCACGGCGGAGCTGCTGCTGGACCGCTACGGCGTCGTCACCCGCGGCGCGGTGCAGTCGGAGCAGGTGCCTGGCGGCTTCGCGCTGGTCTACAAGACGCTCGCGGCCCTGGAGGAGGCGGGGCGCGCTCGCCGCGGGTACTTCGTCGAGCACCTCGGCGCCGCCCAGTTCTCGACGGCCGGCACGGTCGACCGGCTGCGGCAGCACGCCCGGTCGACGGACGAGCCGGTCGAGGACCCCGACGTGCTGGTGCTCGCCGCGACCGACCCGGCGAACCCGTACGGCGCCGCGCTGCCGTGGCCGGACGCCTCCGAGGGCGGTCACCGGCCCGGGCGCAAGGCGGGCGCGCTCGTGGTGCTCGTCGACGGCGCGCTGACGGCGTACGTCGAGCGCGGCGGCCGATCCGTCCTGCTCTTCACCGCGGAGGCGCAGCCGCGGCAGCGCGCGGCCGAGGGCATCGCCGCGCTCGTCAAGGCCGCCGGGGTGCCGCAGCTGGTCGTCGAGAAGGTCGACGGCGAGTTCGCGCTCGGCAGCCCGTTCGGCCGGCAGCTGGAGGCCGCCGGGTTCGCGGCGACGCCGAAGGGGCTGCGGCTGCGTGCCTGAAGGGGACACGGTCTATCGCGCGGCGCACAACCTGCACACGGCGCTCGCCGGCGAGGTGCTGACCGCCTGCGACGTGCGCGTGCCGAAGTACGCGACGGTCGACCTCACCGGCGAGCGCATCGCCTCCGTCGGCAGCCGCGGCAAGCACCTCCTGCTGCGCACCGAGACCGCGCTGATCCACTCCCACCTGAAGATGGAGGGCGCCTGGCACCTGTACAAGCCGGGCTCGCGGTGGCGGCGGCCGGCGTTCGAGGCGCGCATCGTGCTCGGCACGCAGCCGTGGCAGGCCGTCGGGTTCGCGCTCGGCACCCTGGAGGTGCTGCCCCTGGCCGCCGAGGAGGACGTGGTCGGCTACCTCGGACCCGACCTGCTCGGCGACGACTGGGACGCGGCCGAGGCGCTGCTCCGCATCGAGGCGGAGCCGGACCGGGCGATCGGGCTCGCGCTGCTCGACCAGCGGAACCTGGCCGGTGTCGGCAACGTGTACCGGAACGAGCTCTGCTTCCTGCGCGGCGTGCTGCCGACGCGCCCCGTCGCCGAGGTCCCCGACCTGCCGAGGATGATCGACCTCGCGAAGCGCACGCTCGAGGCGAACAAGAACCGCGTCGAGCGGACGCTGACCGGCGACACCCGGCGCGGGCAGCAGGACTGGGTCTACGGGCGCACCGGCAAGCCGTGCCGGCGCTGCGGCACCCGCATCCTGGGCGGGTCGCTCGGCGACCCCGTGCAGCCCGGCCGTGGCGCGACGGACCGCGAGACCTACTGGTGCCCGCGGTGCCAGACCTGACATCCGCGGTTGAGGCGGCACCGGGGATGATCGTCCGATGACGAAGCGGGCGCCCATCACGCCGGCGACCCAGGCGCTCGACCGTCTGGGGCTGCCGTACACGCCCCACCCCTACGAGCACGACCCGTTCGTCGAGGGCTACGGCATGGAGGCGGCGCGCGAGCTGGGCGCCTCCCCCGAACGCGTGTTCAAGACGCTGATCGGCGACGCGGACGGGCGGCTGGTGGTCGCGATCGTCCCGGTGTCGTCGATGCTCGACCTGAAGTCGCTCGCGATCGTGCTCGGGGCGAAGCGCGCGACGATGGCCTCGCCCGATCTCGCCGAGCGCAGGACCGGGTACGTCGTCGGGGGCATCAGCCCGCTCGGGCAGCGGACGCGGCTCGAGACCGTGCTCGATGCGACCGCGAACCGGTTCGCGACGATCTACGTCTCCGGCGGGCGCCGCGGCTTCGACATCGAGCTCGCTCCGCAGGACCTGCTCACCGCGACCGACGGCGTCGTCGGGGCGATCGGGGTGCCGCGGTGAAGCCCGTCGCCGTCGCCGGCGGGGTGGCCGCGGCCGTGGGGGTCGGCTACCTGCTGTGGCTCGCCCGCCACCGGTCGGCGTGGACCGTCCTGCTCACGAACCGCATCCCCGGCCACCACGTGTACTGGCGCGAACGGGGCCGCGCCGATCCCGACTCGGTGCTGTACGTCGCGCTCGGCGACTCCGCCGCGCTCGGCCTCGGCGCCTCCCGCCCCGACCGCGGCTACGTCGGCATCGTCGCGAAGGAGATCGGGAGGATCACCGGGAAGCGGGTCCGCGTGCGGAACCTCGCGATCGACGGCGCGACCTGCGCGGTCGTCCTCGCGGACGAGGTGCACCGCATCCCGAAGGCGACCGCCCTCGTCTGCACGATCGACGTCGGTGCCAACGACATCTGGTCCTTCGAGCCGGGGCGCTTCCGCGAGGAGTTCGACCGGGTGTGCGCCGCCCTGCCTCCCGGCGCGATCGTCGCCGACCTGCCGAGCTTCAGCCCGGTGCCGGTCACCCGGCGGGTGGAGGCGGCGAACCGCATCGTGCACGAGGTCGTCGCCGCGCGCGGCCTCGTGCTGGCGCCGCTGAACGCGGCGACCAGACGGGGCGGCCCGGTGATCGCGATCCGCAACGCGGCCGGCGACCTCTTCCACCCGAACGACCGCGGCCACGTGCGCTGGGCGGAGGCGTTCCTGCCCGCCGTGCGCGCACGGCTGGCGCAGCAGGCGGCGCCCGCAGCGACCTGACGCGGGTCAGAATGCGCGGCGGGGCACCTCGTGGCCGCTGCCGCCGACAAGGAAGTCGAAGTCCGCGCCGCGGTCGGCGCCGTTCACGTGGTCGACGAACAGCCGCAGGTAGCCCCGGTCGGTGCCGGGCACCGGGGTCGGCGTCCACGCGTCCCGCCGGCGCGCGAGCTCCTCCTCGTCCACCAGCAGGTCGAGCCGCCTGCCGGGCACGTCCAGCCGGATGCGGTCGCCGTCCCGCACGAGCGCGAGAGGGCCGCCGACCGCGGACTCCGGGGCGACGTGCAGCACGACCGTGCCGTAGGAGGTGCCGGACATCCGGGCGTCGGAGATGCGGACCATGTCGGTGATCCCCGACTTCAGCATCGACACGGGCAGCGCGACGTTCGCGATCTCGGGCATCCCCGGGTAGCCGCGTGGACCGGACTGCCGGATCACGATGACGTCGCTCGGCAGGAAGTCCGCCGTCTCGTCGTCCGCGGCCTCGAGGTAGTCCTCGACCCGGTCCCAGACGCGCGCACGGCCCTCGTGAACGAGCAGCTGCGGTGACGCCGCGGACTGCTTGATCACCGCGCCGTCCGGTGCCAGCGACCCGCGCAGCACCGCGATCCCGCTGCCCGCCGGCTTCACGGGGTCGTCCAGCCGCCGGATCACCCGGTCGTCGAAGCACTCTGCGCCGACGTACGCGTCCCCGAGCCCGGTGCCGGAGACGGTGACCGCCGACCGATCGAGCACGTCGCCGAGCCGCTCGACGAGCGCGCCGGTGCCGCCGGCGTAGCAGAAGTCCTCCATCAGGAACCGGCCGGACGGCATCAGGTCGACCAGGGTCGGCACGTCCCGCACGAGCCGGTCGAAGTCGTCCAGATCGAGCGGCACCCCCACGCGGCCGGCGAGCGCCAGCAGGTGCACGACCGCGTTCGTCGACCCGCCGATGGCGGCGTTGGCGCGGATCACGTTCTCGAACGCGGCGCGGGTGAGGACGGCGCTGGGCCGCAGGTCCTCGTGCGCCAGCTCGACGATGCGGCGGCCGACGAGGTGCGCGAGGGTCTTGCGCCGGGAGTCGTTCGCCGGCAGGTCGGCGGAGCCCGGCAGCTGCATGCCGAGCAGCTCGCTGAGGATCGCCATCGTGGACGCGGTGCCCATCGTCATGCAGTGGCCGTTGCTGCGGGCCATGCAGCCCTCGGCCTCCGCGAGCGCGTGCTCGCTCATCCGGCCGGCGCGCACCGCCTCCGTGAAGCGCCAGATGGAGGTGCCGGAGCCGATGTCGGTGCCGCGGTACTTCCCGTTCAGCATCGGCCCGCCGGTCATCAGGATCGTCGGCAGGTCGACGCTCGCCGCGCCCATCAGGTAGGCGGGCGTGGTCTTGTCGCAGCCGGCGAGCAGCACGACGGCGTCCACGGGGTTGGCGCGGAGGGTCTCCTCGAGGTCCATCGAGATGAGGTTCCGCATGATCATGGCGCTCGGCCGGATCAGCGGCTCGCCCGCGGAGGTGGTCGGGAACTCGAACGGCACGCCGCCCGCCTGCCAGACCCCGCGCTTCACGTGCTCGGCCAGCTCGCGCAGGTGCAGGTTGCAGGGCGTCAGCTCGGACCAGCTGTTCGCGATGCCGATGACGGGGCGGCCGTGGAAGGAGTCGTCCGGCAGGCCCTCCGAGCGCAGCCAGGACCGGTGCATGATCCCGGTCTTGCCCGGCGCCTCGAACCAGGAGGCGCTGCGGAGGGGACGGACCGCGTCAGCCACGGCGGGCCCGGCCTGCTCGTTCGAGATGGTCGCGAGAGCGCATGGTTCCTCCGATGCGGCGTCGACCGAGCGTAGCGAGTCCGAGCAGGAGTGCTCAAGACTGCGCACATGTCGTCAACTCCGCTCACAGCGCCACCGCTTGCGATCGGCCTCGCGCAGAGCGTCTACGGCGAGCGCGGCAACCTCGAGCTGGTGGTGCCGAACCGCGACCGGGGCTTCCGCGTGCTGTGGTGCAACGGCGACGACGCGGAGTCGGGTGGCGTGCCGCCCCGCGGCTGGAGCGCCGGGCTCGACGTCGACACCGGCGGCCTCGTGCAGGGCGTGCGCATCGCGCAGGTGCCCCACGGCCCGTCGTTCCTGGAGGCGAGCCTGCTGCAGGAGGGTCGGGCGGCCCGGTGGACGTGGCGCCCGGATCTCGGGTTCGTGCCCGGTGGCGTCATCGGGCCGAGCACCTGCACGCCGTCGGCGATCGTCGCCCACGACGGGCGCCTGCACGTGCTCACCGCCGGCGACACGGAGGTGGTGCACCACGTCGCGCGCATCGAGTCCTTCCCCGACCTCTCCTGGGTCATCGGCGGCGGGATCGCGGCGGCCGGCCCGGTCACGTCGGTCGACCTCGTCTCCCGGCTCGGGCGCCTCCACGCCCTCGTCGTCTCGGGCGGGCGGGCGCTGGTGCACGATCTCGCCGCGCCGGAGGCGGCTCCCGCGCCGATCGAGGGTCGCCTGCGGACGGCGATGCTGACCGGGAGCCCGCTCGCGGCCGTGGGCCTGGACGCCGACGGGATGCTGGTCGGCGTCGGCTCCCCGCCGACCGGACCGCTCGACGCCGTCGACGCGGTGCTGAGCTCGCTCGACGGCGGGACGCTCGAGGTGGTGGCGCTCCGCGGCGACGAGCTGCTGCACGCGCGCACCGGTCGCTCCGGGTTCGCGCCGATCGGCAGGCGGGGCGTGCTCGGCGCCTGAGTCAGCGATCCAGCACCCAGGCGACCGACAGCGAGGGATCGCCCCACGACTCCCGAATCGCGGCGGCCACCGCATCGGCGACCGCCTCCCCCCGGTCGCTCCCCTGGATCAGCACCGAGCACCAGTCGGCCGGCCGGCCCAGCCCGTCGAGCACTCGGACGTCGATCCGGTCGACGAGCACCTGCTCGGGTGCGAGCCCGGCCGCGGCAGCAGCGGCGGCCGCGAGCCGCACGGCGGTCGCGTCGTCGACGACGCCGGCGGGAGCGAGCACGTGGAGGACGGGCATGCCGCGATCCTGCCGCAGGTCGCCGCGAAGGGATCTCCGCACCCACCGGCGGCTCGCGGGGCCCGGACGCCGTCGCCGCCTCGCCGGCCGCGTTCGGCGCCGCGCGTTCGACGACCGGGAAGGAGGTGCTCGGCCTATTCGAGCTGCGAGAAGCAGACGGCGAGGAGGTCCGCTGGGGAACGGTGCTCCTCCGGTTCCGCCCACGCGGTGAGCGCGGTGTCGAAGCAGACGAGGCTCGCCTGGACCACGGTCCTGGCGCGGAGCGCGGCGTCGCCTCCGCCCAGCCGCGCGGCGACGATCGGGGTCAGCAGCCGTTCCCACAGGAGGTGCTTCTCGAGGTTCCTCGCGCGGAGCGACGCCGTGCTCATGAGGACGCGCATGACGCGCTTGCGGCTGTCGTCACGCGTGTCGGAGACCTCGAGGAGGGCCTCGTACGCGAGGCGGAGCGAGGTCCAGACGTCCTCGTCGGCCGGACGGGCCGCGACGGTGTCGCGAACGAGGAGCCCCCAGGCCTCGGGATCCGTGAGGACCGCGTCCTCCTTGGCGGGGAAGTAGCGGTGGAAGCTGCGGGCGGAGATGCCGACGCCGGCAGCGATCTGCTCGATGGTGACGGCATCGAACCCGCGCTCGCTGAACAGGTCGACCGCGACCTCGGCGATCCGGGCGCGAACGGCGTCGCGGGCGATTCCTCGCAGCCCTCCCGCGCGCGTCGTCGTGGAGGTCATCGAAGCAGCCTATCCCGTCCCGTTTGTCAGACACTGACAGTCTAGGCGTAGAGTGACGAATTCACCGAAGGAAGGAACGCATATGGAGAAGCGCACGCTCGGTCGGCAGGGGCTGACCGTCTCAGCACTGGGGTACGGCGCGATGGGGACCGCAGTCGGGTACGGCGCGACCGACGACGCTGAATCGATCAGCGCGATCCGCAGGGCTCATGAGCTCGGCGTCACCCACTTCGACACCGCCGAGATGTACGGCTGGGGAATCGGCGAGCGACTGCTCGGCGCCGCCCTGAAGCCGATCCGCGACGAGGTCACGATCGCGACGAAGTTCGGGTTCACGCACACCTACGCGCCGAACTCACAGCTCGACCACATTCGGCAGGTCGTCGACACCAGCTTGCAGAACCTGCAGACCGATTCCATCGATCTGCTCTACCAGCACGTCGCCGACCCGGACGTGCCGATCGAGGACGTCGTCGGCGTCATGAAGGAGTACGTCGACGCCGGCAAGGTGCAGTACCTCGGCCTGTCGAACACCGACCCGGGCAGCATCCGCCGCGCCCATGCGGTCCACCCGATCTCCGTGCTGCAGTTCGAGTACTCGATCCTCGCCCGCGACGCCGAGCCGTTCCTCCCGCTGCTCGAAGAACTCGGGATCGGGTTCGTGGCCTACTCGCCGCTGGCGCGCGGGTTCCTCTCCGGAGCCGTGCGATCCCGCGACCAGTACGGCCCTGACGACTTCCGGCAGCACATCGGCTGGTGGGCCCCCGAGCACTTCGACGCCAACGTCGAGATCGTGCGTCGGCTCACGGAGCTGGCCGAGTCGAAGGGCGCTTCGTTATCCCAGCTCGCGCTGGCGTGGCTGCTCGCGCAGAAGGACTTCATCGTCCCGATCCCCGGCTCCCGCAACCCTGACCGCGTCGCCCAGAACGTGGCCGCCGCCGACCTCCGGCTCACTGCGGAGGATCTCGATCGCATCGCGGAGATCGTCCCCGCTGACGGGGGCGTCGGCTCCCGCGTCTGATCCTGCCCGCACCCGAGGGCGAACTCGTCGCGAACAGGAGAACCCCCGCGACCGGCATCAGGATGCGGATCGCGGGGGTTCGTTGCACGCGGTGGCGGTGGGATTTGAACCCACGGATGGCTTGCACCATCACATGTTTTCGAGACATGCTCCTTCGGCCGCTCGGACACGCCACCGCGGACGAGTGTACGGGACCCGTCGCATCCGTCGGCCGTGCGCCGCCGCGGCGATCCGCGCCCGGACCGAGGGCGTCAGCAGGACGAAACTGCTTGAGCAGGACGAATACAGCCGTTCTGTCCTGCTGACGGCGTTCTGTCCTGCTGAAGCCCTCAAGAAGTCCTGCTGAAGCCCTCGGATCAGACGTCGGAGCGGGAGCCGTGCTGCGGATCGACGTGCTGCAGGATCCTCTGCCATGCGGGGGCGATGACGAGGTGACCGGCGCGCGGCACCACCTCGAGGTGCGGGGAGGCGTTGGTCAGGTGCCGCCGGTACCAGCGGCCGTGCGCGCTGGGGACGAGTGGATCCTTCGCTCCGTACACCAGCAGCGTCGGGGCGTGCACGTCGGCCAGGTCGAAGCCCCAGTCGTCGCCGACGTACGACAGCAGGTCGTCGGCGAGGCCGACGGTGCCCTGGTCGTACGCGTGCTGCAGCATGCGCTGCAGGCGGCCCCGAAGCCCTGGGCGGTCCAGCAGGGCGAGGTCCGCCTCCCCCTGCGCCAGCAGCTCGACCCCGGGCGTCCCGTCCGGGATCTGAGCCCGCAGCATGCCGCGGAGGCGCTGCTTCGCGTCCGCGACGGGCATCGCCAGCAGCTCCCGGTTCACCCGCTCGAGCTCCTCCGGGATCCACCGGACGGCGGAGTCGGGGGCCGGCGTCGCGACCACCGCGACCCGGTCGACCAGCCCGGGATGCCGTGCGGCGAGCGCGAGCGCGACTCGGCCGCCCGCGGACCAGCCGACGACCCCGACCCGGTGCAGCGGCGTGTGACCGCTCTCCCTGGCCTGCTGCACGACCAGCTCGAGGTACTCGGCGACGTCGTCCGACCAGCCGCCGACCGTCGGCCGGCGCTCGTCGTCGTACGCGGTGGACGAGCCGTAGCCGGGGCGATCGACCGACACCACGTGCACGCCCCACGAGGAGGTCACCTCGGGATCCGGGTCGAAGCCGCTCGCGCCGGGCGCGGGGTGGCACACCACGACCACGCGCTCGACGGCCGGATCGCCGAACGCGGTCAGCCCGAGCCGTCGGCCGTCGCGCATGGTCAGCAGCCGATCCGCCACCGATGCCTCCCTGGTCGTCGCGCCCGATCCTGCCGCACCCCCGGTGTGCGTGTCTCCCGGCGCTGTCGGTACCCGCACATATCTTCGAACCATGGCGACCGCGCGATCCAGGCCCACCCCCGCCGGCTACCGCTGCGCGGAGTGCGGGTGGCGCACCGCGAAGTGGGTGGGGCGCTGCCCGGAGTGCCAGGGCTGGGGCACCGTGCAGGAGGCGGAGCCGGCGACCGCGGGACGCGTCCAGGCCGCCACGGTGCCCGCCTCCCGGCAGGCCCGGCCGATCACGGAGGTGTCGCTCGACCCGGTGGCGCGGCGGCGCACCGGCGAGACCGAGCTGGACCGCGTGCTCGGCGGCGGCGTCGTGCCCGGGTCGGTCATCCTGCTGTCCGGGGAGCCCGGCGTCGGCAAGAGCACCCTGCTGCTGGCCGTCGCGTCGCACGTCGCGGCGATGGGCGCCCGGGTGCTGTACGTCAGCGCGGAGGAGTCGCTCGGGCAGGTGCGGATGCGCGCGGAGCGCACGGGCAGCCTCAGCCCGAACCTGCTGCTGTCCGCGGAGACGGACCTCGCCGTCGTGCTCGGGCAGATCGACCAGGTGGAGCCCCAGCTCGTGATCGTCGACTCGGTGCAGACCGTGTCCACCGCCGACGCCACCGGCATCGCGGGCGGCACTGGCCAGGTGCGGGAGGTCGCGGCGTCCCTCACCCGCGTCGCGAAGGAGCGCAACCTGCCGGTGCTGCTCGTCGGCCACGTCACCAAGGACGGCCAGATCGCCGGCCCGCGGGTGCTCGAGCACCTCGTCGACGTCGTCTGCCACTTCGAGGGCGACCGGGGCACGGCGCTGCGGTTCGTCCGCGCCGTGAAGAACCGCTTCGGTCCCACCGACGAGGTCGGCTGCTTCGAGATGTCCGGCGACGGCATCGTCGGCGTGCCCGACCCGAGCGGCCTGTTCCTCTCCCGCTCGATCGGCACCGAGCCCGGCACGTGCGTGACGCTCGCGCTGGAGGGGCGGCGCGCGATCCCCGTGGAGGTGCAGGCGCTCGTCGTCGAGACGCACGCCCCGAATCCGCGCCTGGTCGTCAACGGGGTCGACAGCGCGCGGGTCGCGATGCTCATGGCCGTGCTGCAGCGTCACGCCGGCATCGCGCTCGGCGGGAAGGACGTCTACGTCTCGACGGTCGGCGGGCTCCGGCTGACCGAGCCGGCCGTCGACCTGGCGATCGCGCTCGCCCTGGCCTCCGCGGTGACGGAGCGGCCGATCCGGTCGGACATCGCCGTGTGCGGCGAGATCAGCCTCGCCGGCGAGATCCGGCCCGTGATGCAGGCCGCACGGCGGGAGTCCGAGGCGAAGCGCCTCGGCTTCGGCACCGTGCTGGGACCCGACCTCGCCCGCGTCCGGGACGCCATCGTCGAGGCCGTGACCTCCTGACGCCGGAGGCGGCTCGGGATCCCGCGCCGCCTCCGGAGGGTCGTCAGGACTGCTGGTCCCCCTCCAACGACTCCCAGTCGGGGATCGTCGGGATGCTCGCGGTCAGCAGCGAGCCGTCGTCACGTCGCGTGGTCGCCCACTGCTGCACGGTCGGCCGGCCGGCGAGGTCCGGGCCCTGGCCGCGCAGCGGCACCCGCAGCACGGACCCCTCCTTGGCGGTGTGCTTCACGCCCCGCACCGTCAGGTCGACGTCGCCGCCGGACCGGACCGCGATGGACAGCTCGTCCTTCGTCACCGTGACGAGCAGCCGGCTGCCGTGCCAGCGGATGCGGAACCGCAGCGACGGCCACGCCGCAGGCAGCCGCGGGTCGAACGTGAGGTGGCCGCCCGAGTCCCGCATGCCGCCGAAGCCGTAGACGAGCGAGCTCCACACCCCGCCGGTCGACGCGACGTGCACCCCGTCGCTCGCGTTGTTGTGCAGGTCGTCCAGGTCGACGAACAGGGCGTGGTCGAAGTACTCCATCGCCAGGTCCCGGTACCCGATCTCCGCCGAGATGATCGACTGCACGACCGCGGACAGGGTCGAGTCGCCGGTCGTCAGCGGGTCGTAGTAGTCGAAGTCCGCCCGCTTCATGCCGTCCGTGAACTCGTCCGCCAGCAGGAACAGCGCCAGCACGACGTCGGCCTGCTTCAGCACCTGGAAGCGGTAGATCACCAGCGGGTGGTAGTGCAGCATCAGCGGCCGCTTGTCCTCCGGCGTGTGCTTGA
>NZ_CAXTOQ010000099.1:0-13091 GCF_964245895.1 uncultured Amnibacterium sp.
TTCCGCCCGTAGTCGCGGTAGCCGGTCGTGCCAGCTCCGAGGTTCCCGGTCCACTCGGCGGTGAGCGCGTACGAATGCTCCGATGACACCCCGGAAGGCTAGATGACGCCCGCCATCCGGGGCCGAGCGCTACTTCGCGGCGCGGGCCGTCGCGAGGACGTCGATGACGAACACCATCGTGTCGGTGCCCTTGATGTCGCCCTGGCCGGCCGAGCCGTAGCCCTCCGACGGCGGGATGATCGCGACGACCTGGGAGCCGACCTTCGCGCCGACGAGCGCCTTGCCGAAGCCCTTCACCACGTCGGTCGTCGCGAAGCTGGTCGGGCTCCTGCCCCAGGACTGGTCGAACACCGCCCCGGTGCGCCACAGCACGCCCTGGTACTGCACGGTCACGGTGTCGCCGCTCTTCACGGTCGTCCCGGTGCCGACCTTGCTCTCGGCGATCTTCAGCGTCGTGGGCGGGTCCGTCGCGGGGATCTTCACGGTCGGCTTCCCGTCCGCGGCGAGCGTCACCTTCGGGAAGGCGGCGGGCAGCGACTTCGCCGCGCCGTCCGCCTTCGTCGGCGTGATGCCGAGCACGTCGGCGACGAACACGATCGAGTCGCCGCCGGAGACGCCGATCTGCTCGGAGCCCGTGTCGCCGAACGCCTGCGCCGCCGGGATGACGGACGCGACCCGGTCGCCGACCTTCGCGCACACCACGGATCCGACGAAGCCGGCGAGCACCTGGCCGGTGTCCAGCGGGAAGACGACGCGGCTCGACTCGGTCCAGCCTCGGGTGTCGACCTTCTTCCCCGTCTTGCCGTCGTACATGACGTACGCGAGCGTGACGCTGTCCCCCTGCTTGACCGTCGCCCCGCTGCCCTTGTCGACGACGGTCCGCTGGATCTCGGTGACCGAGGTCGGCGTCGGGAAGGTGACCTTCGGCTCCGTGGCGCTCGACTTCACGACGTCGATCGCGTCGGAGGCGGTGCCGGGCGAGGCGCACGACAGCGGTGCGGCGGTGGGAGCCGACGCGGAGGCGGACGGCGCCGGCGTCGTCGTGGCCGACGGGGCGGCGCCCGAGCTGCAGCCCGCCAGCAGGGCGACGCCGCTGACGGCGGCGAGGACGGGGAGGAGGCGGCGATGCAGGTGCACCGGAGCATCCTGGGCCATCCGCGTGCTCCCGTCGCGCCGCTACGCCGAGTTCTTAGACTGTGGTCGTGACCTCCGTGCTGCCCTCGACCGAGACCGACGCCCTCACCGGCCGCAGGATCGTGACGGAGGTGCCCGGGCCGAAGTCCCTCGTGCTGCACGAGCGCCGCCTCAAGGCCGTCCCCGTGGGGGTCAGCTCCGCGCTGCCGGTGTACATCAAGCGGGCGCACGGCGCGATCGTCGAGGACGTCGACGGGAACCGCTTCCTCGACCTCGGCGCCGGCATCGGCGTCACCACGATCGGGCACACCGACGACGCGGTGGTCGAGGCGGCCAGGGAGCAGCTCGGCGACTTCCTCCACACCCTCTTCACGATCACGCCGTACGAGTCGTACGTCCGCGTCGCGGAGCTGGTGGCGGAGCGCACCCCCGGCGACTTCGCCAAGAAGACCGTGCTCGTGAACTCGGGGGCGGAGGCGGTCGAGAACGGCGTGAAGATCGCCAGGAAGTCGACCGGCCGCCGCGGCGTCGCGGTGCTGCAGCACGCGTACCACGGCCGCACCAGCCTGACGATGGCGATGAACTACAAGGCGATGCCCTACGGCGCCGGGTTCGGGCCGTTCCCCGGCGACGTGTTCCACGCTCCCAGCTCGTACCCGTTCCGCGACGGTCTGTCCGGCGCGGACGCCGCGGCGCGCACGATCGACTACCTCGAGAAGCACATCGGGGCGGAGGACCTCGCGATCCTGGTCGTCGAGCCGATCCAGGGCGAGGGCGGCTTCCAGACCCCGGCGGACGGCTTCCTGCCCGCGCTGCAGGCCTGGGCGAACGCGAACGGCGTCGTGATCGCCGCGGACGAGATCCAGAGCGGCATGGGCCGCACCGGCGCCTGGTTCGCCAGCGAGCACTTCGGCTTCGAGCCGGATCTGGTGTTCTTCGCGAAGGGCATCGCGGGCGGCCTCCCGCTCGCGGGCGTCACCGGCCGGGCCGAGATCATGGACGCGTCGCACCCCGGCGGCCTCGGCGGCACGTTCGGCGGCAACCCGGTCGCGGCCGCCGCGGCGATCGCCGTCATCGAGCAGATCGAGCAGCAGGGCCTGCTCGCCGCCGGCCGCGGCATCGAGGCGCGCCTCCGCCCGGCGCTCGAGCAGCTGCAGCGGGAGTTCGACGTGATCGGCGACGTGCGCGGCCGGGGCGCCATGCTCGCGATCGAGCTGGTCGAGCCCGGCACGCGCGACACGACGAAGACGCCGAACGCGGCCGCCGTCAAGCGGATCGCGGACTTCGCCGCGCAGCAGGGCGTGCTGATCCTCACCGCCGGCACGTGGGGCAACGTGATCCGGTTCCTGCCCAGCCTCGTCATCACCGACGAGCAGCTCGACGACGCGGTGTCCGTGCTGCGGGAGGCGCTCGCCGCGCTCTGACGCTCAGGGCAGCGCGACGCGCTCCGGCCGACCCTCCCTGGGCACCAGCACGACCTCGTCCTGGCCGGTCGGCGGCAGCAGCGCGGCGACCCCGAGCAGCGTGCGCACGTCGGCCGCGCCGCACCGGTCGACGAGCACGGCGGCGTGCGCCGCTGCCGCCTGCAGGGTGCGCCACTCCCCCTGCCAGGTCGCGGGCGAGCCCACCAGCGCGGTTCGCGGGCCCGCGTCCTCGGGCAGCGGGCCGGCCGGCAGCACCGTCCATCCCGCGCTCGCGAGGCGGGCGCCGCGCTCCAGCGGGACGCTGGAGATCAGGAGCACCGGACCGGCGGGCATCGGCGCGGCCGGCGGCCGGTCCAGCGGCGCGCGGGCGTCCGCGCGCACCAGCTGCACGCGGTGACCCGCGCACCAGGCGCGACCGGCGACGGGCCGGTCGCTGCGATGTCGGCGGTCGCCGCCGAGCGCCAGGTGGTCGTCGAGCGGCAGGCCGAGAAGGACCGTCTCGTCGACGAGGCCGGGCAGGCCGCGCAGCGGCAGCCCCGACCAGGCGGAGGGGCCGCGCGTCGCGAGGACCGTCGGTGCGGCCGCCGGGTTCCGCAGTCGCTCGGTCAGCCGCTCCACCGCGGCGGAGCGGTGCGGCTCGGGCAGCCGGTCGAGCAGGTGGTCGAGGTCGTCGACCACCAGGGGCGCGGCGTCGTCCCGGAGGTGCTCCCACAGCGCGACCGGATCGGCGGCGATCGGGGCGGCGCCAACGCCCGCGGCCGCGGCGGCGAGCGCCGTGGTCCTGCCGGTGCGCGGGTCGCCGGCCACGAGCAGCCGCGGCTGCCGCACCGGGTCCCAGGCGAACACGGGCTGCCGCTGCTCCTCCGGCAGGTCCGCGAGGCCGAGCGCGACGAGGGGTGCGGGAGCGGGCGGCAGCGCGCTCGGCAGGAGGAGGGCCGGCAGCGGCGGCAGCCACGGCGCGCGGACCGCGGAGCCGAGGTGCCGCGCGGCGACGGCGCGGACCGCCTCCAGCGTCGTCGGCGCCGACACCGACGCCACCCGGGTGCGCAGGAGCCGGTCGGTCACCACGACGGCCGCGCCGACCGTGTCGCGGGCGAGGTGCGCGGCGGCGTCCGTGCCGACGATCGCTCGGCTGTCCGCGGCGTCGTGGACCCGCAGGCTGATGCGCAGCGCGCAGTTCGCGAGCACCTCCTCCCGCACGGATCCCGCGGGGCGCTGCGTGCAGAGCACGAGGTGCACCCCGAGCGACCGGCCGCGCGCGGCTAGGTCGGCGAACAGCACCGCGAGAGCCGGAGCCCGGTCGACGAGGGCGCGGTACTCGTCCACCACCACGACGAGTCGCGGCAGCCCCGCCGCGGCGAGGTCGGCGGTGGCGGCGGTCCGCAGCGCCCGCTCCCGCCGCCGCAGCTCCGCGCCCAGGCTCACGACGGCGCGCTCCGCCTCCTCCTGGTCCAGGTCGGTGACCACGCCGACGACGTGCGGCAGCGCGGCGAGCGGGTCGAACGCGGCGCCGCCCTTGCAGTCGACGAGCAGCATCGTCACCCGCTCGGGCGGGTGGGCCGCGGCGAGGGCGAGCATCCACGCGGTGAGCAGCGCGCTCTTGCCGCTGCCGGTCGTGCCGCCGACGACCGCGTGCGGGCCGTCGGCGACGAGGTCGACGTCGAACGGGCCGTCCGGTCCGAGGAGGAAGCGCGCCGCCAGCCCGCCGGAAGCCGGGTCCTCGAGCAGCGCCGTGATCGGCAGCGGGCCGCCCCGCTCGACCGCGCCGCGATGGGCGTCGGCGGTGAGCAGGGCGGGCACGAAGACGCCGACCGCGCATCCGGCGGCCGGTCCGCTCGCGTGCACCACCCGGGCGGTGGCGTCCGCGGCCAGCTCCACGACGAGGTCGGCTCCCGACCCGTCCGTCCGCTCGAGCGCGGTCGCGCCCTCCGTGCCTCCCGAGCCGCGCAGCCGGGCCACAGCGACGGCCCTGCCGAAGGCCTCGACCAGCACGCGCGGGCCCGCGGCGGCCACGGTCGTCGCCGCAGGGACGAGCAGCGGCGCCGCCGGCAGCACGGCGCCGCTCGCCAGCACCGACCGCTCCCGCTCCGTGGTCGCCGCGCCGGTGACGAGCGGCGCGCACGGGACGTCGGCGGTGCCGAGCACCAGGGCGCCGGAGGGGGGCCGCCCGGCCCAGCGGTCCGGGTCCGCGGCCAGGGACGCGGGCGAGGGCGCGTCGCGGTGCGCCTGCGCGACCGCGGCGGAGCGGCGCAGGACGAGCTCGCGCTCGAGCGCGGCGAGCTCGGCGTCCACCCGCGCGCCGTCCCGCCTGATCCTGCGCCGCAGCTGCCGGCGCGCGTCGAGCACCGCCGCGACGGCGAGCACCGGGCTGAACACCGCGATCAGCAGCACGGTGGGCGTGCCGAGCACGGCGTAGAGCCCGACGGCGAGGATCAGCGGAGCGATGACGCCGATCAGCGGGAACGGCGGCGGCTCGGGCGGCGGCGTCCTCGCCGGCAGCGTCAGTCGGTCGGTCACGGCGGGCAGCATGCCCGCGTCGCGGGGTCCGCGGGGCGCAGCGGCCTGGGGAGGAGCGGAGTCGGCCCTCAGCCCTCGGCGGGCGCGGGCGGCTCGACCTCCACGACGTCCACGACCACGACCGTCACGTTGTCGCGCCCGCCGGCGGCCAGCGCCTCCTGCATCAGCGCGTGCGCGGTCGCCTCCGGCGGGGATCCGGCGGAGACGAGCGCCTGGATCCGCTCCTCGTCGACCTCCTTGGTGAGGCCGTCGGAGCAGGCGACCATGCGCAGCCCCGGCTCGATCGGCAGCATCCAGTAGTCCGGCATCGGCGGCTCGTTGAAGCCGACCGCGCGGGTGATCACGTTGCTGTCGGGGTGGTGCTCGGCCTGCGAGCGGGTGATCGCCCCGGCGTCCACCAGCTCCTGCACGACCGAGTGGTCGACGGTGACCTGCTCGAACTCGTCCTCGAACCAGCGGTAGACGCGGGAGTCGCCGACGTTGAAGACGGCGAAGTACGGGTCCTCGCCGGACACCGTGAGGGCGACGCCGGTCACCGTGGTGCCGGCACCGGTGAGCGCCGTACCGTCGAGGCGCGCGATGTCGTGCGACGCCTGCGCGAGCGCCAGGCCGATCCCCGCGGGCGTGACCACGCCCTCCTCCGCCGCTGCGCGCAGCCGGACCACGACCGCGTCGCTCGCGAGGTCCCCGGCCGCGTGGCCGCCCATCCCGTCGGCGACGGCGAAGATCGGCGGGACGGCGATCAGGCTGTCCTCGTTGACCTGCCTTCGATGGCCCACGTCCGTCGCGGTGCCCCAGGCGAGCACGACGGCTCCGGCTCCCGACGGCAAGGCGATGCGGCGCGGGCCGCTGCTGCCTCCGATCTGGGTCACCGTGCGGTCGGCTCCTTCGCGGGTGTCACGGGCGCCGGAGCGGTGGACCGGTCAGCGGTAGGCGAGTATCTCGATGACGTTGCCGTCGCCGATGTCGATGAGCGTACCCGGAACGACCGGCAGGGTCTCGCCGGACTCGAGGCGCCGCACCCCGGTGCCCGGCGTGCGCACCACGGTCCCGTTGGTCGACTCGAGGTCGGTGAGCATCAGGCCCTGCCCCGTCGGGCGCAGCTCGATGTGGGTCGCGGACACCTCGCGGCTGGGGCTCTCCACCCGTACCAGGCGCGGCAGGATGCCGCCGGTGACCCGCGGGCTGCGGGGCTGCCGGCCGACGTAGACGGGCGCGTCCACGCGTTCGGGCGGCCGGTCCCCGAGCCGGAACGCCGCCGCGACCTCCGTCTCGGGCGTCGGCGCGGTCGCGGGCTGCTCGCTGCGGTGGCGGCGGAGGGAGGCGGCGCGGCGCCCCAGGTCGCCGAGCACGTTCGTGTCCTGCGGGTCGAACGAGGGCAGCGGCTGCTGCACGGGCGGAGGCGCCGACCGGGGCGGCGGGGCGACGGGTGCGCTCGACCAGCCGACCCACGGCCCGAAGACCACGCCGCCGTCGATCGGCAGGTCGCGCTGCGTCTGCCGCAGGTCGCCGGGCGACCGCTGCAGCGGGCCGAGCGCGAACGCCTCCACGCCGGCCAGCTCGGCCACGTACCAGGGCTCCGAGCCGCGGGCGTCGACCCGGCGCACGCGGCCACCGACGGACACGTCGGCGCAGGCCCGGCCGCGGACCACGAACGTGCTGGTGCGGCCGGGTGCCGCCAGCGCGAACGCGTCGACCGTCGCGACCCCGCGCGTCGGGACGGCCGCGACCAGCGCGTCGAGCCCCAGCGTCTCGTCGGCCGCGATCCGCCACAGGTTGCTCATCGTCGAGACCGTGGTCGCCGGCCCGAACGCGCCGATGAACCGGTCCGTGACGAGCAGCCGCCAGTCCGCTCCCGGCTCGAGGACGTCCGCGGAGTAGAAGGCACCTGCCATACGAGTTGCCGTCCCCCATCGATGCCCGTTGGAGCAGCCGGTCCCGATGGCCCGGCGCTGCCGCGCTGCCTTCGCAGACGCTGTCTGCGTGACGCTGTCTTCGCAGACGCTGGGGCGCGCTCAGGCTCCGATGTAGGACATGACGTGCTTGACGCGAGTGTAGTCCTCGAAGCCGTAGGAGGAGAGGTCCTTGCCGTAGCCGGAGTGCTTGAAGCCGCCGTGCGGCATCTCGGCGACCAGCGGGATGTGGGTGTTGATCCAGACGCAGCCGAAGTCGAGCGCCCGCGACACCCGCATCGCGGTGCCGTGGTCGCGGGTCCACACGGAGGAGGACAGGCCGTACTGCACGTCGTTGGCCCAGGTGATCGCCTGGGTCTCGTCGGTGAAGCGCTGCACGGTCTGGATCGGGCCGAAGATCTCCTGCTGCACGGCCTCGTCGTCCTGGCGCAGGTTCGACACGATCGTCGCGTCCCAGAAGTAGCCGGTGTCCCCGTGCCGGCGGCCGCCGGTCTCGACCCGCGCGTGGTCCGGCAGCCGGTCGACGAAGCCTGCGACTCGGGCGAACTGGTCCGCGTTGTTGACCGGGCCGTACAGCACGTCCTCGTCGGGGGCGCCGGTGGTGGCGTGGTCGCGGGCGTACTCCGCGAGCGCGGCGACGAACTCGTCGTGGACGCCCTCCTGCACCAGGATCCGGGTCGCCGCGGTGCAGTCCTGCCCCGCGTTGAAGTAGCCGGCCGTCACGATGCCCTCGACGGCGAGCTCGATGTCGGCGTCGTCGAACACGATGACGGGCGCCTTGCCGCCGAGCTCGAGGTGCACGCGCTTCAGGTCGGTGGAGGCGGCCGCGGCGACCGCCATGCCGGCCCGGACCGAGCCGGTGATCGAGATCATCGCGGGCGTCGGGTGGTCCACCATCGCGGCGCCGGTGGCCCGGCCGCCGGTGATGACGTTCAGCACGCCGGCAGGCAGGAACTCGGCGGCGACCTCCGCGAGCAGCAGGGTCGACGACGGCGTGGTCTCCGACGGCTTCAGGACGACCGTGTTCCCGGCGGCGATCGCGGGCGCGAACTTCCACGTCGCCATGTTCAGCGGGTAGTTCCAGGGCGTGACCTGGCCGATCACGCCGACCGGCTCGCGCCGGATGAAGGAGGTGTGGTCCTTCAGGTACTCGCCGGCGCTCAGGCCCTCGAGGTTCCTGGCGGCGCCCGCGAAGAAGCGGATCTGGTCGACGGAGACGAGGATCTCGTCCTCGACGAGGGAGCCGAGCGGCTTGCCGGTGTCCTTCGACTCGAGCACGGCGAACTCGTCAGCCCGCGCCTCCATCGCGTCCGCGATGCGGAACAGCGCGAGCTGCCGCTCGGAGGGGGTGGTGTCGCGCCAGGTCGCGAACGCCGTCTTCGCGGCGGCGAACGCGGCGTCGACCTGCTCCTGCCCGGAGTCGACCGAGGTGCCGTAGACCTGCTCCGTCACCGGCGAGACGAGGTCGATCGTGCCGGGGCCGCCCTCCTGGGTCTCGCCGCCGATGAAGTTGCCGAGTGCCGAGGTCGCCGCCATGGCTCGAACCTACCTGCCCGCCCGGAGCGCCGGAACGGCGGATCCCGGAAGCAGGAGGCGCATCCGACGACGGATCCGGTGGCGACGCACTGCTGCGCCTGCCAGACTCGACCGTCGTGACGTCCCGTCCCACCGAGCGCCGGCTCCCCGTGCACCTCGACGACGTGTCGAAGGCGATCATCGACCAGCTGCAGGAGGACGGGCGAAGGTCCTACGCCGACATCGGCAAGCACGTGGGGCTCTCGGAGGCGGCCGTGCGGCAGCGCGTGCAGCGCCTCACCGAGGCCGGCGTCATGCAGATCGTGGCCGTCACCGACCCCATGCAGCTCGGCTTCACCCGCCAGGCGATGATCGGCATCCGGGTGTCCGGCGACGTCCGCGACGTCGCGGAGGCGCTCGGCGAGCTCGAGGCCGTCGACTACGTCGTGCTGACGGCCGGCACCTTCGACCTGCTCGTCGAGGTGGTGCTCGAGAACGACGAGGACCTGATCGAGCTCCTGAACACGGAGATCCGCCGGCTGCCCGGCGTCACGGCGACCGAGACCTTCGTCTACCTGAAGCTGCACAAGCAGGCCTACCACTGGGGCGTCCGCTAGCCCCGATCGTGCTGGCCGAGGCGCGCGTGGACCGAGCCTCGAGACCACCAAGGAGAACCCGATGACCGTCACCGACCAGCTCGTCCCCGGCACCGACCTGGACGACGACGCGGAGCTGCAGCGCAAGGCGCGCGAGCACCTGTGGCTGCACTTCTCGCGGCAGAGCGCGCTCGAGGAGGCCGGCGTCCCGATCATCGTGAAGGGCGAGGGCCACCACATCTGGGACTCGGCCGGCCGGAGGTACATCGACGGGCTCTCCGGGCTGTTCGTCGTGAACGCCGGCCACGGCCGGCGCCGGCTCGCGGAGGCCGCGGCGAAGCAGGCGGAGCAGCTCGCCTTCTTCCCCATCTGGTCCTACGCGCACCCGACGGCGATCGAGCTGGCCGAGCGGCTCGCGCTCGCGGCTCCAGGCGACCTGAACCGGGTGTTCTTCTCGACCGGCGGCGGCGAGGCGGTCGAGACCGCGTACAAGCTCGCGAAGAACTACTTCAAGCTGATCGGCAAGCCCGAGAAGTACAAGGTGATCTCCCGCCAGTACGCCTACCACGGCACCCCGCACGGCGCGCTCGCGATCACGGGCCTGCCCGGGATGAAGGCGCCGTTCGAGCCGCTGCCCGCCGGGTCGTTCCGGGTGCCGAACACGAACTTCTACCGCGCCGACGAGGCCGGCGGCCCGACCGACGACCTCGAGGCGTTCGGCCGGTGGGCCGCCGACCGCATCGAGCAGCAGATCCTGCTGGAGGGGCCGGAGACGGTCGCCGCCGTGTTCCTCGAGCCGGTGCAGAACTCGGGCGGCTGCTTCCCGCCGCCTCCCGGCTACTTCCGGCGGGTCCGCGAGATCTGCGACCGCCACGACGTGCTGCTCGTCTCGGACGAGGTGATCTGCGCCTTCGGCCGGATCGGCTCGACGTTCGCCTGCGACGTCTTCGGGTACCAGCCGGACATGATCACCTGCGCCAAGGCGATGACCTCCGGCTACTCCCCCATCGGCGCGACCATCGTCTCCGACCGCATCTACGAGCCCTTCCGAGAGGGGTCCACCTCCTTCTCCCACGGGTACACGTTCGCCGGGCACCCGGTGTCGGCGGCGGTCGCGCTGGAGAACCTGGCGATCTTCGAGGAGGAGGGGCTGAACGAGCGGGTGCGCGAGAAGAGCCCCGCGTTCCGCGCCGCGCTCGAGCGGCTGACGGACCTGCCGATCGTCGGCGACGTCCGCGGCGACGGGTACTTCTTCGGCATCGAGCTGGTGAAGGACAAGGCCACCAAGGAGACCTTCGACGACGCCGAGTCGGAGCGGCTGCTGCGCGGCTTCCTGTCCGGCGCGCTGTTCGACGCCGGCCTCTACTGCCGCGCGGACGACCGCGGCGACCCGGTGATCCAGCTCGCGCCGCCGCTCACGATCGGCGAGCGGGAGTTCGACGAGATCGAGAGCATCCTGCGCGGCGTGCTGACCGAGGCGTGGACGCGCCTGTGACGACGGATCCGCGATCCGTCTCCTTCTGGCTCGACGACCTCGCGGCGACCGGGGCCGACGACCTCGCGCCGCGTGCCGCGCTGCCCGGCGACGTGCGGGCCGACGTCTGCGTGGTCGGCGCCGGGTTCACCGGCCTCTGGACGGCGGTGTCCGTGCTCGAGCGCGAGCCGGGCGCGCGCGTCGTCGTCGTCGAGCGGGAGTTCGCCGGGTTCGGCGCGTCGGGCCGGAACGGCGGCTGGGCCTCGGCGATCTTCCCCGTCGGCCCGGCCGAGCTGGTGCGGCGGCACGGCGTCGACGCGGCCAGGGCCCTGCAGTCGGCGATGACCGACTCGGTCGACGAGGTGGGCAGGGCCGCCGCCGCGCTCGGCATCGACTGCCGCTTCGCCCGGCGTGGCACGTACGCGCTGATCCGCTCGGCGCTGGCCGACCGCGCTGCGGAGCAGGAGCGGGCCGAGGCGGCGGAGGCGGGCCTGCCCGTCCCCGAGCGGACCGGCGACGCGGCGCTCGGCGACGCGCTGTTCACCGAGGCCTGCGCGAGCCTCCACCCGGGCCGGCTCGTGCGAGGGCTCGCCCGCGCCGTGGAGGAGCGCGGCGGCAGCATCTTCGAGCGGACCCGGGTGACCGGCGTCGAGCCGGGCCGCGTGACGACCACCGAGGGCACGGTGCTCCCGGACCGGATCGTGCTGGCGACCGAGGCGTGGGGCTCGGAGCTGCCGGCCATCGGCAGGCGCATCCTGCCGCTCTACTCGCTGGTGCTCGCGACCGAGCCGCTGTCCGACTCCGCCTGGGCGCAGATCGGCCTGCCGCGCGGCGCGACCGTCACGGACTTCCGCCACAACCTCGTCTACGGGCAGCGCACCGCGGACGACCGGTTCGTCTTCGGGGGCCGGGGCGCCCGGTACCACCTCGGCAGCGCGATCCGGCCGCAGTACGACCGCTCCGCGCGGGTGCACCGCCACCTCGAGCAGACGCTCGCGGCGCTGTTCCCCGCCGCTGCGGGGGCGCGGATCACGCACCGGTGGGGCGGCCCGCTCGGGGTGCCGCGCGACTGGCATCCCTTCGTCGCCCCGCTCGCCGGCGGCAGGATCGTCGCGGCGGGCGGCTACGTCGGCGACGGCGTGACCACGTCGAACCTCGCCGGCCGCACGGTGGCGGACCTCGTCACGGACCGCAGCACGGCCATCACGGCCCTGCCCTGGGTGGGCAAGGTGCCGCCGCGGTGGGAGCCCGAGCCGCTGCGGTTCGCCGGCGTGAACGCGGTGATCGGCTCGCTGTCGGTCGCCGACGCCGAGGAGGGCCTTCTCGGCCGGCCGTCGGCGGTCGCGGGCATCACGGGACGACTCGGCCGCGCGTGACCCGCGCGCGCCGCGCGCACCGCCCGTAGGCTGGCTCCCGACGAGGGAGCGCAGCTGTCCTACACGACGTCCACGCGACGACCCGACCTGCAGCGGCCGCGGCGAGGGCCGACGCCGCGGGAGATCGCGGTGCTCGCAGCGTTCCTGCTGATCTCGGTCGCGGTCGCGGCGTTCGGCAGCCTCGTCTCGGTGTCGCAGATCGACGGCTGGTACGCCGCCGCCCCCCACGCCGCGTGGACGCCGCCCGGCTGGGTGTTCGGCGCGGTCTGGACCGTGCTCTACGTCCTCATCGCCGTGTCCGGCTGGCTGCTGTGGCGGAGACGCGCGCGGGCCGCCCTCACCCTCTTCGTCGTCCAGCTCGTCGTGAACTCGATCTGGACCCCGATCTTCTTCGGCGGCTACCCGATCCTCGGTCCGGTGGCGCTGTGGATCGGCGTCGCGATCATCGTGCTGCTCGACCTGCTGGTCGTCGCGACGATCGCCTCCGCCTGGCCGCGTTCGCACGCCGCCGCGCTGCTGCTCGTGCCGTACCTGGTCTGGCTGCTCTACGCCAGCACGCTCAACTGGGGCGACGCGATCCTCATCTCGCTCCTCTGAGCCGGCTGAGCGCTCCTCCCCAGCCCCCTGCAGGGCCGCTCCCGCCGATCGCCCCGTCCCCGCGCCCCGCGGCCCCCTACCGTGCCCGCGTGCTCAACCACCCCAGTACCCTCGCCACCGTGACCGCCGCGACCGGGCCGGACGGGAGGGCCCGCTGCCCGTGGGCGACGGGCGACGTCTACACCGCCTACCACGACGACGAGTGGGGCGTGCCGCTGCACGGAGACCGCGCGCTCTACGAGAAGCTGTCGCTCGAGGGGTTCCAGAGCGGCCTGTCCTGGATCGTCGTGCTGCGGAAGCGGCAGGCCTTCCGGGCCGCGTTCGCCGGGTTCGAGCCGGAGGCGGTCGCCGCCTTCGGTGCGGAGGACGTCGAACGGCTGCTGCTCGACGCCGGCATCATCCGGAACCGGCCGAAGATCGAGGCCGCCATCGGCAACGCCCGCGCCGTCGCGGCGCTGCGGCAGCGGGACGGCGACGGGGCGCTCGACCGGCTCGTCTGGTCGTTCGCCGCCGCGGCGCGCGCGGAGCACGTGCCGCCGGCCGAC
>NZ_CAXTOQ010000100.1:0-12894 GCF_964245895.1 uncultured Amnibacterium sp.
CCAAGACCCCGAGCAGCGCCGCTGGGTCCAGCAGCACGTCGAGGTGCCCTACACGAAGCCGACGCACGACGAGCAGATGCGCATCATGGGCAAGCTCAACGAGGCCGAGGCGTTCGAGACGTTCCTGCAGACGAAGTACGTCGGCCAGAAGCGGTTCAGCCTGGAGGGCTCCGAGAGCCTGATCTCGCTGCTCGACACCGTGCTGCAGCGCGCGACCGACGAGGACGCGCTGGACTCCGCCGCGATCGGCATGGCCCACCGAGGCCGGCTGAACGTGCTGACGAACATCTGCGGCAAGACGTACGGACAGATCTTCCGCGAGTTCGAGGGCACCCAGGACCCCAGGACGGTCCAGGGCTCCGGCGACGTGAAGTACCACCTCGGCACCGAGGGCGAGTACGTCGCGGCGAACGGCACCACCCTGCCGGTCACGCTGGCGGCGAACCCCTCGCACCTGGAGACCGTGGACGGCGTGCTCGAGGGCATCGTGCGCGCGAAGCAGGACCGCGACCCGGTCGCGACGTTCCGCGTGCTGCCGATCCTGATCCACGGCGACGCCGCGATGGCCGGTCAGGGCGTGGTGGTCGAGACGCTGCAGATGTCGCAGCTGCGCGGCTACCGCACCGGCGGCACCGTGCACATCATCGTGAACAACCAGGTCGGCTTCACCACGTCGCCGACGGACGGCCGCACCTCCATCTACGCCTCCGACGTCGCCAAGACGATCCAGGCGCCGATCTTCCATGTGAACGGCGACGACCCGGAGGCGGTCGCGCGGGTCGCGGAGCTGGCCTTCGCGTACCGCCAGCGGTTCCACCGCGACGTCGTGGTCGACCTGATCACCTACCGTCGGCGCGGGCACAACGAGGGCGACGAGCCCTCGATGACGCAGCCGGTGATGTACAACCTGATCGAGGCCAAGCGCAGCGTCCGGAAGCTGTACACCGAGGCGCTCGTCGGCCGCGGCGACATCACGCAGGAGCTGTACGACGAGGCGCACCGCGACTTCCAGTCGCGCCTCGAGCAGGCGTTCATGGAGACGCACGAGGCGCAGACGAACAGCATGCCGGTGATCGCGCCGGAGCCGGATGCGGATGCGGACCAGGTCGCGGACCTCGAGATGCCGTCCGCCCAGCGCGACGAGGGCGCGCCGACCCCGAGCCGGGTCGACGCGGAGACGCTGCGGCTGATCGGCGACCGGTTCGCGACCGCGCCCGAGGGCTTCACGGTGCACCCGAAGCTGCAGGCGCTCGTCGCCAAGCGGGCGGAGCAGACCCGCTCCGGCGCGATCGACTGGGCGTGGGGCGAGCTGCTCGCGCTCGGCACGCTACTGCTCGAGGGCACGCCCGTGCGCTTCGCCGGGCAGGACTCCGGGCGCGGCACGTTCACGCAGCGCCACGCGGTGCTGCACGACCGGGAGACCGGGGCCGAGTGGACGCCGCTCGCGCACCTGTCGGAGGACCAGGCCAAGTTCTGGATCTACGACTCGCTGCTCAGCGAGTACGCCGCGGTCGGCTTCGAGTACGGCTACTCCGTCGAGCGCCCCGAGGCGCTCGTGTGCTGGGAGGCGCAGTTCGGCGACTTCGTCAACGGCGCCCAGATCGTGATCGACGAGTACCTGTCGGCGTCCGAGCAGAAGTGGGGCCAGCGCTCCAGCATCGTCATGCTGCTGCCGCACGGCTTCGAGGGCCAGGGGCCCGACCACTCGTCGGCGCGCATCGAGCGCTTCCTCCAGCTGGCGGCGCAGGACAACATGACGATCGCGCAGCCGTCCACGCCCGCGTCGTACTTCCACCTGCTGCGCCGCCAGGCGACGGCCCGGCCGCGCCGCCCGCTGATCGTCTTCACGCCGAAGTCGATGCTGCGGCTGCGCGGCGCGACCAGCTCGGTGGAGGACCTCACCGAGGGCACGTTCGAGCCGGTCATCGACGACGCCCGCATCCAGGACGCATCGGCCGTCACGCGGGTGGTGCTGCACGCGGGCAAGATCCACTACGACCTGCTGGCGGAGGCGGAGAAGCGCGGCGACACGACCACGGCGCTCGTGCGGGTGGAGCAGTACTACCCGGTCCCCCGCCACGAGCTGGCCGCGGTGCTGCACCGCTACCCGGACGCCGAGGTGGTGTGGGCGCAGGACGAGCCGCTGAACCAGGGCGCCGCCCCGTTCGTGCAGCTGGAGATGCTGCGCGGCCGGTTCGCCGACGGCCGGGAGGTGCGCGTCGTCTCGCGCCCCTCCTCCGCGTCGCCCGCGGCGGGCTCCGCGAAGCGCCACCAGGCCGAGCAGGCCGACCTCATCCAGCGGGCCTTCGCCCGCTGAATCCCGCTGCGGGGGCCATCAGCGACAGATGGGGCGCGACACACGGCCCCCGGAGTCGCCGATGTCCCCCGGAGCGTGCCGGGCGCCGCGCCGTCAGTGCGCGATGGTGATGCGCAGGCTCGTGATCACCTGCAGGCGCAGGTCCTCGGGGGCGGTGTCGCGGCAGGCGCGCTTGACCGCGTCGGTCAGCACGCGGCCGATGTGCACCTCGTCCGAGCAGTCCGTGCACCGCGCCAGGTGCTCGGAGATGTCCGCGTACTCGTGGCGCTCCAGCTCGTGGTGCAGATACTCCTCGAGATCCATCTTGGCCTTCTCGCAGCCGCAGTCCGTCATCGGTCTCAGCTCCCCTTCCCGGCCGGTGCGCTCCGTCGCGACACCGAGCCCATCGCGATCCCGCGCTCCTGCGCGTAGTCGGTGAGTCGTTCCCGCAGCAGCCGCCTGCCGCGGTGGAGGCGGCTCATCACGGTGCCCACCGGGGTGTGCATGATGTCCGCGATCTCCTGGTACGAGAACCCCTCGACGTCGGCGAGGTAGACGGCCAGCCGAAAGTCCTCGGAGATGGACTGCAGCGCGTCCTTCACCGTCGAGTCGGGCAGGTGGTCGATCGCTTCGGCCTCCGCGGACCGGGAGGTGCGCGACGCGGAGGTGGTCGACTGGGCCTCGCCCAGCTGCCACTCCTCGAGGTCGTCGGTCGACGACTTGTACGGGTCGCGCTGCTTCTTGCGGTACGTGTTGATGTACGTGTTCGTGAGGATCCGGTACAGCCAGGCCTTCAGGTTCGTGCCCTGCTGGAACGACCGGAACGCGCCGAACGCCTTCACGAACGTCTCCTGCACCAGGTCCTGCGCGTCGGCCGGGTTCCGGGTCATCCGCATCGCGGCGCCGTACAGCTGGTCGATGAAGGGCAGCGCCTGCTCCTCGAACAGGTCGCGCAGCCGGCCCTGGTCGGGCACGTCCGCCGCGTCGTCGAGCCCCTCCTCGACCGTCTCCTCGAGGTCGTCGAACTCGTCATCGGCGGGGCGGGCCGGTTCGGTCGGGACAGGCATGGACGCGGAGTGTACCGGCGCCGTCCGAAGCGATCTCGGCGGGGCCGTGAGGACTGCTGTCGGCATCCGGCGGCTCCTTCCCGTTCCTGCTCGCGGACCTAGGGTGGAACCGATGCCCAGCGCGACCTATTCCGACGCCGCCTGGCGGGCTCCGACGGCCGCCGGGCCGCTGGCCGCGACGGTGCGGCTGCCCGGGTCGAAGAGCCTGACGAACCGCGAGCTGGTGCTGTCCGCGCTGGCGCACGGGCCGTCCCGCCTCCGTCGCCCGCTCGCGGCCAGGGACACGGATCTGATGGTCGCGGCGCTGCGCTCGCTCGGCGCCGGCATCACCGCCGAGGGCGACGACCTGCTGGTCGAGCCCGCACCCGTCGCGGGCGGGGTCCGGATCGACTGCGGGCTCGCGGGCACGCTGATGCGGTTCCTGCCGCCGGTCGCGACGCTCGCGGCCGGCGACGTCGGCTTCGACGGCGACGTGCGCGCCCGGGCGCGGCCCATGGCGACGACGATCCTGTCGCTGCGCGCGCTGGGCGTCGAGGTCGACGACGAGGGCCGCGGCACCATGCCGTTCACCGTCCGCGGCACCGGGGAGGTGGCGGGCGGGCACGTCCTCATCGACGCCTCGGAGTCGAGCCAGTTCGTCTCCGGCCTGCTGCTGTCCGGCGCGCGCTTCGCGAGCGGCCTGCGGGTCGAGCACCGCGGCGACCGCCTCCCCTCCCTGCCGCACATCGACATGACGATCGAGACGCTCGCCCGCCGCGGGGTCGACGTCGTGTCCGCCCAGAACGGCCCGGCCGCGACCTGGACCGTGCCGCCGCACCGCATCGCCGGCCGCGACGTCGACATCGAGCCCGACCTGTCGAACGCGGCGCCGTTCCTGGCCGCCGCGCTCGTGGCCGGCGGGTGGGTGACCGTGCCGGACTGGCCCGACGCGACGACGCAGGTCGGCGACCGCCTGCGCGAGTGGCTCGCCGCCTTCGGCGCCGAGGTCGACCTGCGGCACGGCGCGCTGACCGTCACCGGCCCCGGCGTCGCCCAGCACCCCCTCCGCAACGTCGACCTCGACCTGAGCGAGGGCGGCGAGCTCGCGCCGACGCTCGTCGGGCTCGCCGCGCTCGCGGACGGCACCTCCACCTTCACCGGCATCGGGCACCTCCGCGGGCACGAGACCGATCGCCTCGCGGCGCTGCGCACCGAGCTGGGCGCGCTCGGGATCGCCGTCGAGGAGACCGACGACGGCCTCGTCGTGCACGGCGGCCGGCCGGTCGCGGGCGACCGGCCCTGGCACAGCTCCGCTGACCACCGGATGGCGACCACCGGCGCGCTGCTCGGACTCGTGGTCGACGGCCTCCACATCGACGACATCGGGACGACGGCGAAGACGCTGCCGGCCTTCCCTGCCCTGTGGCAGCGGATGCTGCCGTGAGCTGGCTCACCGACGAGGACGAGCCGTACGAGGAGTACGACGAGTCCGACGTCCGGGTCCGGCCGAACCGGAAGGGCACCCGCCCGCGCACCAAGCAGCGGCCGGCGCACGAGGCCGCGGTGCCTGGCCGGGTCGTGACCGTCGACCGCGGCCGGATGCAGGTGCTCGTCGACGAGGGCGGCGACGACGAGCGGACGCTGCTGGCGACCCGGGCGCGCGAGCTGGGCAAGGAGGGGGTCGTCACCGGCGATCGCGTCGACGTGGTCGGCGACCTGACCGGCGAGGAGGGCTCGCTCGCCCGCATCGTCCGGATCCTGCCCCGCACGACCGTGCTGCGCCGCAGCGCCGACGACACCGACGAGGTCGAGCGCGTCGTCGTCGCCAACGCGGACCAGCTGCTGTGCGTCGTCGCCGCCGCCGATCCCGAGCCCCGTCCGGCGCTGATCGACCGCTACCTGGTCGCCGCCTTCGACGCCGGGATCGACCCGCTCGTGCTCGTCACGAAGACCGACCTCGCGGACCCCGCCGAGCTCGTCGCCGCGTTCGCGCCGATCGACCTGCCGTTCCTCAGCACCAGCCGCGGCGCCGACCTCGGCCCCCTCCGCGCGCTGCTGCTCGGCCGGACCACCGTCGCGGTCGGGCACTCGGGCGTCGGGAAGTCGACGCTGGTGAACGCGCTCGTGCCGGACGCCCACCGCGCGACCGGCGTCGTGAACGCCGTCACCGGCCGCGGGCGGCACACCTCCTCGTCCTCCGTCGCGCTGCGGCTGCACGCGACGGAGGCGGAGCTCGCTGCCGGCCTGCCCGCCGCCGGCTGGGTCATCGATACCCCCGGCATCCGCTCGTTCGGCCTCGGGCACATCGACCAGGCGAACATCCTGCGGTCCTTCGCCGCGCGCGCGATCCCGATCACCGACCCGCCCGACGGCATCCCGCTCGCGGACGCGCACGACTGGGAGATCGTCGACCGCATCGCGGCCGGAGAGCTGGGCGAGGCGGGCAAGCATCGGCTCGAGTCGCTGCAGCGGCTGCTGGACGCCCACGGGAACCGCGTCGTCGGCGCGGACGAGCCCGCGACCGAGTGAGGGGACCGCGATGACGGACTTCGACGACGACCTCGCCCTGGCGCTGCGGCTGGCCGACGCCGCCGACGCCGTGTCGCTCGCGCGCTTCCGCGCGATGGACCTCGTCGTCGAGACGAAGCCCGACCGCACCCCCGTCACGGACGCGGACCGCGCGGTCGAGCGGGCGATCCGGGACCTGCTCGCTGCCGAGCGGCCGGACGACACCGTGCTCGGCGAGGAGTACGGCGGCGACGCGGCCCCCGGCAGGCAGTGGATCCTCGACCCGATCGACGGCACGACGAACTTCCTGCGCGGCCAGCCGGTGTGGGGCACGCTCATCGCGCTCGCGGTGGACGGGAGACCGGTCGTCGGCGTCGTCTCCGCCCCGATGCTGCACCGCCGCTGGTGGGCCGCGCTCGGCTCGGGGGCGTGGGCCGCGTCGCCAGGCGAGCAGCCGCAGCGGCTCCACGTGTCGTCCGTGCGCGAGATCCCGGACGCCTACATCAGCTTCAACGCGCTGCAGTTCTGGGACGCCGCCGGCTGGACCGAGCGGCTGCTCGCGCTGGTGCGCCGCGCCTGGCGAGACCGGGCGCTCGGCGACTTCTGGTCGTACATGCTCGTCGCCGAGGGCGCGCTCGACCTCGCGGGCGAGCACGACGTGAAGGTCTACGACGTCGCCGCCCTGATGCCGGTCGTCACGGAGGCGGGCGGCCGGTTCACCGACCTCGACGGCGCGGACGAGGCGCCGTGGCGGTCGACGACCCTCGCCACGAACGGGCTGCTGCACGCGGAGGCGCTCGAGATCCTCCACTCACATCCGGTGGCCCCGACCCGTTGACCTGATGTGAGGGAACCGTTCGAGCAGGTCGTCGCCGCGCACGGCGACGTCGTCTGGCGCGTCTGCCGCGGCCTGCTGCCGCAGCACGACGCGGAGGACGCCTGGAGCGAGACGTTCCTCGCCGCCCTGCGCGCCTGGGACCGCTTCGACGGCGACCGCGTCCGCGGCTGGCTCGTCACGATCGCGCACCGCAAGGCGCTCGACGTGCTGCGCGCCTCCGCCCGCACGGTGAACCCGGAGGAGGGCGTGCCCGACTCCCCCGTGGCGGCCGGCGGTCGCGACCTCGACCTGTGGGCCGCCCTGGCGCGGCTCACCGCGGGGCAGCGCGCCGCGGTGGTCCATCACCACCTCGCCGGACTGCCGTTCGACGAGGTCGCCGCGCTCACCGGATCCACCCCCACCGCCGCGCGGAAGGCCGCCTCCGACGGCGTCCGCCGGCTCCGCACCCTGCTCGTCCTGGAGGACGCATGACCGTCTCCGCTCCCACCACCGACCCGGCGCTGCTCGCCCGCCTGCACGAGCGCCTGGAGGCGCTGGCGACCGGCGCCGACGCCCCCGACCTGCACTACCGCACGGTCGACTCCCCCATCGGCGCGCTGCTCGTCGCCGCGACCGAGCGGGGCGTGGCCCGGATCGCCTTCGAGCGCGAGGGCGAGCAGGCGGTGCTGCAGACGCTGGCCGACCGGATCGGTCCGCGCATCCTGCGCACCCCTCGCCGGCTCGACGCCGCGGCGCGCTGGCTCGACGCCTACTTCGCGGGAGCGCACGACCCGTTCGGGCTGCCCCTCGACACCCGGCTGGCTCGCGGCTTCCGCCTCGAGGTGCTGGACCGCCTCCGCGCCGTGCCGTACGGCGAGCGCGTCAGCTACGCGGCGCTGGCCGCACGCACGTCGTCCCCGAAGGCGGTGCGCGCCGTCGGCACGGCCTGCGCGACGAACCCCCTCCCCCTCGTGATCCCGTGCCACCGGGTGACGCGGTCCGACGGCACGGTCGGCGCGTACCTGGGCGGCCCGGAGACGAAGGTGCGCCTGCTGGCGCTGGAGGCCACCGGCTCCCTGCCGGGCTGAGCGCACAGCCGGCGCCGACCGCGCGCCCAGACGCGTGGGGTGGACTCCGCGGATGCGCGCACTCACCTGGCAGGCCACGACCTCCGTCTCGATCGAGGAGGTGCCCGACCCCCGGATCGAGCAGCCGACCGACGCGGTCATCCGGGTCACCTCCGCGGCGATCTGCGGCTCCGACATCCACCTCTTCGACCTGTTCGGGCCGTTCCTGAACAAGGGCGACGTGCTCGGCCACGAGACGATGGGCGTCGTCGAGGAGGTCGGCGCCGGCGTCACGCGCGTGCGGGTGGGCGACCGCGTCGTCATCCCCTTCGTGATCGCGTGCGGCGACTGCTTCATGTGCACCCGGGGGCTGCACACCCAGTGCGAGACGACCCAGCAGCACGAGCGCGGCACGGGCGCCGCGCTGTACGGCTACACCGAGCTGTACGGGGAGGTGCCAGGCGGCCAGGCGGAGCGGATGCGGGTCCCGCTCGCCGACTTCAACGCCACGGTCATCGGCACGGACCTGCCCGACCTGCGCTACCTGTTCCTCTCCGACATCATCCCGACCGCGTGGCAGGGCGTGCGGTACGCGGAGGTGCCGACGGGCGGCACCCTCGGGGTGCTCGGCCTGGGGCCGGTCGGCCAGTTCGCGGCCCGCATCGGCACCCACCTGGGCTACCGCGTCGTGGCCACCGATCCGGTGCCGGAGCGGCGCGCGCTCGCCGAGCGGTGGGGCGCGGAGACGTTCGACATCGACGGCGACGTGGTCGCACGGCTGAAGGACGCGACCGACGGCCGCGGCCCGGACGGCATCGTCGACGCGGTCGGCATGGAGTCGCACGGGCAGGGCGCCGTCGGCCTGGTGCAGAAGGCGGTCGGCCTGCTGCCCGACCCGATCGCGCAGAAGGCGATGACGACGGTCGGCGTGGACAAGCTGGTGGCCCTGCACACGGCGTTCGACGCGGTCCGCCGCGGCGGCACGGTCTCGCTGTCCGGCGTCTACGTCGGCACGGCGGACCCGACGCCGCTGATGACCCTGTTCGACAAGCAGGTGTCGATCCGGATGGGGCAGTGCAACGTGCAGCGGTGGCGCGACGAGCTGCTGCCGCTGGTCGAGGACGACGCGGACCCGCTGGGCACGATGGACCTCGTGACGCACGAGGTCGGCCTCGACCGCGGGCCCGAGATGTACACGACCTTCCGCGACAAGCAGGACGGCTGCATCAAGGTGGTGCTCCACCCCTGACAGTGCGACAACGACCCGGTGGTTCGTGGAGATGGGGGGAATCGAACCCCCGTCCACCGCTGTGGAACCACGTCTTCTCCGGGCGCAGTCTGCGTATGGCGTTCTACTCGGCCCCGATCCTTACCGCAGACGGATTGCGATCGACGGGCCCAGCCCCGGTTGAAGTCCCGCGAGGCCCCGAGGTGGGACGGACGCAGCAAGTCCCCTAGATGACGCCGGAGACCAGGACGGGGACGCGCCTGGACCGACGGTCGCTAGTTCTCTGCTTTACGCAGCGAGAGCGACGGTGCTCTTAGAATTGGCACCTGTGTTGTGCATGCAGCATTAACGAGTTGAGCATGCATCCTCGGCCCGCTTCCCGTCGTTGAACAGGCGATGTCGAAACCGATCATCCCCCTGGGGAACACGAAGCCGTTGTCGCACTGTGGAGTTGTCCGCCCCGGAGGGCTCGACGAGTGTAACGACCCGCGACGACATCGTGTTCCTCGATCTCAGAGGTCGAGCGCGAGGTAGCGGCTGTGCGGATCGGCCGTGTAGCCGGCGAACGGCCCCGTCGGCACGAAGCCGTGCCGCTCGTACAGGCGGACGGCCGCGTCGAAGAAGGGCTCCGAGCCCGTCTCGAGCAGGAGGCGCCGCTCGCCTCGGGCGCGCGCGACCGCGACCAGCTCGGCGAGCACCGCCGCGGCCACGCCCCTCCCCCGTGCGGCGAGCGCGGTGCGCATCGACTTCACCTCCGCGTCGCCGGCCGGCAGGGCCTTCAGCGCACCGCAGCCGAGCAGCACGCCGTCGCCGTCGCGCGCGGTGACGAACACCACGTCGGATGCGGCGAGCGCCTCAGGGTCCAGGGCGTGCACGCTCTCCGGCGGCGAGGTCCTGCGCATGTCGGCCAGGTGCTCGTGCAGCAGCGCCCGCACGTCCGGCCGCAGCGGGTCGTCCGGTGCGACCCTCACTCGCCCAGGTGGCCGCGGGTGGACATCGCGCGCTGGGCCTCGCGGTTGTCCTGCCGCTCGCGCAGGGCCTGGCGCTTGTCGTACTCGCGCTTGCCCTTCGCGACCGCCAGCTCCACCTTCGCGTTGCCGTCCGAGAAGTAGAGGGACAGCGGGATCAGCGTGTAGCCGCCCTCCCGCACCTGCGAGTGCAGCTTCAGGATCTGCTGCTTGTGCAGCAGCAGCTTCCTGGTGCGCCGCGGCGGGTGGTTGGTCCAGGTGCCCTGGTTGTACTCCGGGATGTGCACCGCGTCGAGGTACGCCTGGCCGCCGTCGATGTAGGCGTAGCCGTCCACGAGGGAGGCGCGGCCCTGCCGCAGCGACTTGACCTCGGTGCCGGTGAGGACGATCCCCGCCTCGAGCGTGTCCTCGATGGTGTAGTCGTGCCGCGCCTTGCGGTTCGTGGCCACGACCTTGCGGCCCTGCTCCCTGGGCATGCGACACCTCCCCGACTCGACGCGCTGCGGATGGCAGCCCGTCAGTCTACCGGCGCCTACACCCGGAGATAGCGACTGATCGCGACGTTCGCCGAGACCGCGGCGAGCAGGATCCCGGTGCCGATCAGGATCGGCACCACGACGAGCGCGTCGGGCACGGTGACGAAGGCGATGTCGCGCTGCGCCTGCGCCAGGTAGCCCTGCACGAAGAACTGCACGATCCCGACCGTGGTCAGGGCCGCGAGGACGGAGCCGATCAGCGACGAGAGCACGCCCTCGAGGATGAACGGGGTCTGGATGAACCGGTTCGAGGCGCCGACCAGCCGCATGATGCCCAGCTCCCGCCGTCGCGAGAACGCGGAGAGGCGGATGGTCGTCGAGATCAGCAGCGCCGCGGCGACGAGCATCAGCGCGGCGATGCCCGCCGCGGTGATCGACGCCGTGTTCAGCACGTTGAAGATCTGGTCCAGCAGGCGCCGCTGGTCGGTGACCGCGTCCACGCCGGGCATGCTGCTGATCGCCTCCCCGATGACCGCGGACTGGTTCGGGTCCTTGAGGTTGACCCAGTAGGCCTCGTTCAGCAGGTCGGGCGTGACGTAGTCGGCGACCGGGTTGCCCTTGAACTGCTTCTGGAAGTTGTCGTACGCCAGCTGGTGGTCCTCGAAGCGGAACGACTTCACGAACGAGTTCACGGGAGCGGTCTCGAGCGCCGTCTTCACGGCGGCGATCTGCGCCTTCGTGGCGCTGCCGTCCTGGCAGTTCGTGCTCGGCACGGCGCCGTTGCAGAGGTACACGGCGACCTGCGCCTTGTCGTACCAGAAACCCTTCATCTGGTTGATCTGCAGCTGCATGAGCGCGGCCGTGCCGACGAACGTCAGCGAGACGAACGTGACGAGCACGATGGAGACGACCATCGAGAAGTTGCGGCGGAGGCCGCTGGCGGCCTCCCCGAGCACGAGTCCGAGCCTCATGACGACGGCCCCACCTCGTCGTCGCCGTCCCGCTTCGTCCGCAGGCCCAGCCCGGTGATGAAGTCCAGGTGGTCGGGCAGCTGGTCGCGGTGCCGCGCGAACGCCCGGGGGTCGGTGTCCGCGCCGAGGTCGGCGGGCGCCTCCTCGCGGGGCACGACGGGCAGCGGACCGGTCTCGACGCGGCGCGGGGCGGGCACCGGGGAGGCGAAGAACAGGGAGCGGCCGTCGTCGGCGGCCGGCGGGGCCACAGGCGTCGCGCGCCACGGCGCGTGCTCGCCGGGCAGCAGCACCGGCCCGGTCTCGGAGCGGGCCCAGATCGGCGAGGTGGCCGGCTGCGCCACCGGAGTCGTCGCGGGTGCCGAGGCCGGCACGCCGCGGCGGGCCCACAGCGGGACCGAGCCGTCGCGCTGGACGGGCACCTCCGTCGCGGGCGCCTTCGGCAGCTTGATGGAGCTGGTGACGTACGTCGCCTCCAGCTCGTCGCGGATGATCCTGCCCTGCACCAGCTCGACCACGCGCTTCTGCATGCGGTCGACGATGGTGACGTCGTGGGTGGCCATGACGACCGTGGTGCCGGCCTGGTTGATGCGCTCGAGCACCTGCATGATGCCCTCGCTGGTGCGGGGGTCCAGGTTGCCGGTCGGCTCGTCCGCCAGCAGGATCGACGGCTTGTTCACGACGGCGCGGGCGATCGCGACGCGCTGCTGCTCTCCGCCCGACAGCTCGTTCGGGAAGTTCGCCGACTTCTCGGCCAGCCCGACCGTCTCGAGCACGTCCGGGACCGTCGTCTGGATGAACCCGCGGGACTTCCCGATCACCTGCAGGGTGAACGCGACGTTGTCGTAGACGGTCTTGTTCGGCAGCAGCCGGAAGTCCTGGAACACCACACCCAGGCTGCGTCGGAAGTACGGCACCTTGCGGGTCGAGATGGAGGTGAGGCGCTGGCCGAGCACGTGGATCTCGCCCGTGGTCGCCCGCTCCTCGCGCAGCATCAGGCGCAGCAGGCTCGACTTGCCGCTGCCCGAAGCGCCCACCAGGAAGATGAACTCCCCGGCGCCGATCTCGAGCGTGACGTCGTCCAGCGCGGCTCGCGGAGCGCCGCGGTAGCGCTTGGTCACGGAGTCGAAGCGGATCATCTCGGCAGCCACCATAGGCGCGGACCGGGCGACGGGCGGGTCCGACAGGCGAACTCCGACGGTGTCGCTACGCCGGGTCGCGCTTCCGCCAGCGGATGCCCGCGGAGAGGAATCCGTCGAGCGCGCCGTCGAAGACGCTCGACGGGTTGCCCTCCTCGTGCTCGCTGCGCAGGTCCTTCACCATCTGGTACGGCGCGAGCACGTAAGAACGGATCTGATCGCCCCAGCTCGCGGTGATGGTGCCGGCCAGCTCCTTCTTCTTGGCGGCCTCCTCCTCGCGCCGCTGGATCAGCAGCCTCGACTGGAGGACGCGCATCGCCGCGGCTCGGTTCTGGATCTGGCTCTTCTCGTTCTGCATCGAGACGACGAGGCCGGTCGGCA
>NZ_CAXTOQ010000101.1:0-12857 GCF_964245895.1 uncultured Amnibacterium sp.
TCCTTGACCAGGGCGACGGCGTCCGCGACCGCGGTCGCGCGGTGCACGGCGGCGGCCGCGTCCTCGGCGCCGACGACGGTCACCCGGGCGACGGGCGCCTTCTGCGCGGCGAGCGTGCGGTCGCGGTACGCCGTGTACGCGTACGCCCCGAGCGCCGCGCCCTCCAGCACCGCGGCGACCGTCTCGTCGTCCTCCACCGGCAGCGCGATCGCGACGTGCGCCGTGCCGGCGAGGCGGCGCACCGCGACCGCCGCCGCGCCGCGCAGGGCGTCCGGGTCGGCGGTCCGGCCGACGCCGACCAGCGCGAGGGAGCCGGCCGCGACCGCCGGGCCGGCGGGGAGGCGGACGAGGTCGCCGACCGCGCCGGAGACGCCGATCGCGGCGAGGTCCACGGGCGCCACGCCGGAACCGTCGGGGACGAGCAGCACCCCGCCGTCGTCGGTCGAGCGGACGCCGAGCACGAGGACGTCCGCCTCCACGGACTCGGGAGCGGCGGCGGTGACGGCGAGATCCGGGACGGGCATGCGGGGCAGCCTAGGCACGCGCGCGTCCGTAGAATCGCCCGATGCGCGAGCCGGAGGGACTGTACGAGCTCACGCCGCACGCGGAGGACGTGCCTACCGGCATCCCGCTGGTCGCGGGCCTGACCGGCTTCGCGGACGCGGGATCCGCCGTGCAGCAGCTGGCGGAGTACCTCGCCGAGACGGTCGACCTGGTGCCGATCGCGGTGTTCGACGACGACGAGCTGCTCGACTACCGCGCGCGCCGCCCGATCATCGAGTTCGAGGAGGACCACCTCACCTCGTTCACCCCCGCGAGCCTGGTGCTGAGCCTCGGGCGGGACGAGATCGGCAAGCCCTTCCTGCTGCTCACCGGCTACGAGCCGGACTTCCAGTGGAACCGGTTCACCGCAGCGGTGATCGGTCTGCTCGACCGGTTCGGGGTGACCTCCACGACCTGGGTGCAGTCCGTGCCGATGCCGGTGCCGCACACCCGGCCGATGCAGGTGACGGTGGGCGGCACCCGCCGCGACCTCATCGACTCGATGAGCGCCTGGCGACCGACCACCCGCGTGCCGTCCAACGTGCTGCACCTGCTGGAGTACCGCCTCGCCGAGCAGGAGCGCCAGGTCGCGGAGTTCGTGCTGCTGGTGCCGCACTACCTGTCGGACACGGAGCTGCCCGCGGCGGTGTCGAAGGGCCTGGAGGTGGTCTCCGCGGCGACCGGGCTGCTCTTCCCGATCGACGCGCTGCGGGACCGCTCGCGCGACTTCTTCGCCCGGGTCGACGAGCAGGTGGCCGGCAACGAGGAGCTCGGCGCGCTGGTCAAGGCGCTCGAGGACCGCCACGACGCGTACATGGCGGGCAACCCGCTGCGCTCCCCGCTGGTGGACGGCGAGGGCGAGGTGCCGTCCGCCGACGAGCTGGCCGCCGAGCTCGAGAAGTTCCTGGCCATCCGGCGGTCGCACGACGACGACGCGTGACGCCGCCGGCATGAAGCCGACCCTCGTCTTCGCCGGGGCCGGCGTCGCCTACCTGTGCGCCGTCCTGCAGCGCAGCACCCTCGGCGTCGCCGGCGTGGCGGCGGCGGACCGGTTCGCGACCTCCGCGGCGGCGCTGTCGACGCTCGGCGTGGTGCAGCTGCTCGTCTACGCGGCGCTGCAGGTGCCGGTCGGCGTGCTCGTCGACCGGTTCGGCCCGAAGGCGGTCATCGCGGTCGGCGCCGCGCTGATGGCCGTAGGCCAGGTGGTCGTGGCGTTCTCCGACGTGCTGCCCGCCGCGGTGCTCGGCCGGATGCTCGTGGGTGCCGGCGACGCGACGACGTTCGTGGCGGCCCTGCGGCTGGTGAACGCGTGGTTCCCGGCAAGGCGGGTCCCGGTGATGAGCCAGTGGCTCGGCAACCTCGGTCAGCTGGGCCAGGTGCTGTCCGCGATCCCGTTCGCCGCGCTGCTCGGCCTCGCCGGCTGGACCCCGGCCTTCCTCGCCGTCGCGGGCGTGTCCGGGGTCTCGCTCGTGGTCGTCCTGCTGCTGCTGGTCGACGCGCCGGGCGGCGCCCCGGCCCGGTCCGCGGACCTCCGCACCGCGCTCGGGGCGCTGCGGCGATCCATCGCGACGCGCGGCACACGCCTCGGCTTCTGGGCGCACTTCGTCACGCAGTCGAGCGGCGTCGTGTTCGCGCTGCTGTGGGGCTACCCGTTCCTCGTGTCGGCGGTCGGGCTGCCGAGGGAGGGCGCCTCGGCGCTGCTCACGGTGCAGGTGCTCGCCGGTCTGGTCGTCGGCCCGGTGCTCGGCGGGCTGACGAGCCGCTTCCCCCTCCGCCGATCCGATCTGGTGCTGCTGATCGTCGGCCTGCTCGGCGTCGTGTGGACCCTGGTGCTCCTGTGGCCGGGCACCCCGCCGGTCGCGCTGCTGGTCGCCCTGGTCGTGGCGATGGGGATCGGCGGCCCCGGATCGCAGATCGGCTTCGACTACGCGCGCACGTACAACGCTCCGGCGAGCCTGGGCGGGGCGAGCGGCTTCGTGAACGTCGGCGGGTTCACCGCGAGCTTCTCGATGATGTTCCTGATCGGCGTGCTGCTCGACGCCCAGCACGACGCGACCGGCGCGCCGCTCTACTCGCTTGGCGCCTTCAAGGTGGCGCTCTGCGTCCAGTACCTGGTGGTGGGAGGCGGGACGGTCGCGTTCCTGCTGACCAGGCGGAACGCGCGGCGCGACCTCCGGCTGCAGGGCGTGCACGTCGGCCCGCTGCGGGAGGTCCTGCGCGCCCGCGCCGCGGCGCGCAGGAGCCGTGCGCCGCATCGACCAGCGCCGTGACCGGTGTACAATTGTAGGACGCCGGTTCGGTCGACCACCTCGGGTGGGCGCCGGACGACGGGAATGCCACCGCACCCGAGGTCGTTCCTGATCCGTGTCGTCCCTCGGGGAGGGCGACCAGAACCCGTCCGATGTCGCGCCGCGATCCCGCGGCGCATGCCTTGAGGGGGCCCCAGATGAGCACACCGACCGCCACGGTCGTCGACGAGGAGACCGAGCAGGCCGCTCCGGCCGCCGCTCCCGCCAAGAAGCCGACCGCCAGGAAGGCCGCGGCGCCGAAGACGGCCGCGAAGCCGAAGGCCGCCGCGAAGGCCGCGCCGAAGACCGGTACGAAGGCCGCCTCGCCCGGGGGCGCCGACGAGGAGCCGGACGACGAGGACGTGGACGCGCCCGAGGGCGGCGAGGACGACTCCGACGACACCGAGGTCGTCGCCGAGGACACCAAGGACGCCGAGGAGACCGAGGAGCACCCCGAGCCCCCCGAGGCCGAGGACTCCTCGCCCGATGCCGCGGCGCCGACCAAGGACGAGCCGCTGCCGACCGGTGCGCTGGTGCTGTCGATGTCCGACGAGGACGAGGTCCCCGTCTACTCGACCGCGATCACCGGCGCGACGGCCGACCCGGTCAAGGACTACCTGAAGCAGATCGGCAAGGTCGCGCTGCTGAACGCCGCGGAGGAGGTCGAGCTCGCGATGCGCATCGAGGCCGGCCTGTTCGCGGAGGAGAAGCTCTCCACCGAGGGCGACCGGCTCGACAAGGAGCTGACCCGCGAGCTGAAGTGGGTCGCCCGCGACGGCCAGCGCGCCAAGAGCCACCTGCTCGGTGCGAACCTCCGCCTCGTCGTCTCCCTCGCCAAGCGGTACACCGGCCGCGGCATGCAGTTCCTGGACCTGATCCAGGAGGGCAACCTGGGCCTGATCCGCGCGGTCGAGAAGTTCGACTACACGAAGGGCTTCAAGTTCTCCACCTACGCCACCTGGTGGATCCGGCAGGCGATCACCCGCGCCATGGCCGACCAGGCCCGCACCATCCGCATCCCGGTGCACATGGTCGAGGTCATCAACAAGCTGGCCCGCGTGCAGCGGCAGATGCTGCAGGACCTGGGCCGCGAGCCCACCCCGGAGGAGCTGTCCCGCGAGCTCGACATGACGCCCGAGAAGGTCGTCGAGGTCCAGAAGTACGGCCGCGAGCCGATCTCCCTCCACACCCCGCTCGGCGAGGACGGCGACAGCGAGTTCGGCGACCTGATCGAGGACACCGAGGCGGTCGTGCCGGCCGACGCGGTCGGCTTCACGATGCTGCAGAAGCAGCTGGAGAGCCTGCTCGACAGCCTGTCCGAGCGCGAGGCCGGCGTGATCCGGATGCGCTTCGGCCTCGGCGACGGCATGCCGAAGACGCTCGACCAGATCGGGGACACCTTCGGCGTGACCCGCGAGCGGATCCGCCAGATCGAGTCGAAGACGATGGCCAAGCTGCGGCACCCGTCCCGCTCGCAGTCGCTGCGCGACTACCTCGAGTGATCCGTTGAGTCTCCGCGCCGTGCCCTTCCGATGGGGCCCGGCCGTTCTCATCGGCCGGGGCGTTCGGCTCGCCGCCCGCCTGCGGAAGGCAGGCGGCGGCTCCGCCGTCCCCGGCCTGGTGGTCAACCGCGTCGCGCCCGGCTTCCTCGGCGACGTGCTCTCCTCCTTCAAGGAGGGGCTCGTCGTCGTCTCCGGGTCGGCCGGCAAGTCGACGACGACGAAGATGCTCGTCGCGATCCTCGCGGCGCACGGCAAGCGCGTCTTCACGAACCCGTCGACGGCGAACATCAGCCAGGGCCTCACCTCCGCGCTGCTCGAGCGGGTCTCGCTGACCGGCCGGATCGACGCCGACCTGGCGGTGCTCGAGATGGACGAGGGCCACGGCGCGCTGCTGTCCGACCGGTTCCGCGCCCGGCTCGTGCTGCTGACCAACGTGATGACGGACCAGATCGACCGGTTCCACGACGCGGAGAAGGTCCAGGCGATGCTCGGCCGGATCGCGGCGACCGCGGAGGAGGCGGTCGTCACGAACGGCGACGACGCGCTGCTCGCCGCGCTCGCCCCCGCGGCGCAGCAGGTGCGGTTCGGCGTCACCGACGCGGTGCTCGCCGGGTCGCCGCGCGGACTCGGCTACGCGGCGACGACACCCGACCGCATCCAGGACGGCACGCGGGTGACCGCAGTCGCCGGACGCGACGCCGAGATCGTGGTCCGCGGCGAGCCCATGACCGTCCGCCTCCCGGCACGCGGCGTGCACTACGCGGTGGACGCCGCCGGAGCGTTGGCCGCCGCCGAGCGGCTGCTCGGCGTCGCGTTCGACCGACGGGTCGCGGCGCAGGCGCTCGCCGCGATGACGCCGGTGTTCGGCCGGGGCGAGGTGACGACCGTCCGCGGCCACGAGATCGAGTTCGTGCTCGTGCAGAACCCCGCGAGCTTCCAGCTGAACGTCGACGAGCTGGACGAGGGGCTCGACCAGGTCCTGGTCGCGATGGGCTCGGACGTGCGCGACCCCTCCTACTTCTGGCCGGTCGACGCCTCCCGGATCGGCCGGGCCCGCATCGTGTCCGGATCGAAGGCCGACGAGATCGCGCTGCAGCTGCTGTACCAGGGCGTCGAGGTCGACCGCATCGAGCCCGACCTCGGCGTCGCGCTCGACGCCTTCCTGGCGCTGCCCGCGCCCGAGCGGGGGATCAAGACGATCGTGTTCACCGCCGACGCGATGCGCCGCACCCGCGGCCACCTGGGGCTCACGTCGTGAGCGCCGTCCTGGTCCTCCACCCCGAGCTGACCGACGTCAACGGCGACGCGCGGAACGCGGCTGTGCTCGCGACCAGGGCCGGCTGGGCGGGCGTCGACGTCGCCGTCCGGTCGCTGCACCTGGGGGAGGAGCCGACGGAGACGCCGCTGGCCGTCGTGCTCGGCTCGACGACGGACCCCGCGCTCCCGCGCCTCCTCGCAGCACTGCACGCGGTGCGGGACGACCTCGCCGGCTGGATCGAGGACGGCGTGCCGGTGCTCGCGATCGGCACCGGCCTCGAGGCGCTGACCGGCGGGATCCGACTGCCGGATGGACGCCTGGAGGGGCTCGGCCTCGTGCCCGGCGACGCCGAGCCGCTCGCCGCCCGCGTGACGGGCGACCTCGTGGTCGACGCCGCCGAGGGGCGGCTGGTCGGCTACGAGAACCACTCGCGAGGGCTGCGGCTCGAGCCCGGCGTCGTTCCGCTCGGCCCGGTGACGCGCGGGGTCGGCGACGGCAGGGGCGTGGACGGCGTCCGGCACGGCTCGGTCCTCGGCACGCGGCTGCACGGGCCGGTGCTCGCGAAGAACCCGGCGCTCGCGGATGCGATCCTGGCGCAGGCGTTCGGCCGGCCGATCGTGCCGGAGGGCGCCGCGGTCGCCGCCGCGGACGCCGCTGCGAAGCGCATCCGGGACGCGCTGCTCGCCTCCTGACGCCGACCGGCCGGCTGGGTCAGGGACGCAGGAGCCAGAACCGCCACAGGTCGTGCTCCACGCGGGTGTCCTCGATCGACGAGAACCCGGCCTCCTCGGCGGCGGCGCGCAGAGCGGCGGGGCGCATCACCGTGCCCGTCATGGCCGAGCCGGGCGTCGCCATCGCGTCAGGCAGGCAGACGCCGATGCTCCAGCCGAACAGCAGCCGCTCGACGTCGCCGGCGGGGAGCGCGACCTCGTCCTCGGTCCGCATGTCGGCCACCAGGACCATCCCGTCCTCGGCGAGCACGCCGCGCATCGCGCGGAGGGCCTCGACGGGGAAGGCGAAGTCGTGCAGGCACTCGAACGCGGTCACCAGATCGTACCGGTCGTCCGTCAGGTCGGCGACGTCCTGCAGCCGCGGCACGACGCGGGACTCGAGCCCTCGGTCGACGACGTGCAGCTGCGCCGCCGCGATCGACGCCGGATCGAGGTCGAACGCGTCGACGCGCGCCGCCGGGTAGGCCTGCGCGATCCCGATGGACGACCACGCCTCCCCGCAGCCGACGTCCGCGACCCGCGCGCCGCCGACGAGGCGCTCGTGCACGGCGGGGATCGCGGGCAGCCACGTCGTGCCGAGCGGGCCGAGGAAGCCGGGGCGGTTCAGGTCGGCCTGCGACTCGCGCATGTCCGCCCCGAAGGCCGACCAGGCGAGCCCGTGACCGGTGCGGGCACCCGCTGCGATGTCGGGGACGTGCGCGGCGATGGACACCAGCTGCCGCGCCAGGGGCGCGAGGTGGTGGGGGTCGTCGGGATCGGCGAGCACGCCGTCCGCGCCGTCGACCAGGCGCCAGCCGGCCCCCTCCCTCGTCACCAGCCCGGCCGCGGCCTGCTGCTCCACCCACTCCCGCGTGTACCGGCGGTGGGTCCTGGTGCGATGGGCGAGCGCGTCCGCGTCCGCGTCCGGGCGACTCCGCGAGCGCCGCGTAGTAGCCGAGGCGGTCGCCCAGGGCGATCCCGATGAGGTCGAACGCGCCGAGCGCCGACTCGAGCAGACGGGCGTCGAGCGCCGCGGCGGGGTCCTGGTCGGACATGCTGCGAGGATCCTCCGCCCGCACCGCGCCGTCAACGACGGAGGCCCGGGGCGCGCGAACGCGACCCGGGCCTCCGGAGGACCTGTGGGAAGGACTACGCCTTCGACTCCTGCAGGAGCCGACTGGACTCGTCGTGCCAGCTCTGGGCGATGCCCGACAGCTTCTCCTGGTACTTCTTGCCGTGGTGGGCGCAGAACAGCAGCTCGCCGCTGTCGAGCTGGACACGGATGTACGCCTGAGCGCCGCAGCTGTCGCAGCGGTCGAGCGCGGTGAGCGAGAACTGCGACTCCAGGGAGTCGAGGCCGCTGGGATCGGACGCTCGGGTCATGGGGAGACCTCCTGTTGGGCTCTGCCGTGCTGGTGTCCCATGTTCGCACGTGGATGTTTCGGTGGTGCGTCGCCCTGCCGGTCAGTTCGCTGTGCGCGTAGGCCGCGCAGCCCCCACTCCGAGGGTGCTGCGGTGTCCGGCACGCCTTCCGGGGCTGTCGGGCGCAGCGGTTAGCGTGAGGACCGATGGCTGCCGACGACACGACCTCCTACACCGCGAGGCACCTCTCCGTGCTCGAAGGCCTCGAGGCGGTGCGGAAGCGGCCCGGCATGTACATCGGCTCGACGGACTCCCGCGGGCTCATGCACTGCCTCTGGGAGATCATCGACAACTCCGTCGACGAGGCCCTCAGCGGCCACGGCGACACGATCGAGGTCGTCCTGCACCCCGACTCGAGCGTCGAGGTCCGCGACCGCGCCCGCGGCATCCCGGTGGACGTCGAGCCGAAGACCGGCCTGTCCGGCGTCGAGGTCGTCTTCACGAAGCTGCACGCCGGCGGCAAGTTCGGCTCCGGCTCCTACGCGGCGTCCGGCGGGCTGCACGGCGTGGGCGCCTCCGTCGTCAACGCCCTCTCCGAGCGCCTCGACGTGGAGGTGGACCGCGGCGGGAGGACCTGGGCGATGTCGTTCCACCGGGGCGAGCCGGGCACGTTCAAGGACGCCGACCCGAAGCGCCCGTCGCCCGACGCGCCGTTCGAGCCGTTCGTGTCCGGCAGCACCCTCCGGGTCGCCGGCCGGGCCGCGAAGGGCAGCACCGGGACGCGCGTGCGCTATTGGGCCGACCGCCAGATCTTCGTGCGCGACGCGCAGTTCTCGCTCGCCGACCTCACCGGGCGGGCCAGGCAGACCGCGTTCCTCGTCCCCGGCCTCGGCATCACGATCGAGGACCTGCGCGGCGAGGCGCCCGTCGTCGAGACGTTCAAGTACGACGGCGGCATCGCCGAGTTCGTCGACTTCCTCGCGCCCGACGCCCCGCTCACCGACACCTGGCGCATCCAGGGGACCGGCAGCTTCACCGAGACGATCCCCGTGCTGCAGGCGAACGGGCACATGGAGGCGACCGAGGTCGAGCGCACCTGCGAGGTCGACGTCGCGCTCCGCTGGGGCACCGGGTACGAGACGACGACCCGCAGCTTCGTGAACATCATCACGACGCCGAAGGGCGGCACCCACGCGCAGGGCTTCGAGACCGGCCTGTTCTCCGTGCTGAAGACGCAGGTCGACGCCGCCGCGCGGCGGCTGAAGGTCGCGGCCACCGAGAAGCTGGAGAAGGACGACGTGCTCGCCGGCATGACCGCCGTGCTCACCGTCCGGCTGCCCGAGCCGCAGTTCGAGGGCCAGACCAAGGAGGTGCTCGGCACCCCCGCCGTCCGCGGGATCGTGCGGCAGGTCATCGCGAAGTCGCTCACCGAGCGGTTTGAGTCCCCGAAGCGCGAGGACAAGGCGCAGACCGGCGTGCTGCTCGAGAAGGTCGTCAGCGAGATGAAGACGCGCATCTCCGCCCGCGCGCACAAGGAGACCCAGCGCCGCAAGAACGCGCTCGAGTCCTCCTCCCTCCCCGCGAAGCTGAAGGACTGCCGCTCGGCGAACGTCGCCGACACGGAGCTGTTCATCGTGGAGGGGGACTCCGCCCTGGGCACGGCGAAGTCCGCCAGGAACAGCGAGTACCAGGCGCTGATGCCGATCCGCGGCAAGATCCTGAACGTCCAGAAGGCGTCGATCAGCGACATGCTCGGCAACGCCGAGTGCGCAGCGATCATCACCGCGATCGGCGGCGGCTCCGGGCGCACCTTCGACCTCGACTCGACGCGCTACGGCAAGGTCATCCTGATGAGCGACGCGGACGTGGACGGCGCGCACATCCGCACCCTGCTGCTGACGCTGTTCTTCCGGTACATGCGCCCGCTCGTGGAGGAGGGCCGCGTCTTCGCCGCCGTGCCGCCGCTGCACCGCGTGATGGTGATGGGCAACCGGAAGCAGGAGCCGATCTACACCTACAACGAGGCCGAGCTGCACGCCGTGCTCGCGCAGCTGAAGAAGGAGCGCAAGCGCTGGCAGGAGCCGATCCAGCGATACAAGGGGCTCGGCGAGATGGACGCCGAGCAGCTGTCCGTCACGACCATGGATCGCCGGCACCGCACGCTGCGGCGCGTGCGCGTCACGGACGCGGCCGCCGCCGAGCGCACCTTCGAGCTGCTGATGGGCAACGACGTCGCCCCGCGCAAGGACTTCATCACCCAGAACTCGAGCGCGCTGAACCGCGACCGCATCGACGCGTAGTTCCCACTCGACCGCCCGACGGACGTCGCGCGGTGGGTGTGGCGTCGCGCGGTACGCATGCACACCGCGCGACGCCACAGGTACCGCGCGAGCGTGCAGGCCGGCGCGCGGCGGATCAGCGGGGCGTCGTGCCGAACGCCACGATCTGGGCCTCGAGCGGCAGGCCCGGGGCGTCCCGGCGCACCGCGTCGTCCGGGAAGGCGCGGGCGACGCCGTCAGCACCGGCCGCGAGCACCGGCGAGGGCCCGACCCACGCGACGCGCACCCCGGTCTCGCCACGGCCGAGCGTCTGCGCTCGCACGCCGCCGGTCGCGCGGCCCTTCGCCGGGAAGTCGATCAGCGCCGTGACCTTGCCGCGGCCGGCGTCGAGCCCGTCCACGGTGCCGTCCGTGCCGGACACGGTCGCGACGACGTCGGTGACCGCGTCGGCGACCGCGAAGAGGACCGCCCGCGCGTCGCCGCTCAGCGCGATCCCGGCCATCCCGCCGGCACCGGCGCCCTGCGGCCGCACCGATCCCGCGGGGAAGCGCAGCAGCTGGGCGTCGGAGGCGACGAACACGAGGCTCGCGTCCTCCGCGGAGTGCGCGGCGCCGACGACCTCGTCGCCCGGCTTGAGCGCCACGATCTCGAACGCCGGCTTGTTCGGCCATGCGCCCATCGCGACGCGCTTGACGATGCCGGAGGCGGTCCCGAGGGCGATCGGCTCGCCGTCGAGGCGCACCAGCGCCAGCACCCGCTCCTTCGGCTCCAGCCCGAGGTAGGCGCCGATGGGGGTGCCGGCCGCGGGCTGGGCGGAGGCGGCGGGCACGACGGGCAGGTCGACCGGGGTGAACCGGACCAGCCGTCCGCGGCTGGTGACGGCGCCGAGCTCGCCCCTGCTGGTGCCGTCGACCGCCGAGACGATCGCGTCGTGGCGCGAGCGGCGGCGGGGCGTCTCGATCGCGACGCCGTCCTGCAGGTCGACCCGCACCGCGCGGCCGCTCGTCGAGAGGAGCACCCGGCAGGCCACGTCCTGGATCTGCAGGTCCGGTGCCCCCTTCGCGGACTTCGGCGGCGCGATCGCCGCCTCCGTCAGCAGCGTGCGGCGCGGCGTGCCGAACAGCTCGGCCGCCTGACCGAGCTCGTCCGACACGCCGTGGCGCAGGCGCTGGGGGTCGGCGAGCAGCGCGCGCAGCTGCTCGATCTCGTCGCGCAGCTGTTGCGCCTCCGCCTCCAGCTCGATCGTGGAGAAGCGGGTGAGGCGCCGCAGGCGCAGCTCGAGGATGTAGTCGGCCTGCGCCTGGCTCAGCGTGAACGCCGCCATCAGGCCGGTGCGCGCGGCGTCGGTGTCGTCGCTGCCGCGGATGATGGCGATCACGCGGTCGATGTCGAGGATTGCGATCAGCAGGCCCTCGACGAGGTGCAGCCGCTCCTCCCGCCGGGAGAGGCGGTAGCGGGTGCGCCGCGTGACGACCTCGATGCGGTGCGCGATGTAGACCCGCATCAGGTCGAGCAGGCCGAGCGTGCGCGGTCCGCCCTCGACGAGGGCGACGTTGTTGATGCTGAAGGACTCCTCGAGCGGCGTGTACCGGTACAGCTGCTCCAGCACGGCCATCGGGTCGAAGCCGGTCTTGATCTCGATCACGAGCTTCAGCGGGGTGTGCTGGTCGGAGAGGTCGCTCACGTTGGCGATGCCGGCGAGCTTCTTGGCCTGCACGCCGTCCTTGATCTTCTCGATGACGCGCTCGGGGCCGACCAGGTAGGGCAGCTCGGTGACGACGAGGCCCGCCTTGCGGGCGGTGACGGGCTCGACCTGCACCTTCGCCCGGGTCTTGAACGCGCCGCGGCCGGTCGCGTAGGCGTCCCGGATCCCGGCGAGCCCGACGATCGTGCCGCCGGTCGGCAGATCGGGGCCCGGCACGAACCGCATGATGTCGTCGAGCGTCGCGTCGGGCTCGTCGATCAGGTGGCGGATGCCCGCGACGACCTCGATGAGGTTGTGCGGCGCCATGTTCGTGGCCATGCCGACCGCGATGCCGGACGCGCCGTTGACGAGCAGGTTCGGGAAGCTGGCCGGCAGCACGTCCGGCTGGTCCAGCTGCCCGTCGAAGTTCGGCACGAAGTCGACGACGTCCTCGTCGAGGTCCGCGACCATCGCCATCGCGGCCGGCGCGAGCCGCACCTCCGTGTACCGGTAGGCGGCAGGACCGTCGTCGAGCGAGCCGAAGTTGCCGTGCCCGTCGAGCAGGGGGAGGCGCATCGCGAACGACTGCGCCATCCGGACGAGCGCGTCGTAGATCGCGCTGTCGCCGTGCGGGTGCAGCTTGCCCATCACGTCGCCGACGACGCGGGCGCACTTCACGTGCCCGCGGTCCGGCCGCAGGCCCATGTCGGCCATCTGGTAGAGGATCCGGCGCTGCACCGGCTTCAGTCCGTCGCGCGCGTCCGGCAGGGCCCGGGAGTAGATGACGGAGTACGCGTACTCGAGGAACGACCCCTGCATCTCGCTCGAGACGTCGACGTCCTCGATCTTCTCGCCGGCGAGGTTCGGCTGCGTGCTGCTCATAGGACGTCCCTCCCGAACGGGTGCGCGCTGCCGCGCGCTCACCGAGTGGGTCCGCACGGGGTGCCGGCCGCGGCCCCGCGCCGCGGCTCGCGTGCGCTCGGATGGCACACTGCCTGATCGTGGCCCCCATCGTATCGAGCGGCGGACCCGTGCTCCGCGACGTGCTCTCCGGCGCCCTCGACGCCGTTCGCGGCAGGGGGAACGCGCTCGGGCTGCCGCAGCGCCGGTCGGTGGTCGTGCTGCTGGTCGACGGGCTGGGCGACGACGCCCTCGCTGCGAGGGCCGGGCACGCCCGCGCGCTCGCGGGCGCCGAGCGCCGACGGATCGCCACCGGCAGCCCGACCACGAC
>NZ_CAXTOQ010000102.1:0-12830 GCF_964245895.1 uncultured Amnibacterium sp.
TGATGCGCGACACGGCCGACAACACCGTCGTCGTCTGCTCCATCGAGAACGTCGATCCAGTCGGCGTGCACACCGGCGACTCCATCACCGTCGCGCCCGCGATGACGCTGACCGACCGCGAATACCAGCGGTTGCGCGACATCGGCATCGACATCATCCGCGCCGTCGGCGTCGACACCGGCGGCTGCAACATCCAGTTCGCCGTGGACCCGACCGACGGGCGCGTCATCGTCATCGAGATGAACCCGCGCGTCTCCCGCTCCAGCGCGCTCGCGTCCAAGGCGACCGGCTTCCCGATCGCGAAGATCGCCGCCAAGCTGGCCATCGGTTACCGGCTGGATGAGATCCCGAACGACATCACGCGGGTCACCCCGGCCAGCTTCGAACCGACCCTCGACTACGTGGTCGTCAAGGTGCCCCGGTTCGCGTTCGAGAAATTCCCCGCCGCCGACGCGACGCTCACCACCACCATGAAGTCGGTGGGGGAGGCGATGGCGATCGGCCGCACCTTCGGCGCCGCCCTGCAGAAGGCGCTCCGCTCGTTGGAGAAGCGCGGATCCTCGTTCACCTGGGCCGGCGAGCGCGGTGACGCCGAGGCGCTGACCGCCGCCGCGGCCGAGCCCCTGGACGGCCGCATCGTCACCGTGCAGCGGGCCCTCCGAGCCGGAGCGACCGTGGCGCAGGTGGCGCGGGCGACCGGCATCGACCCGTGGTTCCTCGACCAGATCGCGGCCCTCAACGAGCTGGCCGCGCAGATCGCCGTCGCGGCGCCGCTGACGCCGCACCTGCTGCGCCAGGCGAAGCGCGAAGGCTTCTCCGACGCGCAGCTGGCGCAGCTGCGCGGGATCGGCGAGCCCGAGCTGCGCGCCGCGCGGCACGCCGCCGGCATCCGGCCCGTCTACAAGACCGTCGACACCTGCGCGGGCGAGTTCCCCGCGCTGACTCCGTACCACTACTCGACGTACGACGCCGAGACCGAGGTCGCCGCCTCCGACGCCCGCAAGGTGATCATCCTCGGCAGCGGGCCGAACCGGATCGGCCAGGGCATCGAGTTCGACTACTCGTGCGTGCACGCGGCGTTCGCGCTGAAGGACGCCGGGTACGAGACCGTGATGATCAACTGCAACCCGGAGACGGTCTCCACCGACTACGACACCTCCGACCGCCTGTACTTCGAGCCGCTGACGCTCGAGGACGTGCTCGAGGTCGTGCACGCCGAGTCCGCGTCCGGCTCGATCGCCGGCGTGATCGTCCAGCTCGGCGGCCAGACCGCGCTCGGCCTCGCCAAGGGGCTGGAGGCGGCGGGGGTGCCGATCCTCGGCACCTCGCCGGCCGCGATCGACCTCGCGGAGGAGCGCGGCCTGTTCGCCTCCATCCTCGAGGACGCCGGCCTCGTCGCGCCCAAGAACGGCACCGCGACCGACGCGGCGACCGCGCTCGAGGTCGCGCGGGGGATCGGCTTCCCGGTGCTGGTGCGCCCGTCGTTCGTGCTCGGCGGGCGCGGCATGGAGATCGTCTACGACGAGCCCAGCCTGGAGTCCTACTTCGACCGGATCGCCGGGCAGGCGATCGTCGGGGACGACCACCCGCTGCTCGTCGACCGGTTCCTCGACGACGCGATCGAGATCGACGTCGACGCGATCTTCGACGGCGAGACGATGTGGGTCGGCGGCGTGATGGAGCACATCGAGGAGGCCGGCATCCACTCCGGCGACTCCTCCTGCACCCTGCCGCCGGTCACCCTCGGGCGGCAGGTCATCGACGAGGTCCGCACGGCCACGCTCGCCATCGCCCGCGGCGTCGGCGTGCGCGGGCTGCTGAACGTGCAGTTCGCGGTCGCGGCGGGCGTGCTGTACGTGCTGGAGGCGAACCCGCGGGCGTCGCGCACGGTGCCGTTCGTGTCGAAGGCGCTCGGCGTGCAGGTCGCGAAGGCGGCAGCCCGCGTCATGGCGGGGGAGTCGGTCGCCGAGCTGATCGCGGCCGGCGTGCTGCCCGAGCGCGACGGCGGCGACGTGCCCGCTGACGCGCCGGTGGCCGTCAAGGAGGCGGTGCTGCCGTTCAAGCGGTTCCGCACCCGCGACGGCCAGATCGTCGACAGCCTGCTCGGCCCCGAGATGCGCTCGACCGGCGAGGTGATGGGCATCGACCGCGACTTCCCGCGCGCGTTCGCGAAGAGCCAGGACGCCGCGTACGGCGGGATGCCGCTCAGCGGAACCGCGTTCGTCTCGGTCGCGGACCGGGACAAGCGGTCGGTCGTGCTGTCCGCCCTGCGGCTCAGCCAGCTCGGCTACACCCTGCTGGCGACCGAGGGCACCGCCGAGATGCTGCACCGCAACGGCATCCCGGCCGACGTCGTGCGGAAGGTGAGCGACTCCGAGCAGGTCGGACCGGACGTCGTGGAGCTGATCCGGCGGGGCGAGATCGACCTCGTCGTCAACACGCCCAGCGGCCGGAGCGCCCGAGCGGACGGCTACGAGATCCGCGCCGCGGCGGTCGCAGCAGACAAACCCCTGTTCACGACGGTGGCTCAGCTGTCCGCTGCGGTGGCGAGCGTCGACGCGATTCGGGCAGGATTCGACGTGACCCCCCTCCAGGAGTACGAACGCCGCCGCAGCGCAGCTGCCGGCAGGAAGGCGGTGCACTGATGGTGCGCTCGTTCGCCGACCGTCTCGGCCAGGCGTTCGCCGACCACGGACACCTGTGCGTGGGCATCGACCCGCACGAGTACCTGCTCGCCGAGTGGGGCCTGCCGGTCTCCGCCGTCGGCGCCCACGAGTTCGGCCTGCGGGTCGTCGAGGCCTGCGCCGGCCGGGTCGGCATCGTGAAGCCCCAGGTGGCGTTCTACGAGCGGTTCGGCTCGATCGGCTACAAGGTGCTGGAGGACGTCCTCAAGGAGGCGCGGGACGCCGGCCTGGTCGTGGTCGGCGACGTGAAGCGCGGCGACCTCGGATCGACCCTCGAGGCGTACGGCCAGGCCTGGCTCACGCCCGGCTCGCCGCTCGAGGTCGACGCGATGACGATCAGCGCGTTCCAGGGCTTCGGTGCCCTGCGCAGCCCGCTCGACCTCGCCGCCCGCTACGGCAAGGGCCTCTTCGTGCTCGCGGCGACCTCCAACCCGGAGGCGCTCGCGGTCCAGACCGCGGAGATCAAGCGGGAGGCGCAGACCGGAAAGACGCTCGCCGGCGCCCTCGCCAGCCGGGTCGTGAACTGGAACCGCACGCACTCCGAGGGGCAGCCGATCGGCTCGATCGGCGTCGTGCTGGGCGCGACCGTCGACTTCATCGACTACGGCATCGACCTCGCGCAGCTCGCGGAGGAGCCCGCCGCACCGATCCTCGCGCCCGGCTTCGGCTACCAGGGCGCGCAGTTCAACGACGTGAAGCGGCTGTTCGGCCCGGCGGCCGGCACCACGATCGTCACGGCGTCGCGCTCCATCCTCGCCTCCGGTCCCGCGGGCCTGGGCGAGTCGATCGCCCGCCAGTCCGCCCTGCTCGGCGAGGCGATCGCGTGAGGCGGCGCAGGTGAACCCGCCCGAGGTCGACCGGCTCGCGGGCTCGCGCGCGGCCGTCGCCGCCCGCCGGGCGCGCGCGGAGGTGAAGCGGCAGGTGTCGAGCGGCGAGCGCAGCGCGAGCGAGGTGCTGTCCTCCGCCGCGCGGGACGGCGCCCAGCCGGAGTCGACCCTGCGGGTCAGCGAGCTGATCGGCTCGATCCCGTGGCTCGGCCCGACGAGGACCGCGAAGATCATGCAGGAGCTGCGCATCTCCCCGTCGAAGCGGCTCGGCGGCCTCGGCGTGCACCAGTACCAGCGCCTCCACGAGTTCCTCGTGCGCCGCCAGGCGCCCAGGCGCCCGCTCGAGCTGGAGCACGCCGGCAGCCACCTGGTCGTGCTGGCGGGGCCCACCGCCGTCGGCAAGGGCACCGTCGCCACCTACATCCGCGAGCACTACCCCGAGGTGCTCCTGTCCGTCAGCGCGACGACGCGCCCCCCGCGGCCCGGCGAGATCGACGGCATCACCTACTTCTTCCTGAACGACGACCAGTTCGACTCGATGGTCGACGCGGGACAGTTCCTCGAGCACGCGACCGTGCACAACGCCTACCGCTACGGCACCCCGCGCGCGCCGATCGAGACGGCGCTCGCCGACGGCCGCAGCGTGCTGCTCGAGATCGACATCCAGGGCGCCAGGCAGGTGCGGCAGGCGTTCCCGGACGCCCGCCTGGTCTTCCTCCTGCCGCCGACCTGGGACGAGCTGGTCCGCCGGCTCACCGGGCGCGGGACCGAGGGCGCGGAGGAGCAGGAGCGCCGGCTGCGGACCGCGAGGGTCGAGCTGGCGGCGCAGGAGGAGTTCGACGCCGCGGTCGTGAACCGCGATGTCGGCGACGCGGCGCGCGAGGTCGTAGACTTGATGACCGCCTAGACCCAGCGTGGTCCAGTCCCAGCCTTCATTGTGAAGGCGTTTTGGCGCTGCTGCCCCGACATCGCTCGCTTCTGCGGTGCCAGAACGCCTTCACAATGCACCGCGACGAACGAAGGAGATCTCATGTCCAGCACCAAGGGCATCATCGACCCGCCCATCGACGAGCTGCTCACCAAGGTGGACTCCAAGTACGGCCTCGTGATCTTCGCGTCGAAGCGCGCGCGGCAGATCAACGACTACTACGCCGACCTCCACGAGGGCAGCCTGTTCGACAACGTCGGCCCGCTCGTCGAGTCGTCGATCGACGACAAGCCGCTGTCCGTCGCCCTGCGCGAGATCAACGAGGACAAGCTGAGCATCACGGCGGACGACCAGCTCGCGGTCGCGCCCGAGGTCCCGGCCGAGTAGTCCGGCCCAGGAGGGTCGGCCGATGAAGGTCGTCGTCGGCATCACCGGCGGCATCGCGGCCTACAAGGCCGTCGGCGTCGTCCGCGCGCTCGTGCTGGCCGGGCACGACGTGCACGTCGTGCCGACGCTCGCGGCGCTGCGGTTCGTGGGGAAGCCGACGCTCGAGGCGATCAGCAGGAACCCGGTCACCTCCGACCTGTACGACGGGGTGGCGGAGGTGCGCCACGTCGCGCTGGGGCAGACCGCCGACCTGATCGTGATCGCGCCGGCCACCGCGAACAGCCTCGCGAAGCTCGCGCACGGCTTCGCCGACGACCTGCTCGGCACGACCGTGCTCGCGTCCGCCGCGCCCGTGGTGGTCGCGCCCGCGATGCACACCGAGATGTGGGCGCACGCGGCCACCCAGGCGAACGTCCGCCTGCTCGAGGAGCGCGGCGTCGTGCTCGTCGGGCCCGCGGTCGGGCAGCTGACCGGCACCGACGCCGGAGCGGGACGGATGGCCGAGCCGGCGGACATCGTCGCGGCCGCGATCGACGCGGCGCTGGCGGCGAACCCGGCGCTCGACCGCACCCCGCCTCCGGACCCCGCCGACCCGCTCGCCGGGCGCAAGGTCGTGATCTCTGCGGGCGGCACCCGCGAGCCGCTGGACCCCGTGCGGTTCCTCGGCAACGCCTCCACCGGCAGGCAGGGCGTCGCGCTCGCGGTGGCCGCCCGGGACCGCGGCGCCGAGGTCGTGCTGCTCGCCGCGCATCTCGAGGTCCCGGTGCCGGACGGCGTGCGCGTCGTCGCGGTGACCACCACCGACAGCCTGCTGGAGGCCGCGCGGCTCGAGGCCGCCGACGCGGACGTCGTCATCATGGCGGCGGCGGTCGCCGACTACCGGCCCGCGACCACCGCGCAGGGGAAGCTGAAGAAGGACGACCTCGGCGACTCGACGACCCTGCAGCTGGTGCAGAACCCCGACGTGCTCGCGGCGCTCGCCGCGGACCGGCCGACCTCCCGGCAGGTCGTCGTCGGGTTCGCCGCGGAGACCGAGAGCGACCGGGAGCGCCTGCTGGAGCTCGGCCGGCACAAGGTCGCGCGGAAGGGAGCGGACTTCCTCGTGCTGAACGAGGTCGGCTTCGGCCGCGGCTTCGGCCCGGGCGACACCGCCGTGATCGTGATCGACCGGGACGGCCGGATCGTGGCCGAGGCCGCCGGCCCCAAGTCGTCGGTGGGCGCTGCCATCCTCGACGCGGTCGTCCGCGCCTGAGACGCCCGCCCGTTCCTCACCCGGCCACCCGCCCCCAGGAGTCCCCGATGCCGCTGCGCCTGTTCACCTCGGAGTCCGTGACCCCCGGCCACCCCGACAAGATCTGCGACCAGATCTCGGACAGCATCCTCGACGCCCTGCTGACGGTCGACCCGCTGGCGCACGTCGCCGTCGAGACGCTCGTCACCACCGGCCTCGTGCAGGTCGCGGGCGAGGTGTCGACCGAGGGGTACGTCGACATCCCCGGCATCGTCCGCGACCGGATCCGCCGCATCGGGTACGACTCCTCCGAGCAGGGCTTCGACGGGTCCACCTGCGGCGTCAGCATCAGCGTCGGCGAGCAGTCGCGCGAGATCGCGGACGGCGTCGGCGTCTCGACGGAGGCACGCGACGGCAGCGTCGACCCCTACGACCAGCAGGGTGCCGGCGACCAGGGCCTGATGTTCGGGTACGCGGTGCGCGAGACGCCGGAGCTGATGCCGATCCCGATCGCGCTCGCGCACCGCCTCGCGCAGCGGCTCACCCGGGTCCGTCAGGACGGCTCGCTCCCGTACCTGCGACCCGACGGCAAGACGCAGGTCACGGTCGGCTACGACGGGCAGCGCGCGGTGAGCGTGGAGGCGGTCGTGGTGTCGACGCAGCACGCGGCCTCCGTGTCCTCCGGCCGCATCCACGACGACGTGCTGCACGCGGTGATCGAGCCGGTGCTGCAGGAGTCCGGGCTCGAGGTGCGGAAGCCGAAGGTGTACATCAACCCGTCTGGCCGCTTCGAGGTCGGCGGACCGAACGCCGACGCGGGCCTCACCGGCCGCAAGATCATCGTCGACACCTACGGCGGGGCGAGCCGGCACGGCGGCGGCGCGTTCAGCGGCAAGGACCCGTCGAAGGTCGACCGCTCCGGCGCCTACGCGATGCGCTGGGTCGCGAAGACCGCGGTCGCCGCCGGGCTCGCCGACCGCCTCGAGCTGCAGGTCGCCTACGCCATCGGTGCGGCGGAGCCGGTCGGCCTGTACGCCGAGACCTTCGGCACGGCCCACGTGCCGGAGGAGCGCATCGTCGCCGCCGTCCGCGAGGTGTTCGACCTCCGCCCGGCCGCGATCATCGACGCCCTCGACCTGCGCCGCCCGATCTACGCGCAGACCGCCGCGTTCGGCCACTTCGGCCGCGAGCTGCCGGACTTCACCTGGGAGCGGACGGACCGCGCCGCCGACCTCGCGTCGGCCGCCGGCCTGTAGCGCGGTGCCCGACGACCGGCCGGGGTCGGTCGCGAAGGTCGTGCTCGACTCCCCGCTGCCGCGCCTCGACCACCTGTTCGACTACCGCGTGCCGGCGGCGCTCGCGGACCAGGTGGTGCCCGGCGTGCGGGTCAAGGTGCCGCTGCGGGTCGCGGGGCGCGTGGCGGACGGCTGGGTCGTCGCCCTCGCCGACACGACCGAGGCGCCCGGCGAGCTGTCGCCGATCGAGCAGGTCGTCTCGGCCGCGCCGGTGCTCGCGCCCGAGGTGTGGCGGCTCGCCCGAGCGGTCGCGGACCGGGGCGCCGGCGTCGCGAGCGACGTGCTGCGCATCGCGGTGCCGAAGCGGCAGGCCCGCGTCGAGCAGCGGTGGCTCGCCGCGGACCGGCGCCCGTCCGGCGCGATCGACGCGGACTCGGGCCCGCTCGCGGACGCGCTGCTCGCCGGGCAGCGGATCGCCGCGCTGCCGACGCCGCACGTCGTCGAGGCGGGCGGGGAGTGGGTCGGCGGCTGGGCCGCGGACGTCGCGCGCGTCGCGGCGGCGGTCGCCGCGGCGGGCAGGAGCACGATCGTCGCGGTCCCCGATCGGCGGGACCTCGACCAGCTCGAGACCGCGCTCGCGGCCGGCCCCGCAGCGGACCTGGTGCTGCGGATCGACGCCACCCCGCCTCCCGCGGCGCGCTACCGGGCGCACCTCGCCGCCCTCGAACCCGGGCCGCACGTGCTGATCGGGAACCGCTCGGCCGTGTACGCGCCCGCCGCCGAGCTCGGTGCGATCGTGGTGTGGGAGGAGGCGGACCCGTTCCACCAGGAGCCGCTCGCGCCCTACGCCGCGACCCGCGACGTCGCGCTGCTGCGTCAGGGGCAGTCGGGCGCGGGGCTCCTGCTGCTGTCGTCGACGCGGTCGACGACCGTGCAGCGGCTCGTCGACCTCGCCTGGTGCACGCCGTGGGAGATCGTCCGCGGGCGCCCGAACGTGGTGCTCACGCCGGACGACGGCCGCGGCGCGCGCATCCCCTCCGCCGCCTACCGCGCCGTGCAGCAGGCGTTGACCGCCGGCCCGGTGCTCGTGCAGGTGTCGAAGCCGGGCGACGCGGCCCTCAAGGCGCTGCGTGCGGGGGAGGCGCCGGTCCCGATCGACGCCGGGCGCACCGCGCACGAGCTGGGTCGCGCGTTCCCGGGGGTGCCCGTGCTGATCGCGGACGGCGAGCACGTGCACGACACCGTGCCGGGCGGCCCGCGGCTCGTCGTCTCGACCCGCGGCGCCGAGCCCCGCGCACCGGGCGGGTACCGCGCGGTGCTGCTGCTCGACGGGGCGAGGATGCTGCTGCGGGAGTCCCTGTGGGTCGCGGAGGACTGCCTGCGCTGGTGGGCGTCCGCGGCGATGCTCGCGGCGCCGGACGCGCCCGTGCACCTCGTGGGCGTCAGCGGCGACGTCGCGACCGCGCTGGCCACCTGGCGGTCGCCCGACTTCGCCGCACGCCAGCTGGCCGACCGGCGCGAGCTGCGCTTCCCGCCCGTCGTGCGCCTCGCGTCGGCGACCGGGCCCGTCCACGCGGTGGAGGACCTCGTCGAGGCCTGGGCCGGCGCGGGCGCCGACCTGCTCACCCGGTCGCGGGAGGAGCGTGGCGAGCGGGCCGTCGTCCGGTTCCCGACCGGTGCGGGCGGCCGGGTCGCCTCGGTCGCGAAGCAGGCCCTGATCCGGCACGGCAGCGCGCGCCGACCCAAGCCGCCGGCGCCGCCGCCTCCGGTCCTCCGCGTCCGCTTCGACCCGCACGAGCCCCTGTAGCCGGGGGAGCGTGGGAGGCTTGGCGGGATGCGCCTGATCTTCGCGGGGACGCCCGAGGCCGCGGTCCCGTCGCTCGAGGCCCTCGCCGCCTCCGGGCACGAGGTCGTCCGGGTCGTGACCCGCCCGCCGGCGCTGGTCGGGCGCAAGCGGGTGCTCACCGTGTCCCCGATCGAGGCGGCGGCGGAGGCGCTCGGGCTGCCGGTCCTGCGCGCGGCCCGGCTCGGCGCCGCGGAGACCGCCGAGCTCACCGCGCTGCAGGCGGACCTCGCCGTCATCGTCGCGTACGGCGTCCTGGTCGCCGAGCCGCTGCTGTCCGCCCCGCGGCTCGGCTGGATCAACCTCCACTTCTCGCTGCTGCCGCGCTGGCGCGGCGCCGCCCCCGTGCAGCGCACCATCATCGCCGGCGACCGGACGACCGGGGTCGACGTGTTCCGGCTGGAGGCGGGCCTCGACACCGGGCCCGTGCTCGCGAGCGAGCCCGTCGCGATCGGCGCGCTCGAGACCGCTGGGAACCTGCTCGCCCGCCTCGCCGCGACCGGCGCCCGCGTGCTGGTCGACGTCGTCGACGGCCTCGCGGAGGGGACCGCCGTCGCGACGCCGCAGCAGGGGGAACCGACGCTCGCGCCGAAGCTCGTGCTCGCCGACGGCCGCCTCGACTGGGCGGAGCCCGCGGAGGCGGTCTTCGCCCGGATCCGCGGCTGCACGCCCGAGCCCGGCGCGTGGACGACGGTCGGGGATCGCCGGCTGAAGGTGCTCGAGGCCGCGCCCGCGCGCGAGACCGCCCCCCTCGCCTCCGGCGCGGTCGCCCTCGACGGCGGGCGGGTGCTCGCCGGCTGCGGCGGCGACGGTGCGATCGAGCTGGTCCGGGTGCAGCCGGAGGGGCGGGCGGCGATGCCCGCCGACGCCTGGCTGCGCGGCGCCGGTCCCGACGTGGTGCTCGGATGACGGACCGGGCCTCGACGATCAGTCCCGCGCGCGCCATCGCGCTCGAGGTGCTCACCGGCGTGCGGGAGCGCGACGCGTACGCGAACCTCCTGCTGCCGGTCGTGCTGCGCCGGCAGGGGCCATCTCGGGAGGACGCCGCGTTCGCCACCGAGCTCGCGTACGGCACGCTCCGCCTGGCCGGGCGCTACGACGCGATCATCGCCTCGGCCGCCGGCCGACCGCTCACCGCCATCGACCCCGCGACGCTCGACGTGCTGCGGCTCGGCGTCCACCAGCTGCTCGCGCTGCGCACCGCGAGGCACGCTGCGGTGCACCAGGCCGTCGAGCAGGTCCGGGCGGTCCGGGGGAGGGGCGCCGCCGGGTTCGCGAACGCCGTGCTGCGCCGGGTCGGGGAGCGGGACTCGGACGCCTGGACGGCCGTGCTCGTCGACGGCGTGACCGACCCGGTGCAGCGCGCGGCGATCGCCACCGGCCATCCGCTCTGGGTCGCCCTCGAGCTGCGGGACGCGCTCGCCGCGATGGCCGACGGCGGCGGCGACCTGCAGCCGCTGCTCGAGGTCGACGACGCCGCTCCTCCCGTCGGCCTCGTCGCGCTGCCCGGCCTCGCCGACCGCGACGCGGTCGTCGACCCCGCGGGGCTCGCGATCCGCCACCACCGGCTGTCGCCCATCGGGCTCGAGCTCGACGGCGGCGACCCGGGCGCGCTCGCCGACGTCGCGTCCGGGGTCGTGCGGGTGCAGGACCCCGGCTCCCAGCTCGCGGCCCTCGCGCTGTCGCGGGCCCGGCCCGTCCGGCGCGGCGAGCGGTGGCTCGACCTCTGCGCGGGCCCCGGCGGCAAGGCCGCGCTGCTCGCCGCGGAGGCGCGGCTGGGCGGCGCCGCGCTGGTGTCGAACGAGATCGCCCCCGCCCGGGCGCGGCTGGTGCGGGGCGCGCTCGCGGCGGTGCCTGGGGAGCACGAGGTCGAGACCGGCGACGGTCGCCGGTTCGCCGACGGCGCCCGGCGGTTCGACCGCATCCTGCTCGACGCGCCCTGCTCGGGCCTCGGTGCGCTCCGCCGCCGTCCGGAGGCGCGCTGGCGCAAGCGCCCGGAGGACCTGCCGGGCCTGATCGCGCAGCAGGGGCAGCTGCTGGACGCCGCGATCGCCGCGCTCGTCCCCGGCGGCCTCATCGCCTACGTCACCTGCTCGCCCGTCACCGCCGAGACCACGGACGTGATCGGCGCCGCACTCGGCCGGCACCCCGGCCTGAAGCCGCTGCGCACCGCGCCGGTGCTGGACGCCGTCTCCGGCCGAGCGCTGCGCGACGCGGAGCGGGGCACTGCCGCGCAGCTGTGGCCCCACCGTCACGGCACGGATGCGATGTTCGTGCAGCTGCTGACCCGCGCCTGACGCGCGGCTCAGGCGAGCCCGGCCCGCGCCCTCGCCGACTCCAGCAGCTCGAGGTCGATGCCCACGTGGGCGCGCGCGAGGGACTCCGCGTCGTCGGCGCGGCCGTCCACGATCGCGGCGACGAGGGTCTCGTGCTCGGCGAGCGCGCGCAGCTCCATGGCGCGCCTGCCGTCGGGCGCGCCCCACAGGTGGGTGGGCGCGCCGATGCTGAGCCCGCCCTCGAGCGCCTGCAGCACCTGCTTCAGGGTCGCGTTGTGAGCGGCGTCCATCGTCGCCAGATGCAGGCGGCTGTCCGCCAGCTGCGACTCGAGCCCGCTCGCGGCCGACCGGTAGCCCTCGAGGCGCTCGGCGAGGGTCGCCGCGTCCTCCGCCGTGCGCGCCTCCGCCGCCGCGCGGCACACGGCGCCGTGCAGCCGCGCCACCGCCTCCGCGCGGTCGCGCAGCCCCTCCCACCGCAGCTCGAGCGTGCGCCGCACCGCGGCGTCCGACGACGCCGGCCACTGCTCGAGCACGAACGAGCCGCCGTGCCGCCCGCGCTGCGTCTCGATGAGCCCGCGGTCGACCAGGCGTGCGAGCGCGGCGCGCACCGTCATCCGCCCGACCGACAGCGCGGCCGCCAGGTCGCGCTCGGGCGGCAGGCGGGTGCCCGGCAGGTACTCGCCGACCGCGATGGCGGTGACGAGCCGGTCGGTGACGCCGTCGACCCGCGTCGAGGCCTCGATCGGCGCGAGGAGGGCGCCCGGCCGGCCGCTGCCGCTCATCGACGCCTCCGCTCGTTACGCCCAGGTTAAACAGCGCGCAATGGTCTTGCCGCGGGACCTTTGCCGCTCCATGCTGAGCCCGTGCCCGTCTCCACCACCACCATCCCCTTCCGCGACGACCTCGAGACGTGGGTGCAGGTCACCGAGCCCGCGGCGCCGGTGGACGGCGCGCTGCCGCTCGTGGTCCTGCACGGCGGCCCCGGCATGGCGCACGACTACGTGCGGAGCATCGCGGCGCTCGCCGACGAGACCGGCAGGACGGTCGTGCACTACGACCAGGTGGGCTGCGGCCGCAGCACGCACCGCCCGGACGCCCCGGCCGACCTGTGGACGCCGCAGCTGTTCGTCGACGAGTTCGCGAACGTCGTCGCGGCGCTCGGGCTCGACCGCTACCACGTGCTCGGGCAGTCGTGGGGCGGCATGCTCGGCAGCGAGATCGCCGTCCGGCGCCCCGCCGGGCTCGCGTCCCTGGCGATCTGCAACTCGCCCGCCTCCATGCGGCTGTGGGTGGAGGGGGCGAACGCCCTGCGCGGCGAGCTGCCCGCGGAGACGCAGGCGGCGCTCGATCGGCACGAGGCCGACGGCACGATCGACGACGCCGAGTACCTCGCCGCGACGCAGGTGTTCTACGAGCGGC
>NZ_CAXTOQ010000103.1:0-12794 GCF_964245895.1 uncultured Amnibacterium sp.
GTCCTCCAGCCCGAGGTACTCGTCCACGCCGCCGGGCAGGTGCCGCATGCGGCCGCCGACGACCGCGTACTGCTGGTCGGTGACGCGCTCGATCAGGTACCGGTCGTGGCTGACGACGATGAGCGTGCCCGGCCAGGTGTCGAGCACGTCCTCCATCGCGGTGAGCATGTCGGTGTCGAGGTCGTTCGTCGGCTCGTCGAGGATCAGCACGTTCGGGCCGTCGAGCAGCACGAGCAGCAGCTGCAGCCGGCGCTTCCACCCGCCCGACAGCTCGCCGACCCGGGTGGACAGCTGCGCGGAGGGGAACCCGAGCCGCTCCAGCAGCTGCCCGGGGGCGAGCACGGCGCCGCCGATCTCGTACCCGGTGCGCAGCCCGCCGATCACGTCGAGCACCCGCTGGTCCGCGACGTCGAGCAGCTCGTCGAGCTGCTGCGACAGCCGCCGCACCCGCACGGTCTTCCCGTGCTTCACGCGGCCGGCCGTGGGCCGGAGGCTGCCGTCCACGAGCGCGAGCAGCGTCGACTTGCCCGCGCCGTTGCGCCCGAGGATCCCGGTCCGCTCCCCCGGCGCCACGCGCCACTCCACGTGCTCCAGGACCGGCGGGCCGCCGTACCCCGCGGAGGCGTCCACCAGGTCGACGACGTCCTTCCCGAGCCGCGCGGTCGCGAGCCGGTTCAGCTCGACGCCGTTGCGCGGCGGCGGCACGTCCGCGATCAGCTCGTTCGCGGCCTCGATGCGGAACTTCGGCTTGGATGTGCGGGCGGGCGGCCCGCGGCGCAGCCACGCGAGCTCCTTCCGCATCAGGTTCTGCCGCCGCTCCTCCATCGCCTGCGACTGCCGATCGCGCTCCAGCCGCTGCAGCACGTACGCGGCGTACCCGCCCTCGAACGCGTCGACCGTGCGGTCGTGCACCTCCCACATCCGCGTGCAGACGGCGTCGAGGAACCAGCGGTCGTGGCTCACGGTGACGAGCGCGCCCTGCCCGGCGGCCCACCGCGCGTTCAGGTGCGCGGCGAGCCAGCGCACGCCCTCGATGTCGAGGTGGTTGGTCGGCTCGTCGAGCAGCAGGACGTCGTCGTCCTGCGTCAGCAGCGCGGCGAGGGCGACCCGCCTGCGCTGGCCGCCGGACAGGGACTCGACGTCCGCCTCGACGTCGACGCCCCGCAGCAGCCCGGCGATGACCTCGCGCACGCGGCGGTCGCCGGCCCACTCGTGCTCCGCCCGCCCGGCGACCACGGCGTCGAGCACGCGGCCGGGAGGCAGGCGGTCGCCCTGGTCGAGCACCCCGATCCGCACCCCGCTGCGCCGGGTGACGCGGCCGGAGTCCGGTTCGCGCGTGCCGGCGATCATGCCGAGCAGCGTCGTCTTGCCCTCGCCGTTCCGGCCGATGACGCCGATGCGGTCGCCGGTCTCGAGGCCCAGCGAGAGGTCGTCGAGCACGACCCGGGTCTGGGTCTCGAACCGGATGCGCTCCGCGCCGACGAGGTGCGCCACGGGGATCGAGCCTACGTTCGCGGACGCGCGGCTCGCGGCGGGCGCAGGCTCGGCTGCGAGGATCGGCGCATGGGCCTGCTCCTCGTCACCGGCGGCGCCGGCTTCATCGGCGGCGCCGTCGTGCGCGCCGCGCTGGCTCGGGGCGACGCGGTCCGGGTGCTCGACTCCCTGCGCGGCGACGTGCACGCCGCCGATGCCGCGATGCCGGCGGGGGTGGAGGCGGTGCGCGGCGACGTCACCGACCCGGAGGCGGTCGCGGCCGCGCTCGACGGCGTCGACGTCGTCTGCCACCAGGCCGCGAAGGTCGGCCTCGGCGTCGACTTCGCGGACGCGCCCGACTACGTGCGGACGAACGACCTCGGCACCGCGGTGCTGCTCGCCGCGATGACCGCCCGCGGCGTCGACCGGCTCGTGCTCGCGTCGTCGATGGTCGTCTACGGGGAGGGCGCGTACGCCTCCTCCCGGGGGCCGGTCGCGGTGCCGCCCCGCCGCGCCGAGGACCTGGCGGCGGGCCGGTTCGAGCCGATCGACCCGGCGACCGGGGAGTCGCTCGAGCCCCGGCTCGTCACCGAGGACGCCCCGATCGACCCGCGGAACGTCTACGCCGCGACGAAGGCGCAGCAGGAGGCGCTGGCCGCGGTCTGGGCGCGCGAGACCGGCGGGCGGGTCGCCGCGCTGCGCTACCACAACGTGTACGGGCCCGGCATGCCGCGCGACACCCCCTACGCCGGCGTCGCCGCGCTGTTCCGGTCGCAGCTGGAGCGCGGGGAGGCGCCCACGGTGCTGGAGGACGGGCGGCAGCGGCGGGACTTCGTGCACGTCGACGACGTCGGGGCGGCGAACCTCGCGGCGATCGCCTGGACCGACGGGCAGGGACCAGGAGCGGTCCGCGCCTTCAACGTGGGCAGTGGCGTCGTGCACACGATCGGCGACCTGGCGGCCGCGCTGTCCGCGGCGCGCGGCGGCCCCGAGCCGGTCGTGACGGGCGGCTACCGCCTCGGGGACGTGCGCCACATCACGGCGTCGTCCGACCGGCTCCGCGCCGAGCTCGACGTGCCGGCCCCGGTGCCGTTCGAGGCCGGGATCCGCGCGTTCGCCACCGCCCCGCTGCGCGGCGCCCCGTGATCGCCGATGTGATCCTGCCCTGCCTCGACGAGGCCCTCGCCCTTCCCGGCGTGCTCGCCGCGATACCGCCGGGCTGCCGCGCGATCGTCGTCGACAACGGCTCCACCGACGGGTCCGCGGAGGTGGCCCGCGCGCACGGCGCCCTCGTCGTGGCCGAGCCGCGGCGGGGCTTCGGCGCGGCCGTGCACGCGGGCGTGCTCGCCGCGGAGGCTGACCTGGTCGCGATCCTCGACGCGGACGGCTCCCTCGACCCGGCCGACCTGCCCCGGCTCGCGGCGCCCGTGCTCGCCGGGGAGGCGGACCTCGTCCTCGGCCGACGTCGGCCGATGCCGCGGTCCGCGTGGCCGCTGCACGCCCGGCTCGCGAACCGCGCGCTCGCCGCGGCGATCCGCCGCGCGAGCGGTGTCGCCGTGCACGACCTGGGCCCGATGCGGGTCGCGCGGCGGGCGGACCTGCTCGCGCTCGACCTCCGGGACCGGCGCAGCGGCTACCCGCTCGAGATGCTGCTCGCCGCGTCGGCCTCGGGGCTGCGGGTGCGGGAGGTGGACGTGCCGTACCGCCCGCGGATCGGCAGGTCGAAGGTCACCGGGACGGTCCGCGGCACGCTGACGGCCGTCCGTGACATGCGCCGGATCCTGAAGGAGCACGGCGCGGACCCGTTGAACCGGTCGAGCGCTCCGAACCCGTGACATGACGACCGTGATCGTGCTGGCCAAGGAGTGCGTCCCCGGCCGGGTCAAGACGAGGCTGACGCCGCCGTTCTCCCCCGAGGAGGCGGCCGCGCTCGCGTCCGCGAGCCTGGCCGACACCCTCGAGGCGGTCGGCCGCGTCGCCGCGGACCGTCATCTGCTCTGGTTCGACGGCGCCGCGCCCCGCGGCACCGGGTTCGAGGTCGTGCAGCAGCCGTCCGGCGGGCTCGACGAGCGGATCGCCGCGGCGTTCGAGTGGACCGACGACCGCGCGGTGCTGGTCGGCATGGACACCCCGCAGCTCGACCCAGCGGTGCTGCAGGCCGTGCTCGACGACGACGGCGCCGACGCCTGGTTCGGCCCCGCGACCGACGGCGGCTGGTGGGCGCTCGGCCTGGAGCCGGGCCGCCGCCGCGGCGACCTGGTGCGCGGCACCCCGATGTCGACCGACGTGACCGGCGCCTCGCAGCTGCTGCGGCTGAGCGCCGCGGCCCTCCGGGTGCGCCGCCTGCCGACCCTCACCGACGTGGACCACGTCGCGGAGGCGTTCGCCGTGGCCGAGGCCGCACCCGCCTCCCGGTTCGCCACGGTGCTCGGCGTGCTCGCGCCGCTCGTCGACGCGGTCGCGTGAGCGCCGTCGTCCCCGCCGTCCGCTTCGGCGCCGGCGGCACCGACCCGTGGGCGGCCGCGCTGCGCGGCGCCTCCGCAGCGCTCGAGCTGGTCCCGTCGGAGCCCGGCGGGGCCGCGGAGCCGCTCGATCTGCACCGGTGGACTGCGACGGCCGACGCGGCCGACCGGACGACCCTCGACGGGCTGGCCGGCCCGCTCCTCGACATCGGGTGCGGTCCCGGACGCATGATCCGCGCGGCCCTCGACGCCGGGCTGCAGGCGACCGGGCTGGACGCGGAGCCGGCCGCGGCGGCGTCCTGCCGGGCTCAGGGCCTGCCCGTGCTGCGGCGCAGCGTGTTCGACCCGCTGCCCCGGGAGGGCGCGTGGGGCTCCCTGCTGCTGCTCGACGGCAACGTCGGCATCGGCGGCGACGTGCCCGCGATGCTCGCCCGCTGCGGCGCGCTGCTGCGTCCGGGCGGCCGCCTGGTGGTGGAGGCGCACCCCGACCCGACCCGCGATGCCGCCGCGCTCTGGCGCCTCCGCGGCGAGGGCGGCGGCGAGAGCGACCCCTTCCCGTGGTCGCAGGTGGGGCTGCCCGCCCTGCTGCGCGCCGCCCACGACCTCGCGCTCGAGCGGGTGTGGGAGCGGGACGGCCGCTGGTTCGTCCGCCTCCGCAGCCTGTAGGCGGCGCCTCCAGCCATGCCCCGGCACTCCAGCGGCCCGAGGGCTTGAGCAGGGCGACCCGAGCGCTACAGCAGGACAGAACCGCTTCGGCAGGACGAGCCGGCCCGGATCGTCCTGCTCAAGCCGTTCTGTCCTGCTCAAGACCTCGACGAGCACGTCGACGGCGGCGGACCGCGAGCACCAGCACGACGGCGGCCGTCAGCACCCCGATCGCGGCCCACGCGAGCGCGAGGTGCAGCGCGTACGGGAACACCAGCACGGACGGGTTGCGCGCCCCGATCCGTTGCGCCTGGATGCCGGGGAACGCGACGAGGGTCAGCGCGGCACCGATCACCATCGCGACCTGCACGACGGCGATCGGTGCCCAGGACACCCGCGCGCCGACCCGGCGGAGCAGCCGCGTGCCGACGAGCACGAGCGGCGCGAACACCGCGTCGTGCAGGACCACCGCGCCGGCCAGCCACAGCAGGATCGCGCCCCACTGCCCGGCGGGGACGCCGGCGACGAGCGCGCCGCCGGCCACGCCCAGCAGCAGCGCGCCGAGCCCGATCAGGCCGGCGCGCGCGACGCGGATCCCGCGCGACGGGGAGGTCACCGCACCTCCAGCCCGGACAGCCACTTCGTCTGCAGGACGCCGGGTCGCGCAGGCGAGATCAGCCGCGCCGGGTAGCCGTGGTCGACGTGCAGGACCTCGCCGTTCAGCTCGAGCGCGACCAGGGTCAGCGGGTCGTCGGCGAACTCCCGCTGCAGCACGGTGGTGCTGTACGCGCCGGTCGAGAAGCTGCGGACCAGCAGCTCCCGTCCGCCCGCACCGACCAGCGCGGCGAGGTCGCGGACGGGCACCCCGCGCCAGCGCGCCTGCGTGCTCCACCCCTCCACGCACGCGATCGGCAGCCCCGCCTCGGTCTGCGGCATCGCCCGCAGGTCGTCGAGCGACAGCTCGACGCCGCGGTCGGGACCTCGGACCCGGAGGCGCCAGGCCGGGTCGAGCGCGGTCCGCTGCACCTTCGCCTCCGCCGCCGTCCGGTTGACCGGCAGCCCCTGCGGCCCGTACCGGAGGCGCCGCGGCGCCAGCACGTTCAGGGGCGCGAGCGCCGGCAGGGTCTCCCCCGCGGTCGTCGCCACCACCGCGGCGGAGGCGAGGCCGGTGCCGAGCAGGACCGTGCGGCGGCTGATCCGCCCGGGCGGCTTCGGCGCGCGGTCGATGGACCGCTGCAGGAATCCCGTGACGCCCTTGACGCGCGGCTCCGGCCGCAGGTCGCCCTCGCCCTCCGCCACCGGCAGCAGGTGGCCGGCGGCGTCGAAGCTGTGCTGCCGCCGCCACCACCGCGCGATCACCGGCAGCTTCACGCCGATGTGGATCGCGAGGGCTCCCACGATCGCCCACGCGAGCGCGAAGTGCGTCTCGCGGAAGCGGAACATCCACGGGTACCACTGGTACGTGTTCGCCAGCCCGGTCGCGAGCTCGACGAAGGAGGCGGAGACGAGCAGCGCGATGGAGGCGCGCTCGAGCACGCTCGCCACGGAGCGCACCGGCGGCCACGCGAACAGCAGCGGGTAGACCGTCCACAGCTTCGCGAGCAGCACCGGGATCAGCGCGGTGCCGACCACGACGTGCACGCCCTGCGCGACGCGGTAGAGCCAGACGGGCCGGGTGAGGAAGGCCATGCCGGGCAGCGGGTTCTGCAGGAGGTGGCTGAACAGGCCGGTGCCGAAGCAGATCAGGAAGCCGAGGCCGAGCAGCCGGCCGATCACGACGACGGTCCGCGGATGGCGCGCGGGCGACGCCAGCGACGTGCGCAGGAGCAGGAGGACCGAGCCGATCATCCGCGACGCTCCGAACCCATGCAGACATGTTCGGAGCAGGCGGCGAGGATGACGGGATGCGGGACGTCCGGTTCGCCCGTGTCGCGCCCGTCGCGGTGCTGCTGGGCGCGATCGCCGCGGTCACGGTCGCGCTCGTCGCGGGGGTCGGGGTGCTGACCGCGAAGCAGGTGCCGGTCTACTTCGCGTTCGAAGGCGTCTGCTGGACGCTGTTCGCGGCCGCGGTCCTGCTGCTGCTGCGGGTGCCGCGCCGCGCGGTGCCCGCGCTGGTCCTGGCCGGCACGCTGCTGCTCGGCGCCGCCGGCGCGACCGGGCAGCCCATCATCAGCACGGACTCCGCCCGGTACAGCTGGGACGGCATCGTGCAGGACGCGGGGATCTCGCCGTACCGGTACGTCCCCGCCGACGCCGCGCTCGCCCCCCTCCGGCCCGAATGGCTGTTCCCGACCCCGCGGGTCACGGACGGCGGCACCGTGACGTGCCCGGGCCCGCGGGCCGAGCCGACCGAGCAGGTCGGCGCGCCGGGCACCATCTGCACGGCGATCAACCGCCCGCAGGTGCCGACCATCTACCCGCCCGTCGCGGAGGCGCTGTTCGCCCTCGCCCGCCTGGCGGTGCCCCCCGGCGCCGAGTACCTGCCCATCCAGCTGCTCGGGCTCGCCGCGGTCCTCGCGACCACCGGCCTGCTGCTCAGGACCCTCCGCACCACCGGCCGGGACCCGCGGTACGCGGCCGTGTTCGGCTGGTGCCCGTTCGTGACGATGGAGGCGGTCACCAACGCGCACGTGGACGCGGCCGCGGCGTTCCTCGCGCTGGCCGCGACCGTGCTGATCACGCGTGGCAGGCGGGTGACCGGCGGCGTCGTGCTGGGCCTCGCGATCGCGACGAAGTTCCTGCCCGTCCTCGTCGCCCCGCCGCTCGGCCGGCGACGGCCGTGGGTGATCGCCGCCGCCGCGCTCGGCACCGTCGCCGCGGTCTACCTGCCGCACGTGATCGCGGTCGGCCCCTCGGTGATCGGCTACCTGCCCGGCTACCTGGACGAGGAGGGCTACGACGGCGGGTCCCGCTCCGCGCTGCTCTCGGTGCTGCTGCCGGGCAGCGCCTCCACGATCGCGGCGGCCGTCCTGATCGCCGCGCTCTCGGTCGTCCTGCTGGTGCGGACCGACCCCGCCGAGCCGTGGGCCGCACAGACGCTGCTCGTCGGCACCGCGCTCGTGCTGGTCAGCCCCGCGTACGGCTGGTACGGCCTGCTGCTCGTACCGTTCATGGTGATGAGCGGGCGGTGGGAGTGGTTCGGCGTCGTGATCGCGCTCTCCCTGCTCGGGGTGCGGCAGGACCCCTGGGCCTTCCGCGCGATCCTGCTCGCCGCGGCGCTGCTGCCCGTGCTCGCGGCGGTGCGGCGTGCGCGGAGGGGCGAGCGGATCCTGAACCCGCGCTGAACGGACCAAGCCGAAGGGCGATCGCCTCCGAACCTCTGCCACCTGCACCACAGGAACCGGGAGTGCACCGAACGCGGACCGTCCGCGCGCTGAGTGCCCCTCGAGAGGAACTGCGCATCATGCGTACCACCACCAAGTCGCTGACCGCGCTCCTGAGCGCCGGCATCGTCGTCGCGGCCCTCGCGGGCTGCTCCCAGTCCGGCACCGGTGACAGCAGCCAGTCCGGCGCCGGGTCGTCCTCCGCCCCGTCCTCCGCGAGCGCCTCGGCCACGCCGACGCCCGCGCTGATGACCGCCGTCGGCGGCAAGACGACGGCGATCACCCTCGACGCCGGCTTCGTCAAGGCGCTCACCACCCTGAAGCTCACGCCCGGCGTGATCGGCAGCGCCACGCTGTCCAAGGAGGGTGTGCTCACCTTCCCGATCACGGGCGGCAACGTCACGTACTACGACCCGTCGACCGGCGTCCGCCCCTACGTGCAGGGCGAGCTGGACCACGACGGCTCCGGTCTCTCGCTCACCGCGGGCGACAAGAAGGTCGAGCTGAAGGACTTCGTCATCGACCCGGGCAACGACAGCCACGTGTCCGGCGACGTCTACCTGAACGGCAAGTCGGTCGTGAAGGGCGCGAACCTGTTCCGCCTCGACGGCAGCACGCTGAACCCCGTCACCATGGAGGGCGACGCCTACATCCTCGAGGGCACCACCGTGTACGTCTCCGAGGACGCGGCCGCGCTGCTGAACAAGACGTTCGGCACCGACGCCGTGACCGGCGACCTCAAGGTCGGCATCGCGAAGCTCACCGTCACCGGCAAGTAGCCGACTCCGCGCCGCGGCGACGCGGCGCACCGCAGGACCACAGCAGCCGAAGGGCCCGTCTCCCAGCAGGGAGGCGGGCCCTTCGGTGTCCCCGGCGTGGCCCCCTCCGCCGACGAGGGCTTCAGCAGGACAGAGCGGCTTGGGCAGGACAGAGACGAGGGCTTCAGCAGGACAGAACGGCTTGAGCAGGACGAGATCGCGCAGATCGTCCTGCTGATGCCGTTCTGTCCTGCTGTAGCCCTCTGTCGTTCCGCCCCGGCCGCCACCGGGAGAGGGCCGAGGAGGAGCGCCGCGTCAGCCGACGACGCGGGCGCCCGGCACCGGACCCGTCGCCCGCAGCACCGTGTGCCGGGCGGCCGACAGCGCGATCTGCAGGCTGAGCGCGCCGTCGAGGTCGGCGGCGAGGAACGCGATCGTCGGACCGGAGCCCGAGACGATGCCGGCGAGCGCCCCGTTGCGCTCGCCCAGCTCGAGCAGGTCGGCGAGCTCCGGCCGCAGGTGCAGCGCCGCGACCTGCAGGTCGTTGTGCAGCGCCTCCGCGAGCGCGCGCGGGTCGCCGGAGCGCAGCGCGTGCAGCACCTCGGTGCCGACCTGCGGGTCGGAGGCGGCCGGCAGGTCCGCGGCGTGCGCCGCCCGGTGCCGGTCCAGCGCCGCGTACACCGCGGGGGTGCTGAGGCCGGGCTCGCTGAGCGCGACGACCCAGTGGAACGGCCCCTTCGCGAGCGCGGGGCTCAGCCGGTCGCCGCGCCCGGTGCCGATCGCGGTGCCGCCCGTCAGCGCGAACGGCACGTCGGCGCCCAGCTCCGCGCCCAGCTCGAGCAGCTCCTCCCGGCCCAGGCCGAGGCCCCACAGCGCGTCGAGCGCGACCAGCGCGGCCGCGGCGTCCGCCGAGCCGCCGCCCATGCCGCCGGCGATGGGCACCCGCTTCACGACGTGCAGGCGCGCTCCCCCGCGGTAGCCGGACCTGGCCTGCAGCAGGTGGGCGGCGCGCAGCACCAGGTTGGTGCGGTCGACGGGCAGCGACCCCGTGAGGATCGGCCCGGAGAAGTCGAGCGACAGCTCCGCGTCCGGCTCGGCCCGCAGCTCCTCGAACAGGCCGACGGCCTGGTAGGCGGTCGCGACGTCGTGGTAGCCGTCCGGCATCGGGGCGCCGACGCGCATGAACACGTTGATCTTCCCCGGCGCCCGCACGAGGACCGACCGGACCGCCGCGCCCATGCAGCCAACCTATCCACCTCGCGCCCCGGAGGTCCTGCCGACGAGGTCGGGAGGGCCGCGCTGCCGGACGTCGCGCTATCCTCCGGGTACCCGCCGATCCGACCGCTGATCAGGAGCTCCACCCGTGCTCGCAGGCGACACCGACCCCTCCGCCCTGGCGGGCCTCGAGCTCGTCGACCGACGCGGCGAGCGCATCGGCCGCGTGCGGCAGGTGTATCCGGACGGCGACGGCGCCCTGTGGGCCGGGGTCCGCGGCAACCTGTTCGGCACCGAGGAGGCGCTCGTGCCGCTCGACGGCGCCGTGCTCGACGAGGACGTGATCGGCGTCCCGGTGTCGCGCAGCCGGTTCCAGTCCGCGCCGCGGCGCCGGCCCGATACGGCGCTCGACCCGGCGGAGCGCGCGGAGCTGCGCCGGTTCTGGGCCGAGCCCGCCGCTGAGCCCGTCGAGGCGGCCGCGGCCGAGCCGGCGGCCCCGACGCCGACCGCAGCGGAGGAGGAGGGCGTGATGACCGCCTCCGAGGAGCGCCTGCACGTCTCCACCGAGCGGGTGCCGCGCCTCCGGGTGCGGCTGAAGAAGGTCGTGGTCACGGAGCAGCGCACGATCACGGTGCCGGTGCGGCGGGAGGAGTACCGGCTCGTCCGCGAGCCGATCGAGGACGCTGAGCCCGTGCCGGGTGCCGTGATCGGGACGGCCGAGCAGGAGGTCGTGCTCTACGAGGAGCGGGTCGTCGTCACCACCGAGGTCGTGCCGGTCGAGCGCATCCGCCTGATCAAGGAGGAGGTCGTCGACTCGCAGGAGGTCGTCGGCGCCGTGCGGCGCGAGCGCATCGAGCTCGTGGACGAGGCGTCGGAGGGGGCCGAGCCCGCCGAGCCGGCGGAGGAGCCGGCCGCGGACGAACCGATGGCGGCGGAACCCGCCGCGCAGGAGCCGGCCGCGGCGCCTCAGCCCGCGGCGCCCGCGATGCTGACGAAGGCGTCGACGTCCAGCCGCTCGCCGCGGAGGCCCGCGTCCACCCCGGCGCGCGCCAGCACCTCCGCGGCCGCGACGGCGCCGCCGAGCACCGGCGCCAGCGACTGACGCAGCGTCTTCCTGCGCTGCACGAAGGCGGCGTCGACGAGCCGGAACACCGCCAGGCGCAGCGCCTCGTCGCCCCGCGACGGGCCGCGCTCGAAGCGGACGAGCACGGAGTCGACGTTCGGCACCGGCCAGAAGACGCCGCGCGGCACCGTGCCGGCCAGGGAGAACGGCCCGTACCAGGCGCCCTTCACGCTCGGCGAGCCGTAGACCTTCGATCCGGGGGGCGCGGCGAGCCGCTCCCCCACCTCCGCCTGCACCATCACGACGCCGGAGGCGAGCGACGGCACGTCGGCGAGCAGCCGCAGCAGGATCGGCACCGCGACGTTGTACGGCAGGTTCGCGACGAGGCGGAGGGGCGCGCCCGGCACGGCGACGCGGATCGCGTCGCCGGTCACGACGGTGAGCCGGTCGGCCGCGTCCCGCAGGCGGTCGGCGGCGGTGCCGGGCAGCGCGGCCGCGAGCCGGGCGTCGATCTCGACCGCGGTGACGGCGGCGCCCGCCTCCAGCAGCCCGAGGGTCAGCGACCCGAGCCCCGGGCCGACCTCGAGCACCTCGTCCCCGGGCTCGACGCCCGCGATGCGCACGATGCGGCGCACCGTGTTCGCGTCGTGCACGAAGTTCTGGCCGAGCGACTTGGTCGGGGCGACGCCGAGCGCGGCGGCGAGCCGCCGGACGTCGGCGGCGCCGAGCAGTCCTGACGCGGCCGGATCCATCCGCCGGAGCGTACTGGACCCCGGATCCTTCGTTTCGTAGGTCCGGTGGACCTACAGAACGAAAGGGCGCCCGGCCGAAGCCGGACGCCCCTTCGCTCCGTCGGTCAGGTCCTGGCGAGCGAGGCGCCGGAGCGCTTGCGCGACAGCGCGTCGACCGTGGCGGCCAGGATCAGGACGCCGCCCGTGATGAGCAGGTTCACGCCGCCGGGCAGCTGCAGCAGCCCCAGGCCGTTCGTGATCATCGAGATCAGGATCGCGCCCACGACCGCCTGGACGAGCCTGCCACGGCCGCCGAACAGGCTCACGCCGCCGACCACGGCCGCCGCGACGCCGTTCAGCACGATCGTCGCGCCGAAGCTGGAGCCGACGGTGCCGATGCGGCTGGCGGTGAAGAGGCCGGAGATGATCGCGAGCGTCGAGCAGATCATGAACGCGGCGATGCGGATGCCGGCGACGTCGATGCCGGCGCGGCGGGCCGCCTCCGGGTTGCCGCCGACCGCGTACAGGTGCAGGCCGAACCGGCTGCGGTCCAGCACCTGCGTCCCGATCCAGATGATCGCGAGCGTGATCGGCACGACGATCGGCACGCCCTCGACCGCGAGCACCGAGACCGAGCGGTTCTGGTTCAGCAGCAGCACGAACACGAAGGTCGCCACCGCGATGATGCCGACCCGGATCCACAGCAGGCTGAGCGGCCGCACCGGCACGCCCGCCTGCATCCGTCGGCCGCGGTCGTAGTAGGCCGTGCCGATCGAGACCAGCACGATCACCGCGAACATCACCCAGCCGCCCCAGAGCGGCAGGTTGCTGTTCATGATCGCGAGGACCTCGGGCGCCTGGATCCGGTAGGTGTTGCCGTCGCCGAGCATCACCAGCAGCAGGCCGGGCAGCCCGAGGAACAGGCCCAGGGTGACCACGAAGGAGGGGATGCCCACCTTCGCCACGAAGTACCCGATGAACGTGCCGATGGCGAGTCCCACGACCAGGGCGACCAGGAACGCGGGGATCCAGTTCCAGTTCGCGACGCTGTTCAGCAGGATGAACGCGCCCATGCCGACGCCCGCGGTGACGCCCGCGGACAGGTCGATCTCGCCGAGCAGGAT
>NZ_CAXTOQ010000104.1:0-12672 GCF_964245895.1 uncultured Amnibacterium sp.
CTTGAGGCCGGTGCGGCGAGGGTGGGTGTCCTCGAACTCGAGCAGCCGGATGTCCGCGTGGGTCAGCATGCCGAAAGTATGTTCGACCCCTCCGACATCGATACCGGGCGCGTCGCGGTCCCATCTGCCCACCCCGCGTTCGGGGGCGGAGGCGGCGGCGCGCGGCCCGCCGCCGGCGCCCGCGCGGGCACGAGCCGTCACCATGCCCGGATGACCTGGATGGGACGGCCCGCGCGAGCAGCGCTCGCGATCGTCGTCCTCCTGGCCGTCGCGGGCGCCGGCCTCCTCGTCGCTCCGCCCGCCCGCGCCGCCTCCGGCCGGGTGCTCCTGACCGTCACCGATCCGCTGTCGACCGATCCGGTCCGGCTGCAGGTCGCGGCGACCGATGTCGACGGCTGGGCCGCCGCGTTCACCGGCACCGTCACGCTGTCGGTCGGGAAGACCTCGGTCGGCGTGCCGGTGAGCAGCCCGATCGGGCAGACCGAGGTGGCCGTGCCGACGACGACGCTGAAGGGCGGGCCGGTCAAGGCGACCGTCGTGCTGCGGGTGTCCGGGAAGACGGTCAGGACGACCGTCGCCGGGCTGCTGGACCTGCCCGCCTCCGTCGTCCTCCGCGGCTTCGGCTGCGGCGTGGTGACGCCCGCGCAGCCCCGCCTGGTCTGGCAGGTCGCGACGCTGAACGGGCGACCGATCGCCTTCCCCGGCTGGACGCAGGCGGCGAGCACCTACCCCGCCTACATCCACACCGTGCGCCCGGCGACGATCGCCGACTCGCAGGGTCGGCCGCTCTCGACGAAGGGCTCGGTGGTGATCACGCAGGGCACGACGACCGTCGCCACGATCGCGATGAAGCCCGCCGTCCGCCGGCTGCTGTTCTCCACCGCGTGGTCGGGTCGCGTCAAGGGCGCGTTCGCCCCCGGCGCGTACACGGCGACGATCACGCTCACGGATCCGTACGGTCGTAGGGCTACGGCGACCCGGTCGGTGATCGTCGCGAAGAGCGCCGTCGGGCTCTGCCTCTGACTCGCGCGGGTGCCTCGCGGTTCCTCCGTACCCTGGAGGGATGAGCGTGGTGCAGGGCGAGCGGACCGACGCGCTCACCGAGAGCGAGGTCGCGGCGATCCGCGCGGACTTCCCGATCCTGCGCGACGGACGCCTGGTCTACCTCGACTCCGGCGCGACCAGCCAGAAGCCGCTCGCGGTGCTCGACGCCGAACGCTTCTACCTGGAGCACGAGAACGCGGCCGTGCATCGCGGCGCGCACACCCTCGCCGCGGAGGCGACCGAGCGGTTCGAGGACGCCCGCGCCGCGGTCGCGGCGTTGGTCGGCGCCGACGACGACGAGCTCGTCTGGACGGAGAACGCCACCGCGGCGCTGAACCTCGTTGCCTACGCGATCGGCAACGCCTCCGCCGGCCGGGGCGGCGCGGAGGCGGACCGGTTCCGGCTGCGCGCCGGCGACGAGATCGTCGTCACCGAGCTGGAGCATCACGCGAACCTCATCCCGTGGCAGGAGCTCGCCGCGAGGACCGGGGCCGTGCTGCGCTTCGTGCCGGTGGACGACCGCGGCGGGCTGCGGCTCGAGGAGGCCGAGCGGATCATCGGCGCCAGGACCCGCGTCGTCGCGTTCAGCCATGTCTCGAACGTGCTCGGCTCCGTGAGCCCCGTCGCGCCGCTCGTCGCGCTCGCCCGGGCGGCCGGCGCGCTCGTCGTCCTCGACGCCTGCCAGTCCGTGCCGCACCTGCCCGTCGACGTGCGCGCGCTCGACGTCGACCTCGCCGCGTTCTCCGGCCACAAGATGCTCGGCCCGACCGGCATCGGCGCGCTCTACGGCCGTCGCGAGGTGCTGGACGCCCTGCCGCCGTTCCTCACCGGCGGCTCGATGATCACGACCGTGACCATGGAGCACGCGGAGTACCTCCCCGCGCCGCAGCGGTTCGAGGCCGGCACGCAGCCCGTCGCCCAGGCGATCGGGCTCGCTGCCGCCGTCCGCTACCTCGACGGGATCGGCATGGAGCGCATCGCCGCCCACGAGGCCGCGGTCGGCGCGCGGCTGGCGGAGGGGCTCGCCGCGATCGACGGAGTCCGGCTGCTCGGGCCCGCGCCGGGGGAGGCCCGGGTCGGCCTCGCGAGCTTCGGCGTCGAGGGCGTGCACGCCCACGACGTGGGCCAGTTCCTCGACGACCGCGGCATCGCGGTGCGGGTGGGGCACCACTGCGCGCAGCCGCTGCACCGCCGCCTCGGGCTGACCGCCTCCACCCGGGCGAGCGGCTACCTCTACACGACGCAGGACGAGGTCGACGCGGTGATCGACGGCGTCCGCGACGCGGTCGCGTTCTTCGGGGCCCGGTCGTGAGCACCGGGCCGGGCGGGCTCTACCAGGAGGTCATCCTCGACCTCGCGCGCCGGCCGCACGCGAAGGGGCTGGAGGAGGGGGCGGCCGCGTCCTCGCACCAGGTCAACCCGACGTGCGGCGACGAGATCACCCTGCAGCTGCACGGCGACGGCGGCCGCATCGACCGGATCCGCTGGGACGGCGACGGGTGCGCGATCTCGCAGTCGTCGGCGTCGATCCTCGCGGACCTCGCGCCGGGGCTCAGCGGCGACGAGCTGCTGGTGCGGATCGAGGCGTTCCGCACCGCGATGCGCTCCAAGGGACGGATCGAGCCCGACGAGGACCTGCTGGGCGACGCGGTCGTGCTCGGCGGCGTCTCCCGGTACACGGCCCGGGTGAAGTGCGCGATGCTCGCCTGGGTCGCGGCCGAGGACGCCCTGCGGCACCTCGGTCCCTGACGTCGCTCAGGCGGTGAGCGCGACGCCGGCGACGGCCAGGGCGATCGAGAGGACCAGCACGCCGAGGCCGTAGCCCAACGAGGCGGCGACCCGGCGCTGCTGCAGGAGCCGGACGGTCTCGACGCTCGCGGTGCTGAAGGTCGTGTACCCGCCGAGCAGCCCGGTGCCGGCGACGAGCAGCACCGCCTCCGGCAGGCCCCTGGTCGCCCAGCCGGTCAGCAGCCCGAGCAGGAACGAGCCGGACAGGTTGATCAGGGCGGTGCCCCACGGCAGGCGGCCGCCGAAGCGGTCGCGCACCAGCCCGTCGACCAGCAGGCGCAGCGCGGCGCCGACCCCTCCGGCGACGGCGAGGAGCAGGAGGAGCGGCGGCGTCACGCGCGCCGCCCCGGCAGCGCGGCGGCGGCGGCGACGCCGGCCCACGCGGCGACGGCGCCGAGCAGCACCGAGCCCACCGCGTAGCCGACGGCGACCCCGGTCGCCCCTGACCGCAGCAGCTCCGCCGCGCCGACCGCGAGCGTGCTGTAGGTGGTGAACCCGCCGCAGAAGCCGGAGCCGATCCCGAGCCGCAGCAGCCGCCGACCCCCGACGTCGGCGCCTCGCCGGACCAGCGCCTCCAGCAGCAGGCCCAGCACGAACGCGCCGGCGACGTTGATGAGCAGGATCGCGATCGGCAGCCCGCCGAGGGGCGGGATCGCGAGCGACAGCCCCTCCCGAGCGGCGGTGCCGACCGCGCCGCCGGTCGCGACGACGGCGAGCATCGAGGGCCGCAGGTGGGCTGCGCGCTCACGGGCGGAGGCGGTCACTGGGCTCCAGACGTCGACGAAGGACGGCAGGGGCCATCAGCGTCAGCGCGGTTCCGGCCGGGCGGCCGTGGCGAGCTCCATCACCGCTGCCAGGCTATCGGCGGTCCTGGCAGGATCGGCCCCGTGGCCGGGTTCGATGTCGTGGAGGCGTCCGTCGCCGATCTGCAGGAGGCGCTCGAGCGCGGCGACGTCACCGCGGAGCGGCTCGTGCACGCGTACCTCGCGCGGATCGACGCGTACGACCGCGGCGGCATCCGCCTGAACGCGGTCGTCGTCGCGAACCCGGACGCGCTGGCGGAGGCGCGCGCCAGCGACGAGCGCCGCGCGGCCGGCGCGCTGCTCGGCCCGCTCGACGGCATCGCCTACACCGCGAAGGACAGCTACCGGGTGCGCGGCCTCACCGTCGCGGCCGGCTCGCCGGCGTTCCAGCACCTCGTCGCGCAGGACGACGCCTTCGTCATCGCCCGGCTGCGGGCCGGCGGCGCGATCTGCCTCGGGCTCACGAACATGCCGCCGATGGCCAACGGCGGCATGCAGCGCGGCGTCTACGGCCGGGCGGAGAGCCCGTACAGCGCGGCGTTCCTCACCGCCGCGTTCGCCTCCGGCTCCTCCAACGGGTCCGGCACGGCGACCGCGGCGTCGTTCGCGGCCTTCGGGCTGGGGGAGGAGACGTGGTCGTCCGGCCGCGCACCGGCGACGAACAACGGCCTCGTCGCCTACACGCCGTCACGTGGCGTGATCTCGGTGCGCGGAGGGTGGCCGCTCGTGCCGACGATGGACGTCGTGGTGCCGCACACGCGGTCCGTCGCCGACCTGCTCGAGGTGCTGGACGTCGTCGTGGCGCCGGACCCCGACCCCTCCGGCGACTTCTGGCGGACGCAGCCGTGGGTGCCGATCCCGCCGGTCGAGGACCTGCGCCCCGCCTCCTACCGCGCGCTCGCGGACGGCGCCGACCTCGCCGGCGCGCGGCTCGGCGCGCCCCGGATGTACCTCGGCGCCGATCCCGGCATCGAGGTGCGGCCCTCCGTGCTGGATCGCTGGTGGATCACCCGGAAGCAGCTGGAGGCGCGCGGCGCGACCGTCGTCGAGATCGACCTGCCCGTGGTGACCGAGTACGAGCGGGGCGTGCGGGGCGGGCAGCAGGGGCTCGTCGACCGCGGCCTCGTGCCGCCGGGCTACCTCGCCCGGGAGCTGTGGGACCTGTCGATCTGGGGCTGGGACGGCTTCCTCCGCGACAACGGGGATCCCGCCCTGCACCGCCTCGCGGACGTCGACGGGCCGCGGATCTTCCCGCACCCGCAGGGCGCGCTGCCCGACCGGTACGGCGACGCGGACCTTGACCTCGCCGAGTACGTCGAACGGGCGAAGGCGGGCGTGCCCGACCTGCTGTCGATCCCGGACCTGGCGGAGGGGGTCCAGGGGCTCGAGGCCGCGAGGCGGATCGACCTGGAGGAGCAGCTGGACGCCCTCGGGCTCGACGCGATCGTGTTCCCGGCCGTCGCCGACGTCGGCCCGGCCGACGCGGACACGGATCCCGCCTCCGCGGCGCTCGCCTGGCGGAACGGGACGAGGGTGGCGAACGGCAACCTGGTGATCCGGCACCTCGGCATCCCGACGGTCACCGTGCCGATGGGGCTGATGGCCGACATCGGCATGCCGATCGGCCTGACGATCGCCGGCCGGGCGTGGGACGACACCCGCCTGCTGGCGCTCGCCGCCGCGATGGAGGCGCAGGGCGTCACCGAGCGGCACGCCCCGCCCCGCACCCCGCCCCTCTGACACTCGCCGAGGCCCGCAGCCGCCCTCCGGCGGCCCCTCCCACCCCGCACAGATCGAGGGCGTGAGCAGGACAGAACGGCTTGAGCAGGACGATACGAGCCGAATCGTCCTGCTGATGCCGTTCTGTCCTGCTGATCCGCTCGGATCGTCCTGCTCGAGCCCTCCGATCAGCCCGGCACCGACCAGCGCCTCCACGCGACCTGCGGGCAGACGGATGCCCCGGCTGTCAAGCGGCCGGGGCATCCGTTCCTCCTTCCGTTCTGTAGGTCTGGCAGACCTACAGAACGGAAGGAGAAGTCGCGATCAGTCGCGCGGCACGTCTCCGCGCCAGGCGCCGGTCGCCGGCGACGACTCGATGAACTCCTTGAAGTTCGCCAGGTCCTTCTTGACGCTGCGGTCGTCGAAGCCGAGCACGTCGCCCGCTTTCTCGACGAGCCCCTCCGGCGCCCAGTCGATCTGCACCGCGACGCGGGAGGAGGTGTCGGACAGCTTGTGGAAGGTCACGACGCCCGCGTTGGTCGTGCCGTCGGTGCTCTTCCACGCGACGCGCTCGTCCGGGTGCTGCTCGGTGATCTCGGCGTCGAACTCGCGCTCGATCCCGCCGATCTTCACCTTCCAGTGGTTGTGCGTGTCGTCGACCTGGCTGATCGACTCCACGAAGCTGAGGAACTGCGGGAAGGACTCGAACTGGGTCCACTGGTTGTACGCCTTGCCGACGGGGACGTCCACGTCGATGGTCTCGATGACCTGTGCCATGAGGGCACTCCTCTCTCCTTGCGTCTCCCTCGACCGTATGGACGTCGGCTGGACGTCCCGGGGGAGACGGCTGAAGGGGACCGGAGTCGCGCTCAGCCGGAGGGGGCGTCATCGCCCGCGCATGTCCTTCCCCGACTCGATCGCGTCGGCGGCCCGCACGAGCGCCAGGTGGGAGAGCGCCTGCGGGGTGTTGCCGGCCTGACGCCGCCCGACGACGTCGTACTCCTCGGACAGCAGGCCCACGTCGTTCGCGAGCCCCACGAGCCGGTCCATCAGCGCGAGCGCGTCCTCGTGCCGCCCGCTCGTGGCGTACTGCTCGACCAGCCAGAAGCTGCAGGCGAGGAAGGGGTACTCGCCCGGGACCAGCCCGTCGTCGCTGTGCTGCGTGCGGTAGCGCATGACCAGGCCGTCCGGCATGAGGTCCTGCTCGATGGCGGCGACGGTGCCGAGCATCCGCGGATCGGTCGCCTTGACGTAGCCGACCTGCGGCAGGATCAGCAGCGACGCGTCCACCTCCTTCGACCCGTACACCTGCACGTAGGTGTTCCGCTCCCGGTCGAAGCCCTGCTCCTCGATCTCCTCCTCGATGCGGCTGCGGAGCGTCTGCCACCGCTCGACGGGTCCGTCGAGCCCGAAGCGCTCGTGCGCCTTGATCGCCCGGTCGAACGCGGCCCAGACCATCACGCGGGAGTGCGTGAAGTACTGCTCGGCGCCGCGCATCTCCCAGATGCCGGAGTCCTTGCGCTGCCAGTTCTGCTCCGTGAACTTCATCAGCGACCGCTGCACCGGCCAGGCGTGCCTGGCGGAGGGGACGCCGCGCTCCCGCGCCTCCTGCAGCGCGACCATCACCTCGCCGATCACGTCGGCCTGGAACTGGTCGACGGCGCCGTTGCCGATGCGCACGGGGGAGGCGCCCTGGTAGCCGGGGAAGTTGGTCAGCTCGCGCTCGGGCAGGTCCCGCTCGCCACCCAGCCCGTACATGATCTGCACGTCCGCCGGGTCGCCGGCGATCGCGCGCAGCAGCCAGCCTCGCCACCCGGCGGCCTCCCGCAGGTAGCCGTGGTTGATCAGGACGGAGAGGGCGAGCGACGCGTCGCGCAGCCAGGTGAAGCGGTAGTCCCAGTTGCGCGCGCCGCCGAACTGCTCCGGGAGGCTCGTGGTCGCGGCGGCCGCGATGCCCCCCGTGTCCTCGTGCGTCAGCGCCCGCAGCACGGTCAGGGAGCGGAGCACCTGCTCGTGGTAGCGGCCCTGGTGCGCGATGCCCTTCGTCCACTCGTCCCACCACGCCTTCGTCGACCCGAGGACGGTGTCGACGTCGAGCGCCGGCGGCGCCTCGCGGTAGGAGGGGTACCAGGCGAGCACGACGTCGACCGTCTCGCCGGTCTGCACCGGGAAGGTGCCGCGGTGCGACTCGCCCTTCGCCTTCAGCCTGGGGCCGCGCACGATGACGGCGTCCGGACCTGCGGTCGCGATGATGCCCGGCCCCTCCTCGTCCGTCGCCTGACGGACCCACGGCACCGCGCGGGCGTAGTCGAACCGGATGCGCAGGTCCTGCTGCATGACCACGGAGCCGCTGACGCCCCGGACCCGCCGCACGATGTCGGCCGCGCGGTTGCCGTGCGGCATGAACTCGGTGACCTCGACCTCGCCGGTGGAGGTGGTCCACCGGGTCACGAGGATGAAGGTGTTCTCGATGTACGAGCGGGAGGCGGTCGCGCCCTCCTCCGCCGGCGCGAGCAGCCAGCGCCCGTGCGTCTCGTCGCCGAGCAGCGCGCCGAACATGCTCGCCGAGTCGTACCGCGGGAAGCAGAGCCAGTCGATGCTGCCGTCCCGGCCGATCATCGCCGCCGACTGGCAGTCGCTGATCATCGCATAGTCCTCGATCGGCAGGGGCATGGCCCGATCCTGCTCGCCTCCGCCTGCGAGAAGCAGGGTCAGGCGGTCGGGATCCTGCCGTCGTAGGTCTCGACCTCCGGGTCGCGGTGCAGGCCGCCGCTCATCGCGTACTCCTCCTCCGGCGACAGCACGAGGTTGTGCCGGCCGACGAGCGCGAACAGGACGAGACCGATCACGTAGACGACCGCGATCGCGGCGATCGCGATCAGGTAGGCCGTGATCCCGGTGAGGAAGAAGCCGATGAAGATCGCCAGCGCGATGACGCCGGCGATCACGGCACCGGGCACGCCCGTCGGGCTGGTGTACGGCCGCGCCGCGTTCGGGAACCGGCGCCGCAGCACGACGAAGGAGATCATCTGCAGCATGTACGAGAGCACCGCTCCCCAGACCGCGATGTTCAGCACGACGGCGCCCGCGACGCTGGTGGCGGGATCGCCGGTCACCTGCACGAGCACCAGGGCGAGGTAGCCGATGACGGCGCCGACGATCAGCGCCAGCCACGGTGTCTGCCGCCGGCCGGTGAGGGACAGGACCTGCGGGTAGTACCCGGCCCTGGACAGCGAGTACATGTTGCGCCCGTAGGCGTACATGATCCCCTGCAGGCTGGCCAGCAGGCCGATCAGGGCGAAGAGCGCGAGCACGCCGGCCAGCTGCGGCGGCACCATCGCGTCGAAGCCGTCGAGCAGCGGCTGCAGGGACGCCTGCGTCGCCTTCGCGCCGAGCACGCCGGTGTTCACGATGAAGATCACGACCGCGGCGATCAGCAGGGTGACGAGGCCCCAGAAGCCCGCCTTCGGGATGACCTTCTGCGGCTCGTGCGTCTCCTCCGCCGCCAGCGGCAGCTCCTCGATGCCGAGGAAGAACCACATCGCGAACGGCAGGACGAACAGGATCGGCAGCGCCCCGCTCGGCAGGAACGTCGAGTTGCCGGCGGTCGGCACGACGTCGAAGAGCTTGTCGGTCGAGAAGGAGCCGGTCGCGAAGGCGACGACGACGAACACCGCGAGGATCGCGAGCGACAGCACCGAGACGATGATCGCGAGCCGGAAGCCGACGGCGGCGCCGAGGATGTTCACCCCGAGGAAGACGAGGTACAGGATCGCCCACCACAGCGGCTGCGGGATGCTCGCGCCGGTGAACGCGACGAGCGCGCCGTCCGCGTACTGGCCGGCGAAGAACACGACGACAGCGGTGGTCATCACGTACTCGATCGTCTCCGCGAGCCCCGTGACGAATCCGCCCCACGGCCCCAGCGCCGCGCGGGCGAAGGAGTAGGCGCCGCCGGTGTGCGGCATCGCCGCGCTCATCTCGCCGATCGAGAACAGCAGGCAGAAGTACATGACGATGACGACCAGCGTGGCGATCGCCATGCCGCCGAACCCGGCGGTCTGCGTGCCGAAGTTCCAGCCCGAGAACTCGCCGGAGATCACGGCCGCGACGCCGATGCCCCAGATGCCCCAGAACCCGGCGGAGCGCTTCAGCTGCCGCTTCTCGAAGTAGCCCTCGTCGGCGGCCTTGTACGTGACGGAGGGCTTGCGAGCGGTGGACGACATGGCGCTCCTCGTGTCGGGATGGGGGGAGCGTATCGACGCGATAGGTAGGCCCGTCAACCTTTGGTGTTTCGAACGGGTAAACGCTGCGCGCCATACTGGGCCGAACGGCCTGCTCACCGACCTTTGGAGGACGCGATGGCGAAGACCGGGAACCTTCCGCTCGACGAGCTGGCCGCGGACGTCGACGCCGGCACCACCGACACCGTCATCGTCGCGTTCGCGGACATGCAGGGCCGGCTCGTCGGCAAGCGCACCTCCGCGCGGCTGTTCCTCGAGGAGATCGCGGGGCACGGCGCCGAGGCCTGCAACTACCTGCTCGCGGTCGACATGGACATGAACACGGTCGACGGCTACGCGATCTCGTCCTGGGAGCGCGGCTACGGCGACATGGTGCTGCGACCCGACCTCGACACCCTGCGGCGCACGCCTTGGCTGCCCGGCACGGCGCTCGTGATGGCGGACCTCGAGCTGGTGCCGGGGCCGGAGGAGGACCACGGCGCGCCCGTGTCGGTGTCGCCCAGGCAGATCCTCAAGCGGCAGATCGAACGGCTCGCCGCCCTCGGGCTCGAGCCCTTCGTCGGCACCGAGCTGGAGTTCATCGTCTTCGACGACACGTACCGCTCGGCCTGGGCGAAGCGCTACACGGGCCTCACGCCCGCCTCCGACTACAACATCGACTACGCGCTGCTCGCCTCCACCCGCATGGAGCCGCTGCTGCGGGACATCCGGCTCGCGATGGACGGCGCGGGGATGTACTGCGAGGGCGTCAAGGGCGAGTGCAACCTCGGCCAGCAGGAGATCGCATTCCGCTACGCGCATGCGTTGACCACCTGCGACAACCACGTCCTCTACAAGAACGGCGCGAAGGAGATCGCGGACGCGCACGGCAAGGCGCTGACGTTCATGGCCAAGTTCGACGAGCGGGAGGGGAACTCCTGCCACATCCACCTGTCGGTGCGCGGCACGGACGGGTCGGCGGCGATGGCGGACGCCTCCCGACCCAACGGGTTCTCGCCGCTGATGGAGCACTTCCTCGCCGGGCAGCTGGCGCACCTGCGCGACCTGACGCTGTTCTTCGCGCCGAACATCAACTCGTACAAGCGCTACCAGGACGGCAGCTTCGCCCCGACCGCGGTCGCCTGGGGACTCGACAACCGCACCTGTGCGCTGCGCCTCGTCGGGCGCGGGCAGTCGCTGCGGTTCGAGAACCGCGCTCCCGGTGGGGACGTCAACCCGTACCTCGCCGTCGCGTCGATGATCGCGGCCGGCATCGACGGCATCGAGCGGCAGCTGCCGCTCGAGGACCCGTTCGCCGGCAACGCCTACGGCAGCGACAAGCCCCGGCTGCCGACGACCCTCGACGAGGCGGCCGGCCTGTTCGGCGCCTCCGACTTCGTGCGGGAGGCGTTCGGCGCCGACGTCGTCGAGCACTACCTGAACACCGCGCGCGTCGAGCTGGCGGCGTTCCGCAGCGCCGTCACCGACTGGGAGCGCGTCCGGGGCTTCGAACGTGGCTGACGGCGGACGGCCGCTGATCGGCGTCACCACGTACCTCGAGCAGGCCGTGCGCGGGGAGTGGGACGAGCGGTTCGGCATGGTGCCGGAGACGTACCTCATCGCGGTCGAGCAGGGCGGCGGGATCCCGATCATGCTGCCCCCGCAGCCGTTCACGGTCGCGACGATCGAGCGGGTGCTCGATGCGATCGACGGCCTCGTCGTCTCGGGCGGCGCGGACGTCGACCCGGGGCGCTACGGCGCGGCGGCGGGCCCGCACACGGACGCGCCGCGGCACGACCGCGACGCGTGGGAGGTCGCGCTGATCCTGGCCGCGGTGGCCCGCGGCGTGCCGGTGCTCGCGATCTGCCGGGGTCTGCAGGTGCTGAACGTCGCGCTCGGCGGCTCGCTCGTGCAGCACGTGCCCGACGTGTCGGACGACCGCCACAGCGGCGTCCCGAACGGCTTCAGCCGCACCGATGTCGGGATCAGCGGCGGCACCCGGGTGCGCGAGGTCCTCGGCGCGGTCGGCGATCGGCTGACGGTGCAGTGCCACCACCACCAGGCGATCGACCGCCTCGCCGACGGCCTGGAGGTCGCCGCGCACGCCGACGACGGGCTCATCGAGGCCGTCGAGCTGCCCGGCGACCGGTTCGTCGTGGGGGTGCAGTGGCACCCCGAGCAAGACGACGCCGACCGCCGCCTCTTCGCGGCCCTGGCGAGGGCCGCCGCCGCTCTCCGTTGTGAAGGAACTTCTGCGAGGAACGAGCAGGAGTTCCTTCACAACGGAATCGGGGGGACCGCGTGACCGAGGCGTTCGCGATCGTCGACCCCTCCACCGGGGAGGCGTTCACCGAGGTCGGCATGGCCGATGCGGGGGAGGTGGACCAGGCGGTCCGCCGCGCGGTCCGCGCGCAGGAGGGCTGGGCCGCGCTCGCCCCCGTCGACCGCGCGCGCCTCCTCCGCCGGTTCGCCGCCGCGGTGGACGCGCACGCGGAGGAGCTGGCGCAGCTGGAGGTGCGGAACTCGGGGCATCCGATCGGCTCCGCCCGCTGGGAGGCCGGGCACGTCCGCGACGTGCTCGAGTACTACTCCGGCGCACCGGAACGCCTGATCGGAGCGCAGATCCCGGTCGCCGGCGGCATCGACGTGACCTTCCACGAGCCGCTCGGCGTCGTCGGCGTGATCGTGCCCTGGAACTTCCCGATGACCATCGCCGCGTGGGCCTTCGCTCCCGCGCTCGCCGCGGGCAACGCGGTCGTGCTGAAGCCCGCCGAGTGGACGCCGCTCACCGCGATCCGCGTCGCCGGCCTCGCGCTGGAGGCGGGCCTGCCCGACGGCCTGCTGCAGGTGGTGCCCGGCCGAGGCGCCGTCGCGGGGGAGGCGCTCGTGCGCCACCCGGACGTCGCGAAGGTCGTGTTCACGGGGTCGACGCGAACCGGCTCCCGCGTGATGGCGCTCGCGGCCGAGCAGGTGAAGCCGGTCACCCTCGAGCTCGGCGGCAAGAGCGCGAACGTCGTGTTCGCCGACGCGGACCTCGACGCCGCCGCGGCCGCGGCACCCGGCGCCGTCTTCGACAACGCGGGCCAGGACTGCTG
>NZ_CAXTOQ010000105.1:0-12364 GCF_964245895.1 uncultured Amnibacterium sp.
AAGAAGCGCAGCAGCTCGAACTCCTTGAAGGTGAGGTCGAGCGGGCGGCCGTGCACCCGGGCGGAGTAGCTCGCCTCGTCGATCACGACGCCGGAGGCCTGGATCTTGGAGGCGCTCTCGGCCTGCGCCATCCGGCCGATGACGAGGCGGACGCGCGCGTCCACCTCCGCCGGTCCCGCGGAGTCGAGCACGACGTCCTGCACGCCCCAGTCCGCGCTGACCGCGGTGAGGCCGCCCTCGGTGAGGATCAGCACCATCGGCACCGTGATGCCGGTCGTGGTCAGGATCTTGCAGAGCGACTTCGCGCTGGCGAGGTCGAAGCGGGCGTCGATCAGGATCACGTCGGAGGCTGGGGCGTTGATCAGCTGCGCCGGCTCGGCGGGGATCGCGCGGACCTTGTGGCTCAGCAGGCTGAGCGCGGGCAGCACCTCGCCGTCGACCTGAGGGGTCAGGATCAACAGCTGCGCCATGGAGGTCCTTCCGGCATCGCGTGCCTGTATCGTACCGGGTCGCTCGCGGCGGCCGTTTACCCGCCTCACCTGGGCTTCCTCTGGGTGCGGGCTCGCGAAGGTGCGAGGATGCTGCGATGTCGCTCAGCCGCGTCGCCGTGCTCGCCGTGTGGGTGCTGACCCTGATCGGCGTCGTCGTGATCGTCGCGGTCGTGCCCGGCGTCGCCGCCCTCACCTGGCTCGCGCTCGCGCTGCCGCTCGCGGTGGTCGCCGGCATCGTCGGCCAGCTCGCCGTCGCGGAGCAGCGCGGCTTCGTGATTCGCCTCTCGGCGGCCGCCACCGGCTCCTTCGTCCTCGTGCTCGCCGGTGCCGGGGTCGCCCTGCTCGCCTGACTCGGCTACTCCGTGGATCCGGGGATGTGCGCGCCCACGCGCCGGTTCCCGGATCCACGAAGAACCGAGGGCGCGGGGTGCCCGCGTAGGATCGGAGCCGTGCAGCTGGCGATCGAACTGTTCTACCTGGGACTGCTCGGGTTGGCGTCGCTCGCGATCGCGTTCGTCTCCGTCGTCGTGGTCGCCAAGCTGTTCAAGGGGCAGCGCTGAGCCGCTGCGTCCCCATCGGACCGCGGACGGAGATCCTTCGATGATCGACATCCCTGCCGGCCTGCCGGCGGAGCTCGTCCCGATCTCCTGGCTCCTCGGGGTCTGGGAGGGCACGGGGCTGGTCGAGTACGAGATCGGCGACGACGTGCGCCGGCACGAGTTCGGGCAGCGCATCAGCTTCAGCCACGACGGCCTGCCGTTCCTCAACTACAGCTCGTTCACGTGGCTGTTCGGCGAGGGCGCCGGCACGGCGGAGGAGGGCGCGACCGTCCCGCTCGTCACCGAGACGGGTTACTGGCGGCTCAGCCGCCCGCCGACGGGGGGCGATCCGGGCCCGGGCATGCTGCCGGGCGTCGGCCCGCGGCCGTTCTCGACCGCGACGAGCGTGGAGGCGCTGCGGAACGCCTCCGACGGGTTCGACGTGGAGGTGTCGCTGGTGCATCCGACCGGGGTCACCGAGCTCTATCTCGGCCGGGTCAAGGGGCCGCGGATCGACCTCGCGACGGACGCCGTGATGCGCACCGAGAGCGCGAAGGAGTACTCCGCCGCGACCCGGCTGTACGGCCTCGTCGAGGGCGACCTGCTGTGGGCGTGGGACATCGCCGCGCTCGGGCAGGAGCTGCGCACGCACGCCTCCGGCCGCCTCCGTCGTCGCGACTGACTCCGCACACCTCGTTTCGTCTTGCAGGTCTCCTAGACCTACGAAACGAAACGAGGTGTGCGAGCTCACGCGGCTGCCGCCGCTGCCTCCAGACCGGCGACGTCGAGCTTGACCATCTGCAGCATCGCGGCGGTGACGCGCTGCACGACGGCGGGGTCGTCGTCGGCCATCAGGCGCTCGAGCGCCTCCGGCACGATCTGCCAGCTGAGCCCGAAGCGGTCCGTCAACCAGCCGCACTGCACCTCCGCCCCGCCGTCCGCCAGCAGCGCGGCCCACAGGCGGTCGACCTCGGCCTGGTCGTCGCACAGGGCGTACAGCGACACCTGCGAGTCGAACGGGAACTGCGGTCCGCCGTTCAGGAACGTGTACTGCTGCCCGGCGATCGTGAGGTCCACGAAGAACGGGCTGCCGGCCTCCGCGCCGGGCACCCCGGGCGGCGCGGCGATCACCCGGTCGATGTGCGAGCCGGGCAGCAGACCCGTGTACAGCTCGGCCGCGGGCACGGCGTCCTGGTCGAACCAGAGGTGGGTGGCGAATCGCAGCACGGTCATGGGGGGATCCTCCGTCGTCGTCGCCGGGTCGTCCGGTCACGCTACTGACCCGTTCCGGCACCGCCTAGCCTTCCTTGTCATGGACAGCCCCCTGCTCGAGCTGCCCGGCGCCGTCGCGGCGACCGGGGCGGATCAGGGCGTCGCGGCGCACTACGGCAGGCCCGCCCACGAGCAGCGGGCCCTCGCGGCGGGGGAGGCGCTCGTCGACCTGTCGTCCCGTGGCGTGCTGCGGCTCGCCGGGCCCGACCGGCTGACCTGGCTCGACTCGCTGACCAGCCAGAGGCTGCTCGGGCTCGAGCCGGGCGACTCGGCCGAGACCCTGCTGCTCGACCCCTCCGGCCGGATCGAGCACGCGATGGCCGCCGTCGACGACGGCGCAGCGCTGTGGCTCGTCGTCGAGGCCGCCGAGACGGCCGCCCTCGCCGCCTTCCTCACCCGGATGCGCTTCTGGAAGCAGGTCGAGATCGAGGACCGCACCGCCGACGTCGCGGTGCTCGCCTCCCTCCACGAGCCGGCCGACGCGGGACCCGACGGCCCGCCGCTCGTCTGGCACGACCCGTGGGCCGCGGGCGCGCAGGGCGGGGTCACGCGCGCGCTCGCCGCCGAGCACCCCGGCCGGGACCTGCCGCTGCGGCTCGCGCTCGTGCCGCGGTCCTCCCTCGCCGCGCTCGTGGACCGGGTCCGCGCCGGCGGCGCCGTGGTCGCCGGCGTCGACGCGCTGGAGGCGCTGCGCATAGCCGCCTGGCGACCCCGTTTCGCCCGCGAGGTCGACGCCAGGTCGATCCCGCACGAGCTGGACTGGCTGCGCAGCGCCGTCCACCTCGACAAGGGGTGCTACCGCGGGCAGGAGACGGTGGCGAAGGTGCACAACCTCGGCCGCCCGCCCCGGCGCCTCGTGCAGCTGGACCTGGACGGCTCCGACGCGGTGCTGCCGGCCCCGGGTGCGCTCGTGCTGCTCGACGGCGTCGAGGTCGGCGTGGTGACGTCCAGCGCCCGCCACCACGAGGACGGGCCGATCGCGCTCGCCGTCGTGAAGCGCTCCGTCGACCCGGACGCGACGCTCGCGGTCGCCACGCCGGACGGCGAGGTCGCCGCCGCGCAGCGCGTGGTCGTGCCGCCCGGGTCGGGGCCGGCCGTATCGGTGCCCCGCCTGCCCCGGCTCGGCGCCGTCCAGCGGCACTGACCGTGAGCGCCGGCCGCGGCCGCCGGGTGCTCGCCTCCGCCGATCCGCGCGCCGCGATCCGGCGGTCGTTCGAGGCGATCCCCGCCGCCGCCCAGCTGGCGATCGCCGCCACCGCCTCCTACGCGTTCGCGCACGTCGTGGTCGGGCACCAGGTGCCGCTGCTCGCGATCACCGTCTGCCTCTCGAGCCTCGGGTTCGTGCGCGACGCCCGGCCGAAGCGGGTGGTCGAGACCGCGGTCGGCCTGTCGATCGGCGTCGCGCTGGCGGAGGCGATGCTGCTCGCCGCCGGGCGCGGCGTGTGGCAGATCTCGGTCGCGCTGTTCGTCACCCTCCTGATCGCCCGGCTGCTGAACGCGCCGCCCCCGGTCGCCGTCGCCGCGACGGCGCAGTCGGCGATCGTCCTGCTGATCCAGCTGCCGGCCGGGGGCACGTGGGCGCGCAGCGTCGACGGCTTCATCGGGGGAGCGATCGCCCTGCTGGCCACCGCGCTCGTGCCGCGCGACCCCCGCCGCGCTGCCCAGCGGGACGGCTCGCGCGTGCTCACCGGGCTGCGGCGCGGGATCGACGACGCCGCGCGGGCGCTCCGCACCGCCGACCGACCGGCCGCCTCCGCCGCGCTCGCGGGGCTGCGCGACCTGCAGCCCGCGATCGCCGACTGGACCACGACCCTCGACTCCGCGATCGCGATCGCCCGCGTGTCCCCGTTCCTGCACCGGCGGCTTCCCGAGCTGGTCGCCCAGCGGCGCCTGCTGGACGGCGTCGAGCTGGCCGTGCGGTCGATGCGGACGATCGCGCGGCGGGCGGAGGCGGTCACCGCCGACGCCGTCCCCCGGCCGCAGCTCGCGGAGCTGCTGCAGGCGGTCGGCTCGGTCGTCGCGCTGCTCGCGCGCTCGCTGCGCGATCCCACCCTGCTCGCCCCGGCGCGCGACGACCTTCAGCTGATCGCCCGGCGCCTCGACCCGCGGGAGATCACCCCGGAGGCGTCGGTCACCGCCTCGATCATCACGGTGCTGATCCGGCCCGTGGTGGTGGACCTCGCGGTCGCGGCCGGCGTGCCCGCCGACGAGATCCGGGCGGCGCTGCCGACCCTCTCCTGACTCCCCGTCCTTTCGTTCTGTAGGTCTGGCGGACCTACAGAACGAAAGGAACATGGGAGGTCAGCGGGGGGCGACCACCTTCCACGGGACCGTCAGCTCGCCGAGGCGCCAGCGGGAGCGGCCGCCCTGCACCGGGACGCCCCGGTCGCGCAGCGCCTCCACGGCCGCGACGAAGCGCTGCACCGGGCCGTAGACCGACAGCGGAGCCGCGCGCCGCCAGCCGTCGTCGAACGCGGCGAGCAGATCGTGCACCGGCTCGCCCGGCACGTTGCGGTGGATCAGCGCCTTCGGCAGGCGCTCGGCGACGACGCCCGGCGACTCGAGCCCCGCCAGCCGCAGCGAGATCGTGAAGCGCACCGGCCCCTCCTCCGCCACGTCGATCCAGGAGCAGATCCGGCCGATCTCGTCGCAGGTCCCGTCGACCAGCAGGCCGCCGGGCGCCAGCCGCGCCGCCGTGCGCGCCCAGGCCGCCGGCACCTCCGCCTCGTCGTACTGCCGCAGCACGTTCATGGCGCGCACCAGCACGGGCCGCGAGGGCGACGGGATCTCGAACCCGCCCTGCGCGAACGTCACCGACGCGCTCGCGTGCGGTGCCGCCGCGGCGACCCGCTCCGGGTCGATCTCGAGGCCGAGCACCCGCACGTCGGGGGACACCCGGCGCAGGCGCTCCGCCAGCTCCAGCGTCGTCCACGGCCGCGCGCCGTAGCCGAGGTCGACCACGAGCGGCGCGGTCGCCCCGCGCAGCTGGGGGAGGGAGGCGAGGTACCGGTCGTTCCGCCGCAGCCGGTTCGTCCCCGTGGTGCCGCGGGTGATGCGACCGACGGGCATGCCGGTCACGCTAACGGGCGCTGTGAACCCGTCGGATCGCCCGTCCTACACTCGGCGCGTGCCTGAACACTCCCTGGTCCTGCTCCGCCACGGCTTCAGCGACTGGAACGAGAAGAACCTGTTCACGGGGTGGGTCGACGTGCGCCTCACGGAGCGCGGCGTCGAGGAGGGGCGGAACGCCGGGCGGCTGATCGCGCAGGCCGGGCTGCTGCCGGACGTGCTGTTCACGTCGCTGCTGACCCGCGCGATCCAGACGGCCGACGAGGCGCTGCTCGCCGCCGACCGCGCCTGGTTGCCGGTCGTGCGCGACTGGCGGCTGAACGAGCGCCACTACGGCGCGCTGCAGGGCAAGGACAAGGCGCAGACCCTCGCCGAGTACGGCCCCGAGCAGTTCAAGACGTGGCGCCGCAGCTACGACGTGCCGCCGCCCCCGATCGAGTCGGGCAGCGAGTTCTCGCAGGAGGGGGACCCGCGCTACGCGGGCATCCAGGTGCCGCGCACCGAGTGCCTGCAGGACGTCGTCGCGCGGATGGTCCCGTACTTCGAGAACGACATCGCCCCGCGGCTTCGGGAGGGGAGGCGCGTGCTCGTCGTCGCGCACGGCAACTCCCTGCGCGCCCTGGTGAAGCATCTGGACGGCATCTCGGACGACGCGATCGCGGAGCTGAACATCCCGACCGGCATCCCGCTGCACTACCGGCTGGACGAGTCGCTGCGGCCGATCGTGTACGGCGGCGAGTACCTCGATCCGGAGGCGGCCGCAGCGGGCGCGGCGGCGGTCGCGGCCCAGGGCGGGAAGTCCGGCGCCTGACGACGGAGGGCCCGCCGCGCGGCGGGCCCTCCGGGTCGTCGATCAGACGGTCTGCGCGGCCGCGACCCAGTCGCCGGTCTGCAGGTACTGGACCTTCTTCGCGATCGAGACCGCGTGGTCCGCGAAGCGCTCGTGGTAGCGGCTGGCCAACGTCGAGTCGACGATGTCGCCGGCCTGGCCCTTCCAGGTCTCGCCGAGGACCTTGTCGAAGACGCTGAGGTGCAGGTCGTCGACCTGGTCGTCGTCGTTGCGGATCTCCTCCGCCAGCTCCGTCGACTCGGTCTCGAGCAGCAGGTGCAGCTTCTTCGCGATCGCGACGTCGAGCCGGCCGAGCTCCTTGAACGTCGGGCGCAGCTCCTTCGGCACGACCTTCTCGGGGAAGCGCGTGCGGGCCAGCTGCGCGATGTGCTCGGCCAGGTCGCCCATCCGCTCGAGGGAGGCGCTGATGCGCAGCGCGGACACCACGATCCGCAGGTCGCGGGCCACCGGCTGCTGCCGGGCGAGGATGTCGATCGCCAGCTCGTCGAGGCTCGCGGCGCGCTCGTCGATGAGGTGGTCGTCGGCGATCACGCTCTCGGCCAGCGACACGTCGGACGAGTTGAACGCCGTCGTCGCCTTCTCGATCGACTCGGCCACGAGCCCGGCGATCTCGACCAACCGCTCCTGGACCTCTTCGAGCTCCTGCTGGAACACCTCGCGCACGGCGGACCCCTCTCGTCACGTACCCCGGACGGCCAACGTCGGCGACCCAGGTGAACAGCAGGTGCCGTTCCGGCGAACGCAGCACCAATTCGTGCACTGGTGGCCGCGTCATCGAAATCCGCCTCTGAACAGTCCCTTATCGTAACCTGCATGAGCGCGGCGGTCATCGTGGTGCTCGGGATCGTGTTCGGTCTCGCCGTCGGGGTCGTGTTCACCCTCCTGATCAGGGCGGCCTTGGATCGCGCCGCGCTCGTGCTCGACCTGCAGGCGACCGCGCTGCCGGACGGCGCGACCGCCGTGCTCGACGCGCTGACGCTGCCGGCGCTCGTCGTGGACGGCTCCAACGGCGTGCTGCAGTCCACGGAGGCGGGCCTCGCGATCGGGCTCACCGACGGCCGCTCGCTGCTGCACCTCGAGCTGCAGCGCCTCGTCGACGAGGCGCGCCGCACCCAGCAGCACCGGCAGGCTGACCTGGTGCTGCCGCGCAGCGCGGCGGGCGCCAGGAACCTGGTGATCAGCGCGCACGCCGCGCCGATCGACGTCACCCGCGTCCTGCTGATCGTCGACGACCGGTCCGAGTCGGTGCGGCTCGACGCCGTCCGCCGCGACTTCGTCGCCAACGTCAGCCACGAGCTGAAGACCCCGATCGGCGCGGTCTCGCTGCTCGCGGAAGCGCTCGACAGCGCCGCCGACGACGAGGAGCAGGTGCGGCGCTTCGCCGCCCGCCTCAGCGCCGAGGCGACCAGGCTCGGCACGCTGGTGCAGCAGATCATCGAGTTCTCCCGCGTGCAGGTCGCGGACCCGCTGGGCGCGGCCGACCCGGTGCCGCTCGACGACGTCCTCCGCGCCGCCGTCGATCGCACCCGCGTCGCCGCGGACGCGCGCGACGTGAGCATCGTGCTCGGCAAGCGGACCGGGCTCTGGACCTCCGGCGACCGCACGCTGCTGACCACGGCGGTGCAGAACCTCGTCGCGAACGCGATCGCGTTCTCGCCGGCCCGCGGCCACGTCGGCGTGGGCATCCGCTCCCGCGACGGCGTCGTCGAGGTCGCGGTGTCCGACCAGGGCATCGGCATCGCCGAGGACGACCTCGACCGCGTGTTCGAGCGCTTCTACCGCACCGACCAGGCCCGCTCCCGCCAGACCGGCGGCACGGGCCTGGGCCTCAGCATCGTGAAGCACATCGCGGAGAACCACGGCGGAGAGGTCAAGGTCTGGTCGCGCGTCGGCCGGGGCTCGACCTTCACCGTCCGGCTGCCGGAGATCCCGGCACCCGTATCGGCGCGCACCCAGCGCCGGGAGAAGGAGCGCGCATGACGGCCATCCTGCTCGTCGAGGACGAGCCCGCCATCGCCGAGCCGCTCGGCTACCTGCTGCAGCGGGAGGGGTACGAGGTCGCCGCGGTCGCCGACGGCGGGGAGGCGGTCGCACGCTTCGCCCGCGGCGGCATCGACCTGGTGCTGCTCGACCTGATGCTGCCCGTCCTGCCCGGCACCGAGGTCGCCAAGCGCATCCGCGCCGTGTCCGACGTGCCGATCATCATGCTGACCGCGAAGGATGCGGAGATCGACATCGTGCTGGGCCTCGAGCTCGGCGCCGACGACTACGTGACGAAGCCGTACTCCTCCCGCGAGCTGCTGGCGCGTATCCGCGCCGTGCTGCGGCGGCGCGTGGAGGCCGAGGACGGGATCGGCCCCGACGTGCTCGAGTCCGGGCCCGTGCGGCTCGACGCCGACCGGCACGCCGTCTTCGTGCACGGCAAGGAGACCGCGATGCCGCTCAAGGAGTTCGAGCTGCTCGAGCTGCTGCTCCGCAACGCCGGGCGCGTGCTCACCCGCGGCCAGCTGATCGACCGGATCTGGGGCTCCGACTACTTCGGGGACACCAAGACGCTCGACGTCCACGTCAAGCGCATCCGGGCGAAGATCGAGGAGGAGCCCGCCGAGCCCCGCCTGCTGCTCACCGTCCGCGGGCTCGGCTACCGGTTCGAGGACCTGCCCGCCGAGGCCTGAACCTTCGTGGATTCGGGAATCGGCGGTTCGCGCACCGGTTCCCCGGATGAACGAAGGATCGGGGCTCAGCCCGCGAGCGTCTCCGTGGGCTCCGGCGTGGCGGCGTCGGTCGGCTCGTCCGTCGCCTTGCGCGTGCGGGTCGGCGTGGGCGTGGGCGTCGGGGTGGGCACGAGCGTCGCGTACTCCGAGAAGCTGCCCGTCAGCACCGGCAGCTGCAGGCTCTGCTGCGCGTCGGTCGTCGAGAACGTCACGTTGAACAGGCCGCCGGGCGTCGCGTCGACGCCGTCGAGCAGGACCGCCGAGGACTCGCCGGGCACCGACGCGTCGATGGTCGACGGGGCGGTCGAGAGCGAGACCAGGCCGCCGGCGGGAACCGCGACGCGCTCGGTCGCGGTGCCGGAGGCGGCGGTCCACTGCAGCTCGACGGACTGCGCGGTGTCGCCGCTGTTCGCGAGGACGCCGATCATGCTGGCGGTGTCGTCCTCGCCCGCGAGCACGAGCACGTTGCGGATCTGGATCGGGCCGACGTCGCCGTTCACCCCGTCGCTCGGGGTGTAGCTCGCGGTCGTCTGCTGCGGCGTGAGGAACTGGCAGCCCGTCAGCGCGACCGACAGCAGCACCGTGACCGCGACGGATGCCGCGACTCGCATCTTCACCGGTTCACCTCTCGACGGGCCGTTCCGCAGGCCGGTCGACCGACCGCGGATCGCCCCGCAGCCTAGCGGACGGGGCCTCCGCGGCCCGGGGCGAACCGCCTCCGGAGCCCGGGTGAAACCGCCCCGTGCTAGCATGGAGGCCGCTTTTCGGAGGGACACACATGCAGTTCGAGGTCGGCGAGACCGTCGTCTATCCCCATCACGGAGCAGCCAAGATCGTCGAGGTCAAGAAGCGCACCGTCCGAGGCGAGGAGAAGGTCTACCTCAAGCTCAACGTGGCGCAGGGCGACCTGACCATCGAGGTCCCGGCCGACAACGTCGACCTCGTCGGCGTCCGCGACGTCATCGGCAAGGAGGGGCTCGACCGCGTGTTCGAGGTGCTGCGCACCCCGTTCGTGGAGGAGCCGACCAACTGGTCCCGCCGGTATAAGGCGAACCTCGAGAAGCTCGCCTCTGGCGACGTGATCAAGGTGTCCGAGGTCGTTCGCGACCTGTGGCGCCGCGACCAGGACCGCGGCCTGTCGGCCGGCGAGAAGCGCATGCTCGCGAAGGCGCGCCAGATCCTGATCTCCGAGCTCGCGCTCGCGGAGAAGACGGACGAGGACCAGGCGTCCACGGTGCTCGACGAGGTGCTCGCCTCCTGACCGTCGCGATCGTCGTCGCCGCGGGCGGCGGCGTCCGCCTCGGCGCCGGCGTACCGAAGGCGATCGTGCCGCTCGCGGGCCGGTCCATGCTCGACTGGGCGCTGGACGGCGCGCTGGCGGCCGCGGTCGACCGCGTCGTCGTGGCCGGCCCCGCCTCCGGGCTCGAGCCGGTGCGCCGGATCGTCGCAGCACGCTCCGAGCGCGATCGCATCGCCGTGGTCGCAGGCGGCTCGACCCGGCAGGAGTCCGTCGAGCTGGCGCTGGCCGACGTGCCGGACGACGAGGTCGTGCTCGTGCACGACGCTGCGCGCCCGCTGACCCCCTCCGGGGTCTTCGATCTCGTCGCTGCCGCGGTCGTCGTGACCGGCGGCGGCGTCGTTCCCGCCCTGCCGACGGCGGACACGGTGAAGGAGGTCGACGGCACCGCGGTGGTGGCGACCCTCGACCGCTCCCGGCTCGCCGCCGTGCAGACGCCGCAGGGCTTCCCGGCCGGCGCGCTGCGCCGGGCGTTCGCGACCGCGGGCGCCGGGCACACCGACGACGCGTCCGTCTTCGCCGCGGCCGGGCTGCCCGTGACCACGGTGGCGGGCGACCCGTTCGCGTTCAAGATCACCACCGCCTGGGACCTCCGGCGGGCCGAGCAGCTGCTGGCTCCCGCCGCGCCGACCCGCACCGGCATCGGCGTCGACGTGCACGCGATCGATCCCGCGCGTCCCCTCCGCCTCGGCGGGCTCGACTGGCCGGGCGAGCCGGGGCTCGCCGGCCACAGCGACGCGGACGTCGTCTGCCACGCGATCGCGGACGCCCTCCTGTCCGCCGGCGGGCTCGGCGACCTCGGCAGCCGCTTCGGCGTCGACCGCGCGGAGGAGGCGGGCCGGGCGGGCGTCGACTTCGTCACCCGGTCGGTCGCCCTGCTGGCCGAGGCCGGGTTCGCGCCGGTCTCCGTCGCGGTGCAGGTGATCGGGAACCGGCCGCGCATCGGGCGCCGCCGCGACGAGATCGTCGCCCTGCTGTCGGCCGCGGTCGGCGCGCCCGTCGCCGTCGCCGGCACGACCACGGACGGCCTCGGCCTGACGGGCCGCGGGGAGGGGGTCGCGGCGATCGCGACCGTGCTGGTCGCGCCGCGCCCTCCCGTACCATCGCTGCCGTGACCGTGCGGCTCTACGACACCCGGTCGCAGGCGCTCCGCGAGCTCGAGCCCGTCGTCCCCGGCCGGGTCGGCATCTACGTCTGCGGTCCGACGGTGCAGTCGTCCCCGCACATCGGGCACCTCCGCAGCGCGCTGTCCTACGACCTGATGCGACGCTGGCTCGCGCACCGCGGGCTCGACGTCGTGCTCATCCGCAACGTCACGGACATCGACGACAAGATCCTCGACGCCGCCCCGAAGGCGGGCACCGACTGGTGGGCCCACGCGTACCGGGTCGAGCTGGAGTTCACCGCTGCGTACCGGGCGCTCGGGATCCTCGAGCCGACCTACGAGCCGCGCGCGACCGGGCACATCGGCGGGATGATCGCGCTCATCGGCCGCCTGATCGACGTCGGCCACGCCTACGACGCGCCCGACGCCTCCGGCGACGTCTGGTTCGACACCGCGTCCTGGCCGTCGTACGGGGAGCTCACCCGTCAGCGGGGCGACGCGCTCGTGTCCGGGGAGGGCGAGGCGCGCGCCCGCCGCAGCCCCCGCGACTTCGCGCTCTGGAAGGGGCACAAGCCCGACGAGCCCGCGTCGGCCGCGTGGCCCAGCCCCTGGGGCGCCGGTCGGCCCGGCTGGCACATCGAGTGCTCCGCGATGGCCGAGCGCTACCTCGGCGCCGAGTTCGACATCCACGGCGGCGGTCTCGACCTGCGGTTCCCGCACCACGAGAACGAGCTGGCCCAGTCGACCGCGGCGGGCTCGCCGTTCGCTCGGCTCTGGGTGCACAACGGGTTGGTCACCGTCGCCGGCCAGAAGATGTCGAAGTCGCTCGGCAACTCCGTCTTCGCCGCCGACCTGCTCGGCTCCGCCCGTCCCGTGGTAATCCGCTACGCCCTCGCGGCGGCGCACTACCGGTCCGACCTCGACCACCACGACGGCGCGCTCGTCGAGGCGGAGGAGGCGCTGTCGCGCATCGAGCGGTTCGTCGACCGGGCGGTGTCCGCCGGCGCGATCGCCTCCGCGGCCCTGG
>NZ_CAXTOQ010000106.1:0-11986 GCF_964245895.1 uncultured Amnibacterium sp.
CGCGGCGGGCGTGTAGATCGAGATCCGGTAGTGGAAGCCGAACATCCGCAGGATGCGGTCCCGCTGCCAGACGACCGGGTCGAACGGGGACAGCAGCGCCGCCGCGCGCATGCGGGTGGGCGGCGTCGCGTCGACGTGCCGCCAGACCTTCAGAGGCCGCCCGTCCGCCCGCTGCCAGCCGGGCACCGCGACGGGCACCAGCTCGCCCGCGTCCTCGAGGTCCTGCGCGGCGGCCGCCGTGTCGTCGGAGCGCAGGCGGTGGTAGTCGGCGAGGTCGGGCAGCGCCGCGACGCCGTGCGCGACCGCCGCGCGCCGCACCAGCTCGTGGACCGCCTCCGCCTTCGGCACCGGCACGATCGGGCCGCCGAGCACCTGCTCGGGCAGGCCGTACCGGCGCTCGAAGCCGCGGCGACCGGCGCTGACCAGGTCGCCCGTGCTGAACAGCAGCTCGAGCACCCGCTTCGTGTCCGACCAGCCCCACCAGGGTCCCTGCCGCACGCTGGGCCGCTGCTCGATCTCGCTCGCGGCGAGCGGCCCGCGGTCGGCGATCTCCGCGGTGATCGCGGCGATCAGCCGCGCGTGCTCCTCGAGCGCGGCCGCGTACTTCCGCCGGTAGTAGTCCATCCGGAACGCGAACAGACCCAGGTCGGCCCGCGGGATGAACGCGGCCTCGTGCGCCCAGTACCCGATGCGGTCCTCGGCGGGGTCGAGCAGCATCCGGTCGAGCCGCGCCCGGTCGTACGGGCCGATGCGCGCGAGCAGCGGCAGGTAGTGGCTGCGCTCGAAGACGTTGACGGAGTCGATCTGCAGCACGCGGAGGCGGTGCAGCGCCGCCTCGATGCGGGCCGGCCCGGCGGTCGGCGGGTGCGCGCGGCCGAAGCCCTGCGCCGCGAGCGCGATGCGGCGCGCCTCCCGCGGGGTCAGCTGCTCGGTCACGCCCAGACGGTACCGATGGCCGCCGACGCCGGGCGCCGGGGGTGGCGTCCCTAGAATCGCCCGGATGGCCAGGAGAGCGGATCCCTCGGACGAGGCGGAGGACGCGATCGCGCGCGCCGTGCCCGTCGCCGTCCGCATCGCCGGCGCCTGGTCCTGGCCGATCGTCGGCGTGCTGATCCTCGCCGCCGTGCTGGTCTTCCTGGTCATCCAGCTGCACGTCGTGGTCGTGCCGATCCTGGTGGCGGTGCTGATCACCGGGCTGACCAACCCGGCGAAGCTGTGGCTGATGCAGCACCGGTGGCCGAGGGGCCTGGCGGTCGCGGCGACCTTCCTCGGCCTGCTGGTCGTCGTCGCGGCGCTGATCACCCTCGTGGTGCTGACGATCCGCTCCGGGCTCGAGGGCATCCAGGGGCGCACGGTCGCCGCGTACCGGTCGCTGCTGTCCGCCCTCAACGACTCCGCGCTCGGCATCTCCACCGCGGACGTGCAGAGCGCGATCGACTCCGCCACGAAGTGGGTGCAGGAGAACGCGAGCACCATCCTCTCCGGGGCGCTGACCGGCGCGTCCACGATCGGCGACATCGGCGTCGGCCTGGTGCTCTCGCTGTTCATCACCCTGTTCCTCCTGATCGACGGCGCCGGGGTGTGGCGGTGGCTCGTCCGGCTCGCGCCGAAGCGCGCGAGGGCGGCCGTCGACGGCGGCGGCAGGGCCGCCTGGATCTCGGTCGGGCAGTACGTGCGGGTGCAGATCGTCGTCGCGCTGATCGACGCGATCGGCATCGGGCTCGTCGCGCTGATCCTCGGCCTGCCGTTCGTGGTGCCGATCGCCGTGCTGGTGTTCCTCGCCGCGTTCATCCCCTTCGTCGGCGCGATCGTCACCGGTGGCCTCGCCGTGCTCGTGGCGCTCGTCTACGCCGGCCCGGTGCCGGCAGTGATCATGCTGGCGGGGGTCGTCGGCGTGAACCAGCTGGAGTCGCACGTGCTGCAGCCGCTGCTGATGGGCACCGCGGTGCGCCTCCATCCGGTCGCCGTGGTGCTCGCCGTCAGCTCCGGCTCGATCCTCGCCGGCATCGGCGGCGCGGTCTTCGCCGTCCCGCTCGCGGCGGCCGTGAACAGCGCCGTGAAGTACATCGCGGGCGGGGCGTGGCAGCACGAGCCGCCGCCTCCGGCCGGTCCGATGCCCCGCGAGCCGGAGCAGGGCGGGCCCGCCGCCCGCCGCCGCAGACGACGCGCAGCCGAGCCGGAGGACGTGACCACCGTTGCCTGAGAACGACACGACGATCGGGACCACGCCGCTCGCCGCGGCCCGGCTCGCGGACGCCGTCGACCCCGCCGTGCCGCCGTCGATCGAGACCGTGCGCGACGCGGCCCGCGTGCTCGCCCCCCTCGCGGCGCGCACGCCGATGGAGACGTCGCGCTTCCTCGAGTCGATCACCGGGGCGCCGGTGCACCTGAAGTGCGAGAACCTGCAGCGCACCGGCTCGTACAAGATCCGCGGGGCCTCCTACCGCCTCTCCCGGCTGAGCGACGAGGAGCGGGCCCTCGGGGTCGTCGCCGCCTCCGCGGGCAACCACGCGCAGGGGGTCGCGTTCGCGGCGCGGGAGCTCGGCATCCGGGCGACGATCTTCATGCCGAACGGCGTCGCGCTGCCGAAGCTCGCGGCGACCAGGGACTACGGCGCCACGGTCGAGCTGGTGGGCACCGTCGTGGACGAGTCGATCGCCGCGGCGAAGGCGTTCGGCGAGGTGACCGGCGCCGTCTGGATCCCGCCGTTCGACCACCCGGACGTCATCGCCGGCCAGGCCACCGTCGGGCTGGAGATCCTCGAGGACGTGCCCGACGTCGACACGATCGTGGTCCCGGTCGGCGGCGGCGGCCTCATCGCCGGCATCGCGTCCGCGGTCGAGCAGCTCGCGCCGCAGGTGCGGATCATCGGCGTGCAGGTCGAGAACGCGGCCGCCTTCCCGCCGTCGCTGCAGGCGGGGGAGGTGCGCACCGTGCCGACCAGCGCGACCATCGCGGACGGCATCGCGGTCGGCACCCCCGGCACGCTCACCTTCGGGATCGTCCGCGACCTGGTCGACGAGGTCGTCACCGTCACCGACGACGAGACCGCCAGCGCCCTGCTCGTGCTGCTCGAGCGGGCCAAGCTGGTCGTCGAGCCGGCGGGCGCCGTCGGCGTCGCCGCGCTGCTGTCGGGCCGGATCCGGGACCTGGGGCGCGCGGTCTTCGTGCTGTCCGGCGGCAACATCGACCCGCTGATGATGGAGCGGGTGATCAGCCGCGGCCTCGTCGCCTCCGACCGCTACATGACGCTGCGCATCGGCCTGCCCGACCGCCCGGGCCAGCTCGTCGCCGTCTCGACGGTGATCGCGCAGGCGAACGCGAACGTCGTCGAGGTGCTGCACACCCGGCACGGCGCGGGCACCCAGATCAGCGAGGTGCAGATCGACATCAGCGTGGAGACGCGCGGCAAGGCGCACCAGGCCGCGCTGCTCGCCCGCCTCGAGGCCGCGGGCTTCCACCCGAGGGTCATGGCGAACTGACCTGCGGATCAGCCCCGCCCGCACCGGTACCGGGTGCAGGACCGCGTGCGTCGTGCAGGACGGAGGCGGCCCGTGCGTCCTGCACGCGGCACGGCGTCCTGCAGGAGGTAACGCGGGCCGCCGGTCGAGCCGTGAGCTGAGCGGAGGGTCAGCCCGCGTAGGGCTCGACCTTCTCGACCCGCACCTCGATGGCGCGGCCGTTCGGCGCCTCGTACGTGACGGTGTCGCCGACCTTCGCGCCCAGGATCGCGTGCCCGAGCGGGCTGCTGTCGCTGTAGACGTCGATGTCCGAGTCGCCCGCGATCTCGCGGCTGCCGAGCAGGAAGCGCATCTCGGTGCCGGCCACGGAGGCGGTCACGACGTTGCCCGCGGCGACCTCGTCGGTCGCGACGGCGGCCTCGCCGACCTCGGCGTTGCGCAGCAGCACGGTGAGCTCGCGGATGCGCGCCTCGATCTTGCCCTGCTCCTCCTTGGCGGCGTGGTAGCCGCCGTTCTCCTTCAGGTCGCCCTCCTCCCGCGCCTGGGCGATCCGCGCGACGACCTCGTCGCGGCGCGGTCCGGAGAGCTCCGCGAGCTCGGCGGTCAGCCGGTCGAACGCCGCCTGGGGCAGCCACTTCGCAGCGGTGGGGTTGGACATGGGCGTTCCTCGTCTCGGTCGGGGGACCCGCGGTTCGTGAGGGCGTCGCTGCCGTCCGGCGGCTCCATCAGCGCCGTCGCTGTGGGGCGCCGAACCCGCGGGGGACGCCCTCAGCGGATCGAATGCAGGAGTCTAGGCATCCCGGCAGGACACGATCAAGCCGGTGGAGGCGCGACGGACCGTCCTCACGACCGTGTCGCCCCGCCGGTTCGCGTCGCCCGTCGCGGGCAGCACCGCCTCCACCAGCCCGACGACGACGCCGGACCCGTCGCGCGCCTCGATCACGCAGACGAGCCGCGTACCCGGCTTCCCGGTCACGAGCCACCGCACCTCCGTCGCCTCCGCGCTGCGCACCTCGGAGGTGATCGTCTGCGGGTCGAGCGCGTCCGCGGCGCCGCCGACGCCCGTCCAGACGCTCCAGGCGACGACGCCCGCGAGCACCACCGCGCCGGCGGTGGCGGCACCGACCAGCCCGCGGCGCCGCCGCGTCGGGGTGCGGCCGTACCGCTCGTCCAGCGGGGTGGTCCGTGCGCTCACGGGACCTCCGGGAACCGCTGGGTGAAGTAGATTCGGGCGCGTCCGAGGCTACTGGAGGGGGAGACCGGTGCGTGCTCTGCTGCTCGCGGCCACCCCGTCGCCCTCCCCGTCGATCGGGGTCGACGAGAACGCGGTGACGCCCGGCATCGCCGGGTTCGTCGCGATCCTGCTCGTCACGCTGGTGACGATCCTGCTGATCGTGGACATGACGCGGCGCATCCGCCGGCTGCGCTACCGCGGCGAGGCGGAGGAGCGGCGCGCGGCCGCCCAGGCGGCCACCGACGCGGAGCGCCCGCAGGGCTGACCGCGCAGCGCCGATCGCTCAGGCGACCGGGTGCATGGCGATCAGCAGCGTCGCGGTCCAGTGGCACAGGAACGCCAGCACCGTGCAGGTGTGGAAGATCTCGTGGAACCCGAACCGGCCCGGGAAGGGGTTCGGCCGCTTGAACCCGTAGGCGAGGGCGCCGACGGTGTACAGCAGGCCGCCGACCACGACGAGCACCATCATCGCCGCGTTCGCCTGGAACAGCGGGACGATGTAGGCGATCGCGGCCCAGCCCAGCCCGACGTAGATCGGCACGTACAGCCACCGCGGCGCCCCGACCCACAGCACGCGGAACACCACCCCGAGCAGCGCGACGCCCCAGACGGCGACGAGCAGCACGACGCCCTGCGACGGCGGCAGCGCGAGCAGCGACAGCGGCGTGTAGGTGCCCGCGATGAGCAGGAAGATGTTGGCGTGGTCGACGCGCTTCAGCGCGACCTTGACCCGCGGCGACCAGTCCACGCGGTGGTACAGCGCGGAGTTCCCGAACAGCAGGATCGACGTGAGCGCGAACACGACACTCGCCCAGCGCGCCTCCGCCCCGTTCGCCAGCGCCACCAGCACGAGCCCGGCGACCACCGCGACGGGAGCGGTGACCGCGTGGATCCAGCCGCGCCAGGTCGGCTTCGCCTCGAGGTGCGCCGCGTCCTCCGCCTCCTCGACGAGGGGCAGGTGCGGGGCCTCCGGCGCCGTGTCGACCGCGCCCTCCCTGCCGTCCCGCATGGGGCGAGGGTACCGGGGGCGGCCACGGCGTACGGTGTCCGCGTGCGGGGACGAGGGGTACGGCTGCGCCGGCCGTTCTACTCCGTCTACCAGCGGCGGCTGCGCCACAACCTCAGCGCCTCCGCCCTGCCGCGGCACATCGCGATGATCCTCGACGGCAACCGCCGGTGGGCGAAGCTGGCCGGGCTCGAGTCGCCGGCGCACGGGCACCGGGCCGGCGCGGACAAGCTGATCGAGTTCGCCGGGTGGGTGGACGCGCTGCGCATCCCGCACGTCACCTTCTACCTGCTGTCCAGCGACAACCTCCGCGGCCGCACGAGCGACGAGCTGACCGACCTGTTCGACATCATCGGCACCCTCGCGGTCGACCTGTCGACGCGGTGGCGGGTGCAGCACGTCGGCACGACGGAGGGGCTGCCGGAGGCGCTGCTCGCGGCGCTGCGGGCGGCGGAGGCGCGCGGCGCGGACAAGCCGGGGCTGCACATCAACCTCGCGGTCGGCTACGGCGGCCGCACCGAGATCGCGCACGCGATGCGCAGCATCGTGCACGCGCACGAGGCCGCGGGCGGCACCCTGAACGATCTCGCCGACCAGCTGGACCCCGAGCTGATCGCCCGGCACCTCTACACGGGCGGCCAGCCGGACCCGGATCTCGTGATCCGCACGTCGGGGGAGCAGCGGCTGTCCGACTTCATGGTGTGGCAGAGCGCGCACAGCGAGTTCTACTTCGTGGAGGCGCTCGGCCCCGACCTGCGCGAGGTCGACTTCTTGCGCGCGCTGCGCTCCTACGCACTCCGCCAGCGCCGCTACGGGGGCTGATGCGCGGGGCGCACGCCCCTCGTGCGCGCCGCTACGCTCGGTGATCGCCATGGACGCCACCGCCGAGTTCCTGTCCGGGTTCGGCGAGGAGCCCGGGTACCTCGACTTCGCGTCCTTCGGCCCCCTGTCCGCCGCGGTCGTCGCCGAGTCGGCCGCGCAGCAGGAGGCCGTCCGCCGCGCGCGCCCCGGTGCCGGGGACCGGCTGCAGGACGGCGTCGCCCGGCTGCGGGACGCGGCGGCGGCGGTCACCGGCTTCCGTGCCGACCAGATCGTCTTCCAGCCGAGCACCACGCAGGGCATCACCCAGGCGGTGTTCGGCGTCACCGGCGGCCTGCTCGTGTCGCCGGCCGACTACCCGGCGCTGCCGATCGCGGCCGACCGGGCGGCGGAGGCGCTGCAGGTGGTCACCCCGCTGCCGCTCGACGCGGACGGCGGCCGCGTCACGCCGGGCGGCGTGCGCGACGCGCTCACCTCCACCACCGCCGGCGTGCTCGTCAGCGCCGTCGACGCACGGACGGGCCACGTCGCCGACCTCGACGGCATCCGCCAGGTGATCGGCGACCGCCTGCTCATCGTCGACGCGGTGCAGGGCCTCGGCGCGATCGAGGCGCCCTGGGACGCAGCCGACGTCGTGGCGTGCGGCGGGCAGAAGTGGCTGCGCGCGGGGTGGGGGGCGGCCTTCCTCGCGCTCTCGGACCGCGCCGTGCACCGCCTGACCCCGGTGCTGTCGGGCGTCGGCGGGATCGACGACGTCGACTCCGGCTGGGACCGCGTGCCGCCGCCCGCGCCGGGCGCCGCCGGGTTCCAGATCTCGGAGCCCGACCCGCTCGCCGCCGGCCGCCTGTGCGCGGCGCTGCTCGACCTCGCCGCCGCGGGACCCGCGGCCGTCGCCGAGCGGGTCGCGGCGCGGGCGACGCAGGTGCTCGCGCTCGCCGACGAGTTCGGCCTGCCCGTCGTCTCGCCGCGCGCGGCGAGCGAGCGGGCGGGCATCGTCGTGGTCGAGCCGCTGCCCGAGCGGCTCACCGCGTTGACGGCCGCCCTGTTCAACCACGGCGTCTCGGTGACCATCCGGGACGGACGCGTGCGGTTCTCGCCGCACGCCGGAACCACGGAGGAGACGATCGGCATGCTCTCGAGCGCCCTCACCGCCTACGCCACGGCCGTTCGGCCGGTCCGATGACCCTCACCGGCCCCGCCCGCACCCTGTTCGTCAGCGACCTCGACGACACCCTGCTCGACGGGAAGGGGCTGCTCTCCGCCGCATCCGCGCGCACGCTCACCGAGCTGCTCACCGCGGGGACCGAGTTCACGGTCGCGACCGCGCGCGGGCCGCGGCGGACCAGGGACGCGCTCGGCGGGCTGCCGCTCACCCTGCCGCTCGTCACCTACGGCGGCACGACCGCGGTCGACCCCGCCGACGGCGCGCACCTGTGGTGGGAGCACTTCGACCAGCGGGCGCTGCACCCGCTGATCGGCGCCGCGCTCGCCGCCGGGGTGACCCCCCTCGTCTTCTGGCTGGACGGCGGGGCCGACCGGATCAGCTGGGTGCGGGGTGCGGAGACCAGCGGCGTCGACGGCTTCCTCGAGTCCCGGCCGGGCGACCCGCGGCTCGCGCCGGTCGACGGCTGGGACGAGATCGACCACGAGCGCGGCTTCTTCGTCAGCATCGTCGGCGAGTACCCGGTCGTCCGGCGGCTGTACCGGATGATCCGGGCGATCTCGTGGGGCACCGGCTGCTCGCTCGCGCTGCAGGGCACGCGGGAGAGCGGCGTCGCCGTGCTCGACGTGACGCCGATCGGCGTGACGAAGGGGTCCGCGGTGCGGCGCATCGCGGAGGAGCACGGCTTCACCCGCGTGATCGCGTTCGGCGACGGCGCGAACGACCTGCCGCTCTTCGCCGAGGCCGACGAGTCGTACGCGACCGCCTCCGCGTCCGACGAGGTCAAGGAGGCCGCCACCGCCGTGCTCGACGACGGGGACGACGCCGTGGTCCGGTTCCTGGCGGAGCACGCCGCCAGCCGCGCCGAGGTCTGACGCGCGCCGTTCCGCCGCCGTCGCACCCGTGTCGTACGGTGTGCCCCATCGGGTACCTCACCCGGTCCGGGACGTGGTGCGGCTCGAGACGTCAGGAGGCGCGCTGGTCCCGGCGAGAACGAGATCCGGAGGGGTTCGCTGAACCGCTCCGGGGGAAAGAGGCCGCGTGCCTGAAGCGCTGTCCGCCCGTCCCACCGCCTCCGCCGAGGCGCCGTCCACCGTGCAGACCCGCACGTTCGTCCTCGACACGTCCGTGCTGCTGTCGGATCCGAAGGCGCCGTTCCGCTTCGCCGAGCACGCCGTGGTGCTGCCGGTGGTGGTCATCTCGGAGCTCGAGGGCAAGCGCAACGATCCGGAGATCGGCTACTTCGCCCGGCAGGCGCTGCGGAACCTCGACGAGCTGCGCGTGCAGCACGAGCGGCTGGACTTCGCGGTGCCGGTCGGCGAGGGCGGCTCCCTGCGCGTCGAGCTGAACCACTCGAACATGAGCGTGCTGCCGAACGGCCTGCAGCTCGGCGGCAACGACGCGCGCATCCTCGCGGTCGCGCAGAACCTCGCGAACGACGGCCTCGACGTGACCGTCGTGTCGAAGGACCTGCCGATGCGGGTGAAGGCCGCGTCGATCGGCCTGACGGCGGAGGAGTACCGGCACGAGCTCGCGGTCGACACCGGGTACACCGGCGTCGCGGAGGTCGCGCTCGGCGCGCAGGCCCTCGACACGCTCTACGACGAGCACCGCGTCACCGCGCCCGAGGTCGACGGCCTGCCGGTCAACACCGGCGTCGTGCTCACCTCCGACCGCGGCAGCGCGCTCGCGCGGGTCGTGCGGAAGGGCGAGCTGAAGCTGGTCCGCGGCGACCGCGACGTGTTCGGGCTGCACGGCCGCAGCGCGGAGCAGCGGCTCGCGATCGACCTGCTGACCGACTCGGACGTCGGCATCGTCTCGCTCGGCGGCCGCGCCGGCACGGGCAAGAGCGCGCTCGCGCTGTGCGCCGGCCTCGAGGCGGTGCTGGAGCGCCAGCAGCACAAGCGGATCATGGTGTTCCGGCCGCTGTACGCGGTCGGCGGGCAGGAGCTCGGCTACCTGCCCGGCGACGCCGCGGAGAAGATGAACCCGTGGGGCCAGGCGGTCTTCGACACCCTCGGCGCGGTCGTCTCGCAGAACGTCATCGACGAGATCGTGGAGCGCGGCGTGCTCGAGGTGCTGCCGCTCACCCACATCCGCGGCCGCAGCCTGCACGACGCCTTCGTGATCGTGGACGAGGCGCAGTCGCTCGAGCGCAACGTGCTGCTCACGGTGCTGTCGCGCATCGGCCAGAACTCGCGGGTCGTGCTGACCCACGACGTGGCGCAGCGCGACAACCTCCGCGTCGGCCGGCACGACGGCGTCGCGAGCGTCATCGAGACCCTGAAGGGCCACCCGCTCTTCGGTCACGTCACGCTGACCCGCTCCGAGCGCAGCGCGATCGCCGCCCTGGTCACCGAGATGCTGGAGTCCAACGAGCTCGCCTGAACTTTCGCGGATCCGGATTCCTCTCGCGGATCCGGATCGATCTCGCGACACGCCGCGTCCGCGCCTCCGGACGCGGCGTGTCGCGCGTTCCATCCGGATCCGCGAACAATCGGCCCTGTGGACAACTCCTGACTCGGAGGGCTCGACGGTCTCTACGATGCGCGGGTGCTCGCCGCCGTCCGTCGCCTCCCGGTGGGGGAGTCGGCGGCCGTCGGCGGCCTCCTGCTGGTCGCGCTGCTCGCCGTCGGGCCCCGGCCGCTGCTGGCCGGGTTCGCCTGGCTCGCGCTCGTCACGCCGCGCCTCGTCGCCGTCGATCTCGCGGAGCACCGCCTCCCGGACGCGATCGTGCTGCCCGGCTACCCCGTCGTGCTCGCCGCGGTCCTACTCGAGGCGTGGTCGCAGGGGGTCCCGCCCGCCGGCGCGGTGCTCGTGGGCGCAGGATGCGGCGTCGGGTTCCTGCTGCTGCACGTCGCGGGCGGCATGGGCCTCGGCGACGTCAAGCTCGCACCGCTCCTCGGCGCGCTGGCCGCCGCCCTGCTGCCCGGCGGCGCGATCCTCTGGGTCGCGCTCGCGTTCCTGCTGGGCGGCGCCGGCGCGGCCGTGATCCTGATCCGCCGCGGCACGGGGGCTCGCATGCCATTCGGCCCGCCGATGCTCGCGACCGCCTGGGTCGTCCTCGCGCTCAGCTGACGCTGGGACGAACCGCCACAGTCGGTCGACGAGCCTCAGAAATCGCCGGTCGTCGGGTTGCCGTTCTTCGTCGAGTTCGGGCTCGAGAGAGCGAGCAGTTGGACGGCATCACGTGCCGTTTGTGCCGATTGCGCGCTTTGCTCGGTGGCGACTCGAATTCCGAAGTACGCCGCCGCAAGCGACGAGAGAGCTGCGATGGTTGCAGCTGCGATCGCCGAGATCGTGGACGCATTCGCGTTCGCGGTCTTGCCGCCGTCCGTGCTACCCCATTGCAGACCCAGCACAGAACCGACGAGGACCCCGAGTAGTGCGACCGCGAGGACGACCACCACGAACACCGCGTACTTCGGTTTGACCCAGCCGGTCGCCGTCGTCGGAGCCGCAATCGTCGCAGGGCGCTCAGGTCGTGACGGGGACGCGACGGCCGGGTCAGCCGTCTGCCCCGGCGACCCAGCGGTTTTCTCGTCGATCGGCGGCTCCAGTTTTGACGACGCACCCGCTGCAGGCGGATCGTCGGAAGGTTGGTCTCCCGAAGGCGGATCGTCGGTGGGCTGGATCTGATCGGACATCTGCACCTCATCGTGCGCGGCATGGCGGTCGCCTACACGGACGGTAGCGCAGCTCTGCCCCTCAGAAAAGGTTTGCGTGAGCCTCAAGTCTGCGAACTACGCCGATTGTGCTGGGTTCACCCGCAGGTGCGTCCGCGCTAGAAGGAAGCGTCATGCCTCGACAGGCGCTTAGCGGGCTGGCGAATCGTGACCTTCGGAGCGGGTCAGCCCGGGCGGGTCATCGACAGCACGTCGAGGGCGGCGTCGAGCTGCTCCTCCGTGACCTCCCCGCGATCCACGAAGCCGAGGTCGACCACCGCCTGCCGCACCGTCATGCCCTGCGCGACGGAGTGCTTCGCGACCTTCGCCGCGGCCTCGTAGCCGATCGCCCGGTTCAGCTTCGTGACGATCGACGGGGAGGACTCCGCCAGCGCCCGGGCGCGCTCGACGTTCACCGTCAGGCCGTCGAGCACCTTGTCGGCGAGCAGCCGCGAGACCGCGGCGAGCAGGCGGACCGACTCGAGCAGCGCGGTGCCCATCACCGGGATCGCGACGTTCAGCTCGAAGACGCCGGAGGCGCCGGCCCAGGTGATCGTCGCGTCGTTGCCGATCACCCGAGCGCCGACCATGAGGGTCGCCTCGGGGATCACCGGGTTGACCTTGCCCGGCATGATCGAC
>NZ_CAXTOQ010000107.1:0-11938 GCF_964245895.1 uncultured Amnibacterium sp.
GTCTTCGTGACCTGTTCTTTCTCGCGTCGCCAGCCATCAATCCATTGAGAGGCCTACTCGGGCGCGAGAGCTTCCAGCGCTGCGGCAGTGCGTGGGTCCACCAGGTCAGTCCTTTCGATGTAGTGCTCGATCGTGATGTCTCGAGAGCTGTGCCCAAGCAACGCCGCGGCAAGGTCCACTCCGGCCTCGCGATGAATCGTGGTCGCCACGGTCCGGCGGAAGGCATGAGGCGTCACCCCGCTGATGCCAGCGGCCTCCAAGACCACTCGGAGCTGACGCCGGACGTTGTTCGTCGTCAACGGGGTCCCATTCCGCGAGTGGAACAACAGCTGCTCCTCGTCCCGACCAACGATCGCGAGCCGCTGCCGCATTGTCGCGGCGGCGAACGACGGCAACGCGACGCGGCGGCTGGACGACTCGGTCTTCGGGTGGTCTTGTCGAAGCGTCGATTGCCCTTTCGGACTAACGATCGTGCCGCAAATCCTCGCCGTCGGCGGAGAACCGGCGAGATTGACGTCGCATCGCCTGAGCGCCAGCACCTCGCCAATCCGAGCCGATGTGCCGAGCATCACCTCGATGATCGCGCCGAGCTGACCGTCCGGCTTCGGCCCTGGGAGCCCCGACCCACTTCGCCACCCTGCGACGACGAGTCGGATGCGCTGGATCTCCTCGATGCTCAACGCCGTAGGCGTGGGCTTCGGCCGCCGGAGCCGGGCCGTGGCCTGCACAGGGTTCCGGGCAATCGCGTCGTACCGGACCGCAAGCCCAAGCGCAAGGCCAAGCACGACCTTCGCGTGCTTCGCCTTGGAGTAGCTCGTTTGCGCGTGCTTCTTCAAGAACCGATCCACGCGACTAACCGTGATCTCCCGCAACGCCAGATCCGCGAAGCTCGGGGTGACCAACGTGCGCATATCGCGCTCGTAGAGCTCGCGGGTCGACTGCGCGAGGCGACCTTCGAGCTCGAGATCCTGCAGCCAGACGGATACAAGTTCGCGGAAGCGCGTGTCTGCGGTCAGTTCGCCATTCACGCCGTCCGTCTCGGTCCGCGCGGCGATGCGTTCTTTCACCGCTCGCTCGGCCGACTGACGCGTTGGCCCGGTGGCTTCGATCCGACGAAGTCGACCATCCCAGTCGCGGTACCGCGTCCCTGCGACGAATCGAGCGCCCTCCCTCCGGAAGGTGATCGCCCCGAAGGTGCCAACAGGCGTTCTCGGTCGCCCCGCGCCGCTCACCGCTGCACCTCGCCGTACGTCGAGCCTGCGGAGCCCGTGCGCTCGTCCCGTTCCGCGAGCCATCGCGTGACCTCCGAAACAGGAAACTTCAGCTCCCTACCCAGGCGGTACCCACGGGGCCCGACACCAGTCAGACGCCAGTCATAGATGCGCTGAGCGGGAACGCCTAGGTACTCCGCCAGCTCGGCTACGCCGAGGAGCGGTTCGAGGCCAAGGCGGTTCGCGCGGTCGTCCATGTGGTCGAGGTGCGCGACCCAACCCTCTTGGCCCGAACCGTGCCCAGACCGGCCGAACAGACTTGCGCTGCGGGCCCGCAGCCAGGCCCTCCGGACGAATAAATGGAGAGTTTCTGTCGAGCGGTTCAAATCTGCACCTACCAAAAAGTCCCGGAACCGTGCGGTTCCGGGACCTTCCAGTCGGGCTGACAGGATTTGAACCTGCGACCCCCTGACCCCCAGTCAGGTGCGCTACCAAGCTGCGCTACAGCCCGCGGTGACCCGCAGGGAGTGGAGTCCCTGCGAGCCTCCGACAGTGTAGCGGGGCCGTACCGCCTCCGATCCGCCCGCAGCAGGCGCCGACCGGCGCGCGGGAGTACAACGGTCGGATGGCCGAGCGCAGCACGACGGTGGCGATCTCCGGAGGCGGGCCGGCGGGGATCCTGCTCGGGCTGCTGCTCGCGCGGCAGGGCGTGAAGGTGGTCGTGCTCGAGCAGCACGCCGACTTCCTCCGCGACTTCCGCGGCGACACGGTCCACCCGATGACGCAGCAGGTGCTGGCGGACCTCGGCCTGCTCGACGAGTTCGACGCGATCGTGCGCGGGCGGATGACCGCGATCGAGTTCGCGACGACCGACGGCGTGCTCGTGCGCCAGGACCTCGCCTCGGTCGCGCCGCGCAGCGCCCGGTTCACCGACATCGCGCTCGCGCCGCAGTGGGACCTGCTGGACCTCCTTGTGAGGAAGGCGCAGGAGTACCCGACGTTCACGCTCGAGCTGGAGGCGCGGACGACCGGCGTGCTGCGCACCGCCCGCGGGCACGTGCGCGGGCTGCGGTACCGGCAGGGCGGCGTCGAGCGCGCGATCGAGGCCGTCGTCACCGTCGCGGCGGACGGGCGGCGATCCGTGCTGCGGCCGGAGATGGGGACCGACCTGATCGAGCTCGGCTCCCCCATCGACGTGCTGTGGTTCCGGATCGACCGGGCGGAGGGCGAGCCGGCGGAGCTGCGCGGCGTGATCGGGCGCGGCGGCGCGGTGGTCGCGATCAACCGGCGGGACTACTGGCAGGTGGCGTTCCTCGTCGCGAAGGGGACGGACGCCGCGATCCGCGCCGCCGGGCTGCCCGCCTTCCGCGACCGCGTCGCCGGCATCGCGCCGTGGATGCAGGATCGGCTCGAGCAGGTCGTCGACTGGGACGACGTGAAGCTGCTGTCCGTCGGCATCGAGCGGCTGCGGCGGTGGTCCGCGCCCGGCATCCTCGCGATCGGCGACGCCGCGCACACGATGTCGCCGCTCGGAGGCATCGGGATCAACCTCGCGGTCGCCGACGCGGTCGCCGCCGCGAACCTGGTGGGGCCGCACCTGCTGCGCGCGCAGGCCGACCCCGGGCGGCACCGCAGGGTGTTCAACCCGGCGATCCTCGATCGCGTGCAGCGCCGGCGGCAGGCAGCGACCGTGCTGACGCAGCGCATCCAGGTGCTGGGGCAGGACCGCGTGCTCGCGGTCGTCCGCGCGAAGCCCGGGACGACCCTGCTGCCGCCGGCTCCGGTGCTCGCCGTCCTCCGCGGGCCGGTCGCGCGCCTCCTGCCGCGGGTGTTCGGCTTCGGCATCCGCCCGGAGCGCGTCGAGCGCTGAGCGAGGACGCCGAGCACGAGAGCAGGAAGAACCGAGCACCATCGCAGGAAGAATTCCCTTCGGCAGGAAGAACCGGGCCGGTTCTTCCTGCCGAAGGGAATTCTTCCTGCTGTCGTGCTCGGCCGCTCGCCCGCGCGACCCGGCCTACGGGTCAGACGGCCTGCTCGAGCTCCTGCACCTCGTCCGCGGAGAGGGCGATGTCGGCGGCGCGCATGTTGTCCTCGAGGTGCGCGACGGACGAGGTGCCCGGGATCGGCACCATCACCGGCGAGCGGTGCAGCAGCCAGGCGAGCGCCAGCTGCGACGGCGAGGCGGCGTGCTTCTTCGCGAGCTCGTCGAGCTTCCCGCCCTCCTTCGCGAGCCCGCCGGTCGCGAGCGGGAACCACGGGATGAACGCGATGCCGTGCTCGGCCGCGTGGTCGAGCAGCGGCTCGGCGTCGCGCTTCGCGAGGTTGTAGAGGTTCTGGACGGAGACGATCGTCGCGATCTTCTGCGCCTCCTGCAGCTGCTCGACCGACACCTCGGAGAGCCCGATGTGGCGGATCTTGCCCTCGTCCTGCAGCTGCTTCGGCTCGCCGACCTGGTCCTCGAGCGGCACCTTCTCGTCGATGCGGTGCAGCTGGAACAGGTCGATCGTGTCCAGCTCCAGGCGGCGGAGGCTCTGGATCGCCTCCTGCCGCAGGTACTCCGGGCGGCCGACCGGCGGCCATTCGTTCGGGCCGGTGCGGGTCAGGCCGGCCTTCGTCGCGATGACGACGCCGTCCGGGTACGGCGCGAGCGCCTCCGCGATCAGCTCCTCCGCGACGTACGGGCCGTAGGAGTCGGCGGTGTCGATGAAGTCGACGCCCAGCTCGACGGACCGGCGCAGGACGCGGATCGCCTCGTCATGGTCCTTCGGCGGACCCCACACGCCGGGGCCGGTCAGCTGCATGCTGCCGAAGCCCAGGCGGTGGACGGTCAGGTCGCCGATCGTGATCGTCGGGGAGGTGGTTGTCGTGTCAGTCACGGGGAGCCAGCCTGCTCCTCCGGTCTGGGCGTCGACTGCGCGGCGTCAGGCCTCAGCGGTCTCGCGCTCGGCCTGCTGCTTGGTCCACTGCTCCCGGACCTCGTCCATGTCGAGCCCCTGCACCTGCTCGATCAGCGACTCGAGCGCCTGACCGGGAAGGGCGCCCGGCTGACCGAACACCGGGATGCCGTCGCGGTACACGACGAGCGTCGGGATGGACGTGATGCCGTACATCGCGGCCAGCTGCTGCTGGTCCTCGGTGTCGACCTTCGCGTAGGTGATGTCCGCGTGGTTCTCGCTGGACTGCTCGAACACCGGCGCGAACTGCTTGCAGGGGCCGCACCAGTCGGCCCAGAAGTCGATGAGCACCGTGCCGTCGGCCACGGTCTCGTTGTGGTTCTCGATGGTGAGGGTCTTGGTCGCCATGCCTCATTGAACCTGCTCCGGGATCCGCGCATTCCCGTTCGGTACGGTGCGTCGCCATGAGCACCGTCGTGATCGTCGGTGGCCACGGGAAGGTCGCGCTCCGCCTCGCGGAGGCGCTGACGGCCCGGGGCCACACCGTCCGCAGCACCATCCGGGCCGAGGCCCAGCGGTCCGACATCCAGGCGGTCGGCGCCGCGCCCGTCCCGCTCGACCTGGAGGCGAGCGACGCGCGCGACGTCGCGGAGGTGCTCGCCGGCGCCGACGCGGTCGTGTTCAGCGCCGGCGCCGGGGGCGACGGCCGCATCGACCGCAAGCGCACCGTCGACCTCGAGGGCTCGCTGAAGTCGATCGAAGCCGCGGGGCTCGCCGGCGTCCGCCGCTTCGTGCAGGTGTCCGCGTTCGGTGTCGACGACCCGCTGCCCGCCGACACGGATCCGGTGTGGCGCGCGTACGTGGAGGCGAAGCGGGACGCGGACGCCGCGCTGCGCGCCAGCACGCTCGACTGGACGATCGTGCGGCCCGGCCGGCTCACCGACGACCCCGCGACCGGCCGCGTGCGGATCGGCGCGGCCATCCCCTCCGGAGCGGTCTCCCGCACCGACGTGGCGGCCGTCCTCGCCGCCGTGCTGGAGGACGACGCCACGATCGGCGCGCAGCTCGCCCTGACCGAGGGCGGGCAGACGATCCAGGAGGCGCTCGCCTCCCTCCGCTGAGCGCCGACATGTCGTCCGGTTACAGCGCAGTCCGCGTGCGGCGCCGAGGCGGCTTAGCGTCCCGAGGATGAGCAGCCCCACGATCACCGCCCAGGTCGACGACTTCAACGTCGGCTTCACCGAGCAGATCGGCCCCGAGCTCGCGGCCGTGTTCGCGCAGGAGCAGGCCTCGCTGAACCGGGAGGGGGTCCCGGAGGGCGCCGTCGCGGTCGGCGACCGGGTCCGCGACGCGGACCTGGTACGCACCGACGGCACCGTCGCACCCCTCTCGAGCACGCTGAACGGCAACCCCGCCGTCCTCGTCTTCTACCGCGGGGCCTGGTGCCCGTACTGCAACATCGCCCTGCAGACGTACCAGCGCGACCTCCTCCCGGCGCTGCGGAACGAGGGCGTCGAGCTCGTCGCGATCAGCCCGCAGACGCCGGAGGCGTCGGAGCAGGCGGTGGTGAACGGCGGCCTGCGGTTCACCGTGCTGTCCGACCCGGGCAACCTGCTGATCCGCGAGCTCGGCATCATCACCGAGCCGGTCTCGGCCGCTCGGGACGCGCACACGGCGCTCGGGTTCGACGTCGCCGACAGCAACGCCGACGCGACCGGTGACATCCCGTTCCCCACGGTGCTGGTCGTCGACGCCGACCGGGTGGTGCGGTTCGCCGACGTGCACGTCGACTACACGACGCGCACCGAGGTGTCGACGATCCTCGCGGCGGTCGACGCCCTCTGAGCCCTGTCCGTTGTGAAGGAACTCCTCATCGGGCGAAGAGGTTCCTTCACGACGGATCACGGGGTGGGCATGCCGCCGTTCACATTCAGGGTCTCGCCCGTCACGTAGCCCGACTCGGGGCTCGCGAGGTAGACGTACGCGGAGGCGAGCTCCGCCGGCTGGCCGGGCCGCCCGAACGGCGTCTGCGCGCCGAACTCGGCGAGCGCCTCCGTCGGCTGCCCGCCGGCCTGCTGCAGCGGCGTCCAGACCGGACCGGGAGCGACCACGTTCACGCGGATGCCCTGCTCGGCGACCGAGCCGGCGAGCGCCTTGCTGAAGGCGTTGATCTGCGCCTTGGTGCTCGCGTAGTCGATCAGCGTCGGGCTCGGCGCGTACGCCTGGATCGACGACGTGTTGATGATCGTGCTGCCGGGCTTCATCTTCGCCACCGCGGCCTTGTTCAGCCAGAACAGCGAGTAGACGTTGGTCTTCATCGTCTCGTCGAACTGCGCGGTCGTGATGTCCTGGATCGACTCCTGCGTCTGCTGCTTGCCGGCGATGTTCGCGAGGATGTCGATGCCGCCCAGCTCGTCGACGGCCTTCTGGATCAGCGCCTCGCAGTAGGCCTCGTCCGTCAGGTCGCCGGGGAACGCCACGGCCTTGCGGCCGGCCTCCTCGATCAGCTGCACGACCTCCTTCGCGTCGGCCTCCTCCTCCGGCAGGTAGGAGAGCACGACGTCGGCGCCCTCCCGCGCGAACGCGATGGCGGCGGCGCGGCCGATGCCGCTGTCCCCACCGGTGACGACGGCCTTCCGGCCCGTCAGGCGGCCGGTGCCGCGGTAGCTGGTCTCGCCCGCGTCGGGCTTCGGGTGCTGCTCCTGCTCGGAGCCCGCGCCCTCCTGGTACTGCTTCCAGCTGTCGTCGGGCTTCGGGTACTGGGTGGTCGGGTCCTGCAGGGTGTACTGATCGGTCACGGGCGGGGACGCTACGTGCCGGACCGGGACGTCTCCGATGAGCGGGCTGCACGCGGGCCGAACGTCCGCCGAGCACCTGGTGGAGGTACGTGGAGGGCGCCGGGATCCGCTTCCGGCTCCTCGCCCTGCAGCTTGACGAGCACGACGCCGGCGAGGATCAGCACGCCGCCGCCCAGCTGGATCGGCGCGGGCAGGTCGCCGAGCAGCACCCAGGCGGCGAGCACCGCGAACAGCACCTCGAACAGGCCGACGAACGAGGCCACGCGGCTGCCGAGCCGGGCGCCGCCCGCGATGCCGAGCAGGTACGCGGCGGACGTGGAGACCAGCACCATCACGCCGGCGGACAGCCACCACGGGGCGACCGAGCCGGCCAGCAGCACGTCCGTGAACGCGAAGGTCAGGGGGGTGATGCCGGCGATGGCGAGCAGCAGGAGCACCACGACCCCGACCGCCATGGCGGCGGCGAGCAGCACGATCGGATGCAGCTCGGGATCCAGCCGGGCGTTGATGACGTAGTAGATCGCGACGCCGACCGCCGCCGTGAGGGCGAGCAGCGGCCCGACGAGATCCGCCGAGCCCACGCCGCCGAGGTCGACGACCAGCAGCAGCCCCGCGATCGCGAGCACCGAGCCCGCGAGCACCCGCCCGCTGGGGCGGCGGCGGGTGCGCAGCCAGCTCCAGAGCACGAGCAGCACGGGCGCGAGGTACTCGATCAGCAGCGCGGCGCCCACCGGCATGCGGCTGATCGCCGAGTAGTACAGCAGCTGCGTGCCGACCACGGCGAACACCCCGTAGGCGAGCACGGTGCGCCAGTTGCGGCGCAGCACGCCCCACCGGCCGCGGAGCAGCACGACCGCGGGGATCGCGAGCACGAGCAGCGTGCCGGCGCAGCGGCACAGCACGGCGGCGGAGGAGGACCAGCCCGCGTCGAGCAGGGGCCGCACGAACGGCCCGCCGACGCCGAACGCGAAGGCGGCCAGCACCGCGAAGGTCAGGCCCGCGACCGGGTTCGAGCGCCGCATGCGATCCCCTCCTGTCAGGAGTGAAATGCCGTACACTCCTGACAACCGAGGAGCCTATCGGATCCTCGGCCGTTCTCGGTCAGGAGTCACATGCTGTTCACCCATGACGTCGAGCTGAGCCTCGCGGCCGCGACGACGCTCGTGAACACGCTGCCCGACGCGTCGCACAGCGGCGAGGACGAGCTGCGGACGATGACGCAGCTGGACGCCTGGTTCGACGGCGAGGGCTTCACGGGCGACCGGCTGCACACGACCGTGGAGCTCGAGTCGCTTCGCGCGCTGCGCCTCCGCCTCCGGGCGCTGTGGGAGACGGAGCGGGAGATCGAGGTGGTCTCCGCGGTGAACGGGATGCTCGCCGAGGGCGGCGCGCTCCCCCGGCTCGTCGACCACGACGGGTTCGGCTGGCACATCCACGCGAACGCGCCGGACGCACCGCTGGCGGACCGCGTCATGGTCGAGATCGCGATGGCGTGGGTCGACGTGCTGCGGCAGGGCGAGCGGGCGCGCATGAAGCGCTGCGCCGCTGACGACTGCGAGGCCGTGCTGGTCGACTTCAGCCGCAACCGCTCGAAGCGCTTCTGCGACGTCGGCAACTGCGGCAACCGGATGCACGTGCGCGCCTTCCGCGCCCGCTCCGCCGCCTCCTGACCTCCTTCGTTCAGGCTGGTCTGCCGACCTGCCGGGACCTGCGTCGTGCCGCAGCGGCGTGTCGCGAAGGGAGCCGTCACGACGGGGTCGACTCCCCTTCCTACCTGGGCATGGCCCGGAACCACGCGAGCCGGTCGGCGGGGTCGGGCCCGACCCGCTCCCGGGTCGGCCCGCGGCCGTCAGCGACCGCACGGTAGTGGTCCATCCGGCTCGTGAGCACCGCCTGGCCGCCCGCGAGATCGGGCAGGGCGCGGACGGTCCGGCCGATCTGCGCCGACGGCAGCGTCCCCTCGACCCGCCGGTACCGGCCGGCGTCGGTCGCGGCCTCGACCACCCCGCCGCTGCGGCCGAGCAGCCCCAGCAGGGCGCTCAGGTGCTCCTCCGGCACCTCGGCGTCGAACCGCTCGATCGGCTCGCACACCCTGGTGCCGGCGGCGCGGAGGCAGGCGGCCACGACGACGGGCGTCAGGAGCCGGAAGTCGGCCCCGACGCTCGACATCGACTTGTCGAACCGCTGATGCGCGTGACTCTGCCGCGGCCAGTACGCCGAGGCGGTCATGGTCACCCGCACGCCGCGGACGGGCCAGCCGCTCTGGCCCTGCCCGAGGGCGTGCCGCACGCCCTCCTCCGTCGCCGCGACGAACGAGGCGGGCAGGCGCCCGCGCTGCACGCCCGGCGCGAAGAGGACCTCGTCCGAACCGGGCAGCGGCTCGATCGCCAGGCCGACGGTCGCCAGGTAGGGGTTGCCGGCCTCCCCGAGCCGCTCCGCCGCCGCGGCCGGCGCCTCCAGCCGCTCGATGCATGCCGCGACGGTGTCCGAGAACCGGGTCGCGACGCCGAACCGCTCGTCCAGCAGCGACGCGATGACCTCCCGCTGCACCTCGCCGTGGATGCGCACCACGACCGCGGGGCCCTCGACGGCGAGGTCGATCAGCGGGTCCTCGTCTGCGAGGACCTTGAGCGCCTCCACCATCGCCACCCGCTGCGCGGGGTCGACGGCCTCGACCACCGAGCGCAGCGTCGCGGGAGCGATGCGCGGCAGCCGGCGGGAGGGCGGGGAGCCGAGCACGTCGCCGATCCGCGCCGTGGCGAGGCCGCCGACCGCGACCAGCTCCCCGGCGGTCGCGCGCTGCCGCTCCTCCGAGCCCGACGGGGTCGGGGCGACGATGTGCGTGACCCGCTCCGGCGCGCGGCCGGCCAGGGCGACGCGGTCGCGCACCCGCAGCTCGCCCGCCCAGAGCCGCAGCCACGTGCGGCGGGTCGCGCCGACGCGGTCGACCGCGAACACGGAGCCGGCCAGCGCGCCGTCGTGGACCGGCGCGGGCGGCACGAGGTGCTCGATCGCCCAGCGCAGCCCGTCGACGCCGACGCCGGTGACGGCGGAGCCGCAGAGCACGGGGAAGAGCGCGCCGCTGCCCACCGCGGCCCGCAGCGCGCCGAGCCGCTGCTCCGGCGCGACGACGAGGCCGTCGGACCAGCGCTGCAGCAGCACGTCGTCGGCGGCGATCACCGGCTCGGCCACCGCCGGATCGTCGAGCGGCCGCCGTGCCACGGTCGCGGCGGCCGTGCCCGCGTCCGACACGCGATCGAGCCGCACGAGGTCGGCGGTCAGCCGCTCGCGGATCTCGGCGACGGCCCGCTCGGGGTCCGCGGAGGCCCGATCGACCTTGTTCACGAACAGCAGCGTCGGGACGCCCACCCGCCGTAGGCTGCGCCAGATCGCGACCGTCTGCGGCTGCACGCCCTCCACCGCGGAGAGCACGAGCACAGCGGCATCGAGCACGCCCAGCGCCCGCTCGACCTCGGCGACGAAGTCGGTGTGCCCCGGGGTGTCGATCACGTTCACGTCGAGCCCGCCGATGCGCACGGCGGTGACGGCCGCGCGGATCGTGATGCCGCGGCGCCGCTCCAGGTCCATCGAGTCGGTCCTGGTCGTGCCCGCGTCGACGCTGCCGAGCGAGGCGACCGCGCCCGTGTCGAAGAGCAGGCGCTCGGTCAGGCTGGTCTTGCCCGCGTCGATGTGCGCGAGCACCCCGAGGTCGAGCACGCGGGGACGGTGGGTGTGCTGCGGCAGCACGGGACTCCTGTCGATGTCGGCGGAGCGCCGACATCGGGAGCCTGGGAACGGAGGCGGGCGATCGTCAGCGTGTGGGGACGCGGACGGCTGCAGGCACGGCCTCTGCTCCTCTCGACGGGATGAGCCCCCATCGTGACATACCCGCGGGCTGGAGTCACTCCGCGAGATAGATGCGGGACTCCCAGCCGGCGAGGGTCACGGGTCCCTGCGCGAGCCGGTCGGCGCGGTCCGGGAGGGACCCGAGCAGGAGCCGCGCGCCGGCCCAGCCGTCGCCCAGCTCCAGCTCGCGCGGCTGCCGGCCGCAGTTCGCGACGACGAGCAGCTTCGCCCGCCCGGCGGTGCGGACGTACGCCCACACCTCCGGGTCGTTCTCGAGCACCCCGGTGAAGTCGCCGACCGCGATCACCTCGTGCTCGTGGCGCAGCGCGATGAGCGCCTTGTAGTGCTCGAACACGCTGCCGGGCGTGCCGACCTGCGCCGCCGCGTTCAGCCAGGTGCGGTTCGGGTTCACGGGCAGCCACGGCTCCCCCGTGGTGAACCCGGCGGTCGTGGAGGCGTCCCACTGCATCGGCGTGCGCGCGTTGTCCCGGCCGACCGCGGCCATGCCGGTCAGCGCCGCCTGCTGATCGAGCCCCTCCGCCACCACCCGCCGCCAGTGGTTCACCGCCTCCACGTCCCGGTGCTCGTCGGCCGAGCGGAACGGGAAGTTCGTCATCCCGAGCTCCTCGCCCTGGTAGACGTAGGGCGTGCCGCGCATGCCGTGCAGGATCGTCGCGAGCGCCTTCGCGGACTGCTCCCAGTACGCCGGGTCGTCGTCGCCGAACCGGGAGACGGCGCGCGGCTGGTCGTGGTTGTCCCAGTACAGGCTGTTCCAGCCCTGCTCGGCGAGCGCGGTCTGCCAGCGGTGCAGCGAGCGCTTCAGCGCCAGGCGGTCGAGCCCGACGTAGTCCCACTTGGACGCGGGGCCCTGGTCGATCGAGACGTGCTCGAACTGGAAGACCATGTCGACCTCGCCGTTCGCGGGGTCGGTGTAGCGGATCGCCTGCTCCGGCGTCACGCCCGGCATCTCGCCGACCGTGAGGAAGGCCCCCTCCCGGCCCGCGAAGACCCGCGAGCGCATCTCGGCGAGGAACTCGTGGATGCGCGGCCCGTTCGCGAACAGCGGGAACGCGTTCACGAAGCGCTCCCCCGGCACGGGCGGCGCGTCGGCGAACGACTGGTCCTTCGAGACGAAGTTGATGACGTCCATCCGGAAGCCGTCGACCCCGCGGTCGAGCCACCAGCGCAT
>NZ_CAXTOQ010000108.1:0-11892 GCF_964245895.1 uncultured Amnibacterium sp.
CCCGGCCTGCGGCCGGTTCCCGTCGGGTCCTCGTTCCAGGTCAGCGCCGACCCCTCCCGCATCGCCGGGAGCCCCGCGGTCCCGGATCGCACGAACGTAGGCACCCCCAGAACGAGGGGCAGGGAGATCCGTCGCGTGTCGCGCCAACGCGTCGGCGCGTTCGGCGTGTCGGCGCACCCCGCCCCGAGACCGGGCGCTTCCGGACGTTCCGGGCGCGAATTCACGCCCGCGATGCCCGGACGCGCCCGGATTCCGAGCCGAGCAGCCGTCAGGCGGCGGCGACGCGCAGCTCGTCGAGCGCGGCGAGCGCCTCCGCGAGGAACGAGTAGGGCCGCTTCACCCCGCGGACGTCGCGGTACTGGGAGCGGCCCGTGCCCGCCCACAGCACCGCGTCCTCGGGCCCGGCGGCCGCGACGGCCAAGCGGATCGCGATGCTCGGGTCCGGCACGTCGAGCACCTCCGCCCGCTCCGCCGCCCGCGCGCCGCCGAGGAGCGCCGCGCGGATCGCGTCCGGGTCCTCGAAGCGGGAGTGGTGGTCGGTGATCAGCACGGTGTCGGCGAGCGTCCCGGCGACGCGGCCCATCGCGGTGCGCTTCGTCGGGTCGCGGTCGCCGTCGGCGCCGAAGAGCATGACGATCCGGCCGGGCACGACGGCGCGCAGCGCCCGCAGCGACTTCTCGAACGCGTCCGGGGTGTGGGCGATGTCGAGGAAGACGGCGGGGTCGCCGGGGGCGCCGACGCGCTCCAGCCGGCCCGGGACCGCGTCGCGGAAGCCGTCGGTGCCGAGCGCCTCGGCGATCTCGGCGAGCCCGACGCCCGCCTCCACGAGCATCGCGACGGCGAGGGAGGCGTTCGCGGCGGCGTGGTCGCCGAGCATCCGCACCCGGGTGTCGAGGCGGCCGCCGGCGGGCGCCTCGAGGCGGAAGCGGGTGCCCTCCGCCGATCGGGCCGTGACCGCGACCCGCCAGTCCGCCCGCCCATGGAGCGCGATCGTGGTGACCGGCACAGCCGCGCGGTCGACGAGCCGGGCCCCCCACGGCGAGTCGAGGGAGACCACCCCGCGGCGGGCGCGATCCGGCTCGAACAGCGCGGCCTTCGCGGCGAAGTAGGTCTCCAGGTCGCCGAAGTCGTCCAGGTGGTCGTGGCTCAGCCCGGTGAACCCGGCGACGTCGAACCGCACCCCGCCCAGCCGGTGCCGGATCAGCGCCTGCGCGCTCACCTCGATCGCGGCGGCGTCGACGTGCCGCTCCCGCATGGCGGCGAGCAGCCCGTGCAGCTCGTCCGCCTCCGGCGACGTCAGGCGGCTCTGCACCTGCACCCCGTCGACCAGCCGCTCCGCGGTGGTGCTGAGCCCGGTGCGGCGGCCGAGCCGGCGGAGGAGGTGCTCGAGCATCGTGACGGTCGTCGTCTTGCCGTCGGTGCCGGTGACGCCCAGCAGCATCGGCACGGCAGCGGCTGTGTCGAGAACCCAGGCGGCCACGTCCCCCAGCAGCCGGCGGGGCTCCTCCACGATGAGCGTCGGCAGCCCGGCCCGGTCGGCGATCGCGGCGCCTTCGAGGTCGGTGAGCAGGGCGACGGCGCCGGCGGCGCGCGCGGCTCCCGCGAACGTCGCGCCGTGGGTGCCCGCGCCGGGCAGCGCGACGAACAGGTCCCCGGCGTGCACGTCCTGGCTGCGGATGGTGAGACCGGTCGCTGACCGGCCGCCGAGGTCGCCGCGCACGGCTGCGGCGAAGCGCCTCGCGAGCGCGTCGAGCGGCCGCGGCACGGTGCGGCGTGGGCGGAGGAGCCCGGGCGTGAGGGTCATGTGGGGGCAGCCGCCGGGTCGGAGCGGCCGACGCACGGTACGGGCCGGCGCCGAACGGACTCCCGACGTCCGCTGTGCAGCAGCGGCATCCGCGCCGGGAGAACGCCGACAGCGGCTCCCGCGGCCGCCAGCCCGATGCGGGCGCGGCGCTGTCGGAAGCCTCCGTACCATGGGGTCAGTGAGTCTCGGTGGTCTGCCCCGTCTGCTCGCCCACGCCGACTCGATGAGCGACGCGCTGGTCGCGGCGTCCCGGCCGGCCGACTTCTCGGCGACGCCCGGGCTGCACGCGCCGCTGCTGGCCGCGCTGCTGCGGCGGCGCCGCGAGCGCGACGAGGCCGACGCGCTCTTCGTCGTCGCGGCGACCGAGCGGGAGGCGGACGCGATCCGCGGGTCGTTCGAGTGCCTGCTGCCCGAGGCCGAGCTGCTCGACTTCCCGGCCTGGGAGACGCTGCCGCACGAGCGCCTCAGCCCCGGCGTCGAGACCGTCGGTCGCCGCCTCCACGCGATCCGCCGCATGCGGCTCTGGCAGCGGGGCGACGCCCCGCTCGTCGTGATCGCGCCCGTGCGGGCGGCGCTGCAGCCGCTCGCGCAGGGGCTGGCGGAGGTGGAGCCGGTCCAGCTGGCGCTCGGGCAGCGCGGCCTCGACCTGAACCGGATCGTCGAGCGGCTCGTCGCCCTCGCCTACAGCCGCGTCGACCTGGTCACCCGCCGCGGCGAGTTCGCGGTGCGCGGCGGCATCCTCGACGTCTTCTCGCCCATCGCGGAGCACCCGGTCCGCGTCGACTTCTTCGGCGACGAGGTGGACGGCCTCCGCGGGTTCTCCGTCGCGGACCAGCGCACGCTCGACGCGCCGATCGACCGCGCCGAGCTGGTGCCGGCCCGCGAGCTGCTGCTCACCGAGTCGGTGCAGCAGCGCGCGCGAGAGCTGCGGCACGAGTTCCCGAACCTCGCGCAGATGCTCGCGAAGGTCGCGGAGGGCATCCCGGTCGAGGGCATGGAGTCGCTCGCCCCGGTGCTCGCGGACGGCCTGATCCCCGTCACCGAGTACCTGCCGGAGGGCGCCGCGGTCTGCATCCTGTCGCCCGAGCGGGTCGCCAGCCGCGCGGTGAGCCTCGCGGACACGAACCGCGAGTTCCTCCACGCCGCGTGGAGCGCCGCGACCGCGGGCGCGCAGGCCCCGATCGACCTCGAGTCCGGCGACTTCCTGACGGTGAACCGGCTGCGCGAGTCCGTGCCCGACGGCACCTGGTGGACGATCAGCGGCTTCGAGGCGCTGCCCGACCTCGACGACCTGGACCCCGCGAAGGCCGCCGCGCTGCTCGCCGACTCCGCCGAGTACCTCCGCGTGAAGGGCGGGGCGACCCCGGTCGTGCCCGGCAAGCCCGCGGACCTGCTGGACCACATCGGCTCCCGCCTGCGGCACGGCTGGTCGGCCGTCGTGACGGCGGCGGGCAAGGGCCTCGTCGAGCGGGCGCGGGACGTGCTCGCCGAGCGCGGCTCCGCGGCGCGGATCGTGGAGGAGCTGCCGGACGATCTCGAGCCCGGCGTCGCCTACGTGCTCATCGGCGACCTGGAGACCGGGTTCGAGCAGCCGGAGGTGTCGCTCGCGGTCGTGTCCGAGCGCGAGTTCTACGGCCGCGCGGCCTCCGTCGACAACCGCGGGCCGAAGAAGCTCGCCTCCCGCCGCAAGAACGTCGTCGACCCGCTGCAGCTGAAGGCCGGCGACCACGTCGTGCACGCCACGCACGGCATCGGCCGCTTCGTCGAGCTGGTGCGCCGCGAGATCGCGCCCGTGCAGAAGACCGGCCCGCGGCGCATCGGCGACAAGGCGCCGGAGAAGGTCGTGCGGGAGTTCCTGCTGCTCGAGTACGCGCCGTCGAAGCGCGGCTACCCCGGCGACAAGCTGTACGTGCCGACCGACCAGCTGGACCTGCTCACCCGGTACGTGGGCGGGGAGGCGCCGCAGCTGTCGAAGATGGGCGGCTCCGACTGGGCCGCTGCGAAGGGCCGCGCCCGCAAGGCCGTCAGGGACATCGCGGTCGAGCTGGTGAAGCTGTACTCCGCCCGCATGGCCTCGAAGGGGCACGCGTTCGGACCGGACAGCCCGTGGCAGCACGAGCTGGAGGAGGCGTTCCCCTTCGCGGAGACGCCCGACCAGCTGGAGACGATCGACGCGGTCAAGGCCGACATGGAGAAGCCGATCCCGATGGACCGGCTCATCTCCGGCGACGTCGGCTTCGGCAAGACCGAGATCGCCGTCCGCGCGGCGTTCAAGGCGATCCAGGACGGCAAGCAGGTCGCGATGCTCGTGCCGACGACGCTGCTCGTGCGGCAGCACCTCGAGACCTTCAACGAGCGCTTCGCGGGCTTCCCCGTGAACGTGCGGCCCCTCTCCCGCTTCCAGAGCGACAAGGAGGCGAAGGACACGCTGAAGGGCCTCGCGGACGGCACCGTCGACATGGTGATCGGCACCCACGCGATCCTCGCGAAGCAGGTCGAGTACAAGGACGTCGGCCTCGTGATCATCGACGAGGAGCAGCGGTTCGGCGTCGAGCACAAGGACCAGCTGAAGAAGCTGAAGACGAACGTCGACGTGCTCGCGATGAGCGCGACGCCGATCCCGCGCACGCTCGAGATGGCGGTCACCGGGATCCGCGAGATGTCGACCCTGGCCACGCCGCCGGAGGACCGGCACCCGATCCTCACCTTCGTCGGCGCGCGCTCCGCCGGGCAGATCACCGCCGCCATCCGCAGGGAGCTCCTGCGCGAGGGCCAGGTCTTCTACGTGCACAACCGGGTCGCATCCATCCAGCGCATCGCCTCCGAGATCGCGGAGCTGGTGCCGGAGGCGCGGGTCGGCGTCGCGCACGGGCAGATGGGCGAGCACCAGCTGGAGCAGGTGATGGTCGACTTCTGGGAGCGGAAGTACGACGTGCTCGTCTCCACCACGATCATCGAGACCGGCCTGGACATCGCGAACGCGAACACGCTGATCGTCGACCGGGCCGACAAGTACGGGCTGTCGCAGCTGCACCAGCTGCGCGGCCGCGTCGGCCGCGGGCGGGAGCGCGCGTACGCGTACTTCCTCTACGACGCCGAGAAGCCGCTGTCCGAGACCGCGGTCGACCGGCTCGAGACGATCGCGGCGAACAACGACCTCGGCTCCGGCATGCAGGTGGCGCTGAAGGACCTGGAGATCCGCGGCGCCGGCAACCTGCTGGGTGGCGAGCAGTCCGGCCACATCGCGGGCGTCGGGTTCGATCTGTACCTGCGGATGATCGGGGAGGCGGTCAGCGACTTCCGCGGCGAGGTCGCGGACGGGCAGACCGAGCTGCGCCTGGAGATCCCGGTCGACGCCCGCATCCCCGAGCACTACATCGACAGCGAGCGGCTGCGGCTGGAGGCGTACCAGAAGCTGTCCGCGGCGGCCGGCCCCGCCTCCGAGGAGGGCCGCATCGACCTGGTGCTCGAGGAGCTGGTCGATCGCTACGGCACGGCGCCGGACGAGGTCCAGAACCTGGTGCGCATCTCGAAGCTGCGCCGGCTCGCGCAGCACGCGGGCCTGTCCGACGTCGTCGCGCTGCCGAAGTTCCTCCGCATCGCCCCCGCCGACCTGCCGGACTCGATGCAGGTGCGCCTGCAGCGCATGTACCCGGGCGCCCGCATCGTGGGCGGCGCGGTGAACGTGCCGTGGCCGCAGACCGCGGGGGAGCCGCTCGCCGACACGGCCCTGATCGAGTGGGTGCAGCAGCTGCTGACCGCGATCTGGGCGAAGGTGCAGCAGCCCGCCGCGTAGTGGTCGCGCGGATCCGCACCTCGCTCGCCGTTCCGCAGATCTCGGGCGACACACCGCGACCCGGCGCTCGGACTCGGCGTGTCGACCGATTTCTGCGGAACCGCGAGGGCGGGTCGCACACTGGAGACATGGGCAACCCCGTCGTCCACGTCGAGCTGCTCGGTCCGGACCCGTCCGCGCTGCAGACCTTCTACGGCGCGCTGTTCGGCTGGGACCAGCCGCCGGGCGCACCGGTCGCGCCGCCGATCTCGGAGGCGTCGAGCTACGCGTTCATCGACGCCGCGGAGGGCGCGGCACCGGCCGCGGCCGGCATCGGCGGCGGCCCCGGCTTCGTGGCTCACGCGGTCTTCTACGTCGGTGTCGCGGACGTGCGCGCCGCGCTGCAGCAGGCGGAATCGCTCGGCGGCACCGTCGTCCTGCCGCTGCAGGTCAACGAGGGCACGGGCATACGGGTCGGCCATTTCCGCGACCCGGCCGGCAACCTCGTGGGCGTCGCAGGCCCGGCGTAGCCCCCAAGCGCATCGCGACCGACGCGCGGTCCGCGAAGCCGGCGACGACGCGCTCGTCATCGCCGGGCCCGACGCCGGGTCGCCGCTGGCGACGTGCAACGCCCGCGCCCTGCCGACGAACACCGTGATCGCGTTCGGCCGGAGACCGTCCGCTGATCACCGTCGGGCTCAGTGCCGATCCCGACGATGCACGAGGGGCGCTCGCACTCGCACACCGCTGGGGCTTGACCCTCACACCGTGTGAGGGGGCACGATCGGACCCACCATGTACAGCATCGGCAGGTTCGCGTCGATCGGACGGGTGACCGTCCGGATGCTGCGGCACTGGGACGAGATCGGGCTGCTGGTCCCCGCGCACGTCGACCCGGAGACCGGGTACCGCTCGTACGCGCCGGCGCAGCTGCCCGACGTCGACGAGATCGTGCGGCTGCGCGACCTCGGCGTCGGCCTGGTCGACATCGGGCGGATCCGCCGCTCGGGTCTCGACGAGCCGGCCTCGCGGCGGTCGCTGGAGGCGGCGCGCGACGCGCTGCGCGACTCGATCGAGACCGAGTCCCGGCGCCTCGCGCGCTTCGACGCCTACCTCCGCGGAGCAGAAGGAGACCCGGCCATGACCGACGCACCCGAGATCGAGTTCCGGCTCGTGCCCGCGCAGCGGGTCGCCACGATCACCAGGAGGGCAGCGGGCTTCGGCTCGCACAACATCGGCCCGGTGGTCGGCCCGATCTTCCCCGAGGTGGAGGCCGCGCTCTCGGCCGCCGGCATCCCGTTCGGCCCCGCCGTGGCGATCTACAGCGCCGACGAGTCCGGTGACGGCTCCGGCGTGCTCGTGACCGCGGGCTTCCAGCTCGAGGGCGACGCGGAGGCGGTCCCCGGGCTCGACGTCCACGTGCTGCCCGGGCTCGAGCAGGCGGCGATCCTCACGCACCGCGGGTCGATGGAGACCATCGACGCCTCGTGGATGGCGCTCATCGACGCGGTCCGCGCCCGAGGGGCGGTCCTCGCCGACGCGGGCCGCGAGATCTACCTCACGCCCGGCGATGTGCCGCAGGAGCGGTGGGTGACCCGGCTGGTGCAGCCCATCGCGTGAGCCCGCCCCAGACCGGGCGGCTTCGGACATTCCGGGCGAGTATTCGCGCCCGGAATGACCGAAGTCGCCCGGAATGCGGGGTCAGGCCTTCAGCACCGAGAAGATGTTGCCGGAGGGGTCGGTGAACCACGCGATGTCGGGCCCGTTGCCGCGCATCGCTCCGTCGTCGTCCTGCGGCATCCCCGGATAGCGCTCGGGCTCGAGGCCGGCGGCGCCCAGCTCGCGGATCGCAGCGGCCACGTCGTCGACCTCGAAGTTCAGGACCGTGAAGCCCGCGGGCGTGTGGTCGGGCTTCGGGTAGACGATCGTCGTGCCGCCGCCGGGCAGGTGGAGGGTCGCGATCGGCCCGTCGTCGACCGCGAGGCCGACGACGTCGCGCCAGAAGCGCACCGCCTCCGGCACGTCCTTCACCGACATGCCGCTGAACGAGCCGGTCGCCGTGAGCGCCATCGATCCTCCTCCGTCGCAGATGTGAACAACGTACACATGACTGCTAGCGTCGGGAAGGTGCCGAACCTGCGAGCCCACAACATCGCCGTGTCCCTCGACGGGTTCGCGACCGGGGAGGGCCAGTCCCTCGAAACACCCTTCGGTCACGCGGGGCAGCGGCTCATGGGCCACTTCTTCCCGACGCGCACCTTCGTCGCGATGACCGGGCGGCAGGGCGGTACCCGCGGCATCGACGACGCGTTCGCCGCCCAGGCGTGGGACGGCATCGGCGCCGAGATCATGGGCCGCAACAAGTTCGGCTGGCAGCGCGGCCCGTGGCCAGGCGAGTCGTGGCGCGGCTGGTGGGGCGAGCAGCCGCCGTTCCGCACCCCGGTGATCGTGCTGACGCATCACCCGCGACCGGACCTCGCCGTGGGGGAGACGACGTTCCTGTTCCGCGACGCGACGCCGCAGGAGGCGCTCGCGGAGGCGGTCGACCTCGCCGGCGGCCTCGACGTGCGTCTCGGCGGCGGCCCCACCTCCATCCGCGAGTTCCTCGACGCCGACCTCGTGGACCTGCTCCACGTGGTCGTGTCGCCGATCCTGCTCGGCCGCGGGGTGCGGCTGTGGGACGGCCAGGAGGGGCTGGAGCAGCGGTTCGACGTCGAGACGACCGCGTCCCCCTCCGGCGTCGTGCACCACGTCTTCAGCCGCAGGCCGCGCTGACCCTCACCGCCGCGCGGTCGGGTAATCGACGAAGACGGTCGAGGACACCTGGCCGTACTTCCCCAGTGCGCCATGCTCGCCGTTCAGGCAGGCGGTCGCCGTCCCGATCGGCACGGTCAGCGTGCCGGTCTGGCCGGGGCTCGACAGGTCGTAGGCCAGGTCGACCTGCACGGCGCTCACCGTTCGGACGGCGCACCTGCCCTCCTCGTTCTCGGGGTAGTAGTTCGCGAGGTACCAGTCGATCTGCGAGTAGGCGACGCCGCCGGGCCGCAGGAGCACGGCGTGCAGCCCGTCCTCGGTGCTGGACCGCTCGTCGATGTGGTTCATCGTGTTCCGGCCGAGTGCGGCGCCGTCGAGGAGGAACCGCACCTCGGGGTAGCCGGCGAGCGCGCATGTCGAGTCGCTTGCGTTCGTGAACACGAGGTCGCCGCCGCTCACCTCCGTGACGCCCTTCGGCTCGGCACCGGCGACGAACCGCGCGGTGAGGTCGTCGGCGGTGCAGTAGCGGACGGCCGTGCCGGCGGTGTCGGTCGGCGTCGGGATCGGGCGCGGGGTGACGTACGTCTCGGGGATGCCGACGATCGTGAGCGTCCATGTCATCCGCTTGTCCGTGCGGATCGTCACCGTGGTCGACCCGGCGACCCCCTTGTTCCCCGAGGTCACGCCGCCGCCGCAGCCGCCGTCCCCGCCCTGCGAGCCGTCGCGCGCGATCGAGAAGAGGTAGGAGCCGGGCCCGCTGCACTCGATGACCGTCGCGACCGCCAGGCCGTCCGGACGGATCACGTGCCGCTGCACCGGTCCGTCGTCGCTGGTGAAGCGGCCGAGCGGCTTCCCGGCGGTCAGGGTCGGCGTCGGCAGCGCGTCCACCGCGGAGGAGGTCGCGGGTGCACCGCCGTCGGCCGGCCCGCCGCGGTCGCCCACGGACCGGATCGCGATCACGGAGAGCGCGACCACCACGACCAGCACGGCCGCGGTGACGAGCACGTCGCGGACCCGCTCGCGGGACATCGCGGCGCGGCGGAGCGGCGCCGCCACCTGCCCGACCAGCATCGCGCGCACGGCGGTGTCGCGGTCCGGGTGCTCGTGCTCAGGCGCCATCGCTGATCCCTCGTCCTGATGCGGGGCCGGTCGAGCGGCCGAGTCGATGTGCGAGCCGGTGCTTCGCGCGATGGAGGCGCGACTTCACCGTGCCGGGCGCGACGCCGAGCACGTGCGCGGCGTCGCGCTCCGACCGGTCCTCCAGCACGCAGAGCGTCAGCACCTGCTGGTCGGCGAGCGACAGCCCTCGCAGGGCCGCGAGCACGCCCTCGTCGTCGACGAGATCCGCCGGGTCGGGCCCGTCCGCGGGTACCGGGAGGTGGGCGAGCAGCCGGTCGTAGCGCACCCGGCCGCGGCGCACGTTCCTCGCGACGTTGGTCGTCGTCACGAGCAGCCACGGCAGCAGCGAGTCGTCGACGAGCCGCAGCGCCCACCGCTTCCGCCAGGCCTCGAGGAACACGATCGCGACCGCGTCCTCGACGTCGGCTGGGCGGTCCAGCAGCCGCTGCGCCTGCCGCCGGACGCTCGCCTTCCGCCGGTCGTAGACGCGGCCGAACGCCTCCCCGTCGCCCTGCACCGCGGCCGTCCAGTCCGCGGCGTCGTCCCCGTCCACACCAGAAGGATGTCCGCATCCTGCGGATCGGTTCCCTGCTCCCCGGGCGGTCTCGTGATCGGGCGCGCCGGTCCGCGAGGATCGTGCGCGTGGGGCGGGCGGACGACGAGCGGATCGGGTTCGGGGCCGCGATCGGGCTCGGTGCGCTCGTGCTGGCGACCTTCGTCGCGGTCACGACGGAGATCGTGCCCGTCGGGCTGCTGCCCCAGATGAGCCGGGCGTTCTCGGTCTCGGAGGCGGTGACCGGGCTGCTCGTCACCGTGTACGCCGCGCTCGTCGCGGTGCTCGCGATCCCGCTGACGCGACTGACGACGCGCCTGCCGCGGAAGCCGCTGCTGCTCGGCACGATCGCGCTCTACAGCGTCGGCAACCTGGTCATCGCGCTCGCCCCGTCGTTCGCGGTGCTCTGCGCCGGCCGGGCGATCGGCGGCATCGCGCACGCGCTGTTCTTCTCGCTGTCCTCGGCCTACGCGGCGGCGCTCGTGCCGCCGCGGATCCAGGGGAGGGCGCTCGCGATCGCCGCGTCGGGCGCCTCCATCGGCTACGTGCTCGGCGTGCCGCTCGTCACCTCGATCGGCGCGGCGCTCGACTGGCGGGCCGCGTTCGGCGCCCTCGCGATCGGCGGGGTGCTCGCCGCGCTCGTGACCGCGGCGGCGCTGCCGGCCGCGACCGCGGCGGAGGAGGCGGCGCGGCGTCCCCGCGGCCCGCGGCGAGCCCTGATCGGCGCCGCGGTCGTCAACGCCGTCGCCTTCTTCGGGCACTACGCGCTCTACACGTACGTCTCGACCCTGCTGCTGCGCGCCGCCGTGCCGGAGCCCGCGATCGGCCCGGCCCTGTTCCTGTTCGGCGCGACCGGCGTCGTCGGGCTGTGGCTCGCCGGGCTCGTCATCGACCGCCGCCCGCGGGCCGGCTTCCTCGGCGCGCTCGTGCTGGGCGCGGTCTGCGTCGCGGCCCTGCTCGTGCTGCAGACCTCCACGGCGGGCACGGTGACCGCGGTCGCGGCATGGGTGGTCGGCTTCGGGGCGATCCCGGTGTTCTGCACGGCCGCCTGCCTCCGCGCCCGGGCGCTGACGCCGGACCTGTCCGCCGCCGTGAACAACTCCGCGTCGAACGCGGGCATCGGGCTCGGCGCCGCGGTCGGCGGGGCCGTGCTCGCGGGCGCAGGGCTGCCGTCGGTGGTCGCGCTGGCGGCGGTGGCCTTCGCCGTCGCCGCGCTGCTCGCGATCATGCTGCGGGACGCGTTCCCGGCTCGCGTCGCGCACGGCTGACCAGCGACGGCTGACCAGCGACGGCTGGCGGGCGGAGGTGGGAGGCTGGGGGGCAGACCCCGACCGGCACGAGGGACCCCATGACGATCACCGCCTCCGCATCCGCCACCGACACCGCCGAAGCCCCGGCGCTCGTCCCGCACTGGATCGGCGGGGCGCCCGCCGCGGGTGCCGGCGTCCGGACGGGTGAGGTGTTCGACCCGGCGCTGGGCGTCGTGACGAAGCACGTCGTGTTCGCGGATCAGGCCGACATCGACGCGGCGGTCGCGGCGGCGAAGGCCGCGTACCCGGGGTGGCGCGATCTGTCGCTGGCGCGCCGGCAGTCGATCCTGTTCCGCTTCCGGGAGCTGCTCGAGGCGAAGAAGGACGAGCTCGCCGCGATCATCACGAGCGAGCACGGCAAGGTGCTGTCCGACGCGTTGGGCGAGATCAGCCGGGGGCAGGAGGTCGTCGAGTTCGCGACCGGCCTCGCGCATCATCTGAAGGGCGAGTTCTCGGAGCAGGTGTCGACCGGGGTCGACGTGTACTCGATCCGGCAGCCGCTCGGCGTGGTCGGGATCATCAGCCCGTTCAACTTCCCGGCGATGGTGCCGATGTGGTTCTTCCCGATCGCGATCGC
>NZ_CAXTOQ010000109.1:0-11729 GCF_964245895.1 uncultured Amnibacterium sp.
GAACTCTTGACCTTCTCCTTACCATGGAGATGCTCTACCACTGAGCTATCGGGGCGCATGCCGGCCCGTCTCCGGGCCGGAAGCGGGAGCGACTCTAGCATCCCGCCTCCGCCCGCCTCCCCGTCGTGACGGCCTGTGTCCGTGCCCCTCCCTGCGGTGGCCGAAGGGTGCGAAGCGCCGCGACACGCCGGTCCCGCCCCCGACTTCCCGCGCCGTTCCGGGCGACACGCCACAGGCTCAGGAAACACAACATGTTGGGGCTCGATTCGGAACACGCCCCGGTATATGGTGGTTGTACCCGCTGCAAGGTGGGGGGCTCATGAGCCGGAACAGTGCACACCCGCCGCCGACTGGGGAAGGTCGACGGCAGCGAGCGGAAGGAGCAGTCGTGAACTTCGACACGGAGAGCATCGACGGCTACGCGATTCCGGTCGACCCGATGGATCTGCTGCAGTGCGACAGCTGCCAGTGACTCGGTCGATCCTCGATCGCTGACCACGGTCACGAAGGGCCCCTGCGACTCCCGATCGCAGGGGCCCTTCGCCGTCGCGGGAGGCGCTCAGGAGGCGCTTCAGCAGGCTCTGAGCGCTTCGGCAGGCTGACAGGGCCTCGTCCAGCCTGCTGAAGGCCGTGCGGCCTGCTCAGGTGCTGGGCCCGAGCAGCCGCTCCGCAGCGAGCGTCCGCCAGGGACTCACGCGGAGAGGCGCGCCAGCTGCTCCTCCGTCAGCTCGAGCGTCGCGGCGGCCGCGGAGTCGCGGATCGTCTCGGGGCGGGAGGCGCCGGGGATCGGGATCACGACCGGTGCGAGCGACAGCTCCCACGCCAGCGCGATCTGCTGCGCGGAGACCCCGTGCTCGTCGGCGACCTCCTGGAACACCGGGTTGCTGCCGCCGAGCCCGCCCGCGTCCGCGATGCCGCCCAGCGGGCTGTACGGCAGGAACGCGATCCCGAGGTCCGCGCAGGCGCGCAGCTCGCCGAGCGACGACCGGAACGAGGGCGAGAACCGGTTCTGCACCGACACGATTCGCCCGCCCGTGATCTCCATCGCCTGCTCGATCTGCTCGACGTCCACGTTGGAGAGGCCGGCCATCCGGATCACGCCGTCGTCGAGCAGGTGGTTCAGGGCGCCGACCGACTCGGCGAACGACACCTCCGGGTCGGGCCGGTGGAACTGGTACAGGTCGATCGACTCGACGTCGAGCGCGAGGCGCGACGCCTCCGCCGCCTCGATCAGGTGCTTCGCGGAGCCGTCCTGCGTCCACGACCCGTCGCCCGGGCGCAGGTGGCCGCCCTTCGTCGCGACGAGCACGCCGCTCGCGTCGCCCTCGTAGGTGCGCAGCGCCTCCGCGATCAGCCGCTCGTTGTGCCCGGTCTCGCCGGCGAGCAGGTGGTAGGAGTCGGCCGTGTCGATCAGCGTGACGCCGGCGTCGAGGGCCGCGTGCACGGTCGCGATCGCGCGCGCGTCGTCGGGGCGGCCCTCGATCGACAGCGGCATCCCGCCGAGGCCGATCGCGGAGACGGTGCGGGAGCCGATCAGGCGGGAGGGGAGGAGGTGCGAAGCCATCCTCCGAGTCTCCGTGACCGCGCTCGAACGACGGCTGGGCGGACGGGGTCGCTCAATAGGATGCAGGGATGACCGTCGCGCCCGACCTCGAGGGCCGGGTGTACCCCGACACGCCGCCCTACCTGGTGGGGCGGGAGAAGGTCCGCGAGTTCGCCCGGGCGGTCGGCTCGACCGATCCGCTGAGCCTCGACCCGGCGGCGGCGGCCGCTGCCGGCTACCCGGACGTCGTCGCTCCGCCCACCTTCGCGGTCGTGCTGCAGGACCTCACGCTGGCGCAGCTGCTCGCCGACGACACCGCCGGCGTCGACTTCTCCCGGGTCGTCCACGGCGACCAGCGGTTCCGCTTCAGCCGCCCGATCGTGGCAGGCGACCTGCTGACGGCGACCATGACCGTCAGCGCGGTCAAGACGCTCGGCGGCAACGCGATGGTGACCTCCGAGTCCGCGGTGCGCGACGCGGACGGCGAGCACGTCGTGACCGCGATCTCCACGATCGTGATCCGGGGCGACGCATGACCGACGAGACCCTCGCGGTCGGCGACGTGGTCGCCTCCGGCGTCCTCCCGATCGATCGCGACGACCTGGTCCGCTACGCCGGCGCCTCCGGCGACTTCAACCCGATCCACTACCGCGACGACGTCGCGACGGCCGTCGGGCTGCCCGGTGTGCTCGCGCACGGCATGCTCACCATGGGGCTCGCCGTGCAGCCGGTCGTGGCGCGGTTCGGCGGCGACCGCGTGCTGGAGTACGGCGTGCGGTTCACCCGCCCCGTCCCGGTGCCGCTCGAGGGCGAGGTGCTGCTCGAGGTGGAGGCGAAGGTCGGCCTGCTCGACGAGGAGGCGGGGGAGGCGCGCATCGACCTCGTCGCGAAGGTCGCCGGCCAGACCGTGCTCGGGCGCGCGCAGGTGCGCGTCGCGCTGCACCCGCGCCCGGCCGGCGATCCCCGTGCCCGGTAGGCGCGGGCCGGAACGATGAGCACGCCGGCGTCGGCCGAGGACGACCTGCCGCTCGCGGCCTTCACGACGCTGAAGGTCGGCGGGCGGGCGACCCGCGTCGTCGTCGCGCGGACGGTCGACGAGGTCGTACGCACGGCGACCGGCGCCTGGGCGGACGACGAGCCGCTGCTCGTGCTGGGCGGCGGCTCGAACGTCGTGATCGGCGACGACGGGTTCGACGGCACGGCCCTGGTGGTGGCGACCCGCGGCGTCGAGCGCGTGCCGGTCGCGGTCGCGATCCGTCCCGGCGTCCCGGCGAACGACGCCGACCGCCTCCGGTCCCTCGAGCGGTCGCTGCGCCCGGCGGTGCAGCGGGAGGCGGTGCGCATCCGCGTGCAGGCGGGGGAGCCGTGGGACGCGCTGTGCGCGGAGGCGGTGGCCCGGGGCTGGACCGGCATCGAGGCCCTGTCCGGCGTGCCAGGCTCGACCGGCGCCGCGCCGATCCAGAACATCGGCGCCTACGGCCAGGAGCTCGCGGCCACACTCGCCGCGGTCGACTTCCTCGACCGGCGGACCGGCACCGTGCGCCGCATGCCGGCGTCGGAGCTGCAGCTCGGCTACCGCACCAGCGTGTTCAAGCACGGCCTCGAGGGCGTCGTGCTGTCCGTCGACCTGCTGCTGCACGCCGCGGTCGGCCCGGACGTGCCGCGCAGCGCGCCGGTGGCGTACGCCCAGCTCGCCGACGCGCTCGGCGTCCCGCTGGGCACCAGGGTGCCCATCGCCGCCCTGCGCGACACGGTGCTGCAGCTGCGCCGGTCGAAGGGCATGGTGCTGGACGACGCCGACCCCGAGTCGGTGAGCGTCGGCTCCTTCTTCACGAACCCGATCGTGTCCGAGCGGTTCGCCCGCACCCTGCCGCGGGAGGCCCCGCGCTGGCCGACGTCCGCGGACGAGCCGGACGTGGTCGTACCGCTCGGGGCCGCGGTGCCGCCGCGACCCTCCCGGCACGGGGAGCCGCAGGTGAAGCTGTCCGCCGCGTGGCTGATCGAGCACGCGGGCGTGCAGCGGGGCTTCCGCCTCCCCGGCTCGGACGCGCACATCTCCCGGAAGCACACCCTCGCGATCGTGAACGGCGGCTCAGCGACCGCGGCGCAGGTGCTGGAGCTCGCCCGCTACGTGCAGCACCTCGTGCAGGGCGAGTTCGGGGTCGTGCTGCAGCCCGAGCCGGACCTGATCGGCGCCGTGCTCTGACGCCGCCGCGCGGTCGGTGAACCGCCGCGAACGGCTGCGTGTCGCGCCCGGGGCGGCCGCGACCCTCGGGTTACCGTTCAGGTCCAAGTCAGATCCCCCGCGTTCGGGGGAGGTCGAGGAGTGCCGAATGTCCCGCATCCTGCTCCGTGCGCACAAGGATCCGTTCGAGGTCGCGTCTCCCGCTCGGGTGTTCCGCCGGAACATGATCGGCGACAACGTCGGCAACCTCCTCTTCTCGAGCGCCAGCTACAAGCTGCTGCAGACGGAGGGCACCGAGGTCGCCGTCGGCACCCTCAAGGGCGGCAAGGCGGAGGCCGACCGCATCAACGGCGAGGTCGACCACGTCGTCATCCCGCTCGCGAACGCGTTCCGCCACAGCTACGTCGAGACCCTCGACCGGATGTCCGAGACGATCGAGAACCTCACCGTCCCCGTCACGGTGCTGGGCGTCGGCGCGCAGCTGAAGCTCGACGGCCGCGTGGACCGCCTCGACTCGGTCAAGGACCACGTGGTGCGCTTCGTGCGCGCGGTGCTCGACAAGTCGCCGTCGATCGGCGTGCGCGGCGAGTTCACGCACACCTACCTGCAGGGCCTCGGGTTCCGCGAGGTCGACCTGATCGGCTGCCCCTCGATCTTCCTCCACGGCCCGGGCCTGCGGATCGAGAAGCGCGTGCCCGCGCTGACCCGCTCCTCCCGCATCAGCATGAACCTGTCGCCGTACGTGCCCGGGCTCGGCCCGATCGTCGAGCGGCACACGGAGCGCTACCCGAACCTCCGCTACGCGGCGCAGCACCGCGACGCGCTCGGCATGCTGCTCGACAAGGAGCACAAGGCCGCGACGCACCGCACCGACCAGTCCGTGCTGCCGACGCACCACGGGCACCCGCTCGTGCGCGACCACCGGACGAGCTTCTTCGTGGACCCCGAGCCGTGGATGCGCTACCTCGGCGGCTTCGACTACAGCTTCGGCACCCGGATCCACGGCAACATCGCCGCCCTGCTCGCGGGCACCCCGGCCACGGTGCTCGCCCACGACTCCCGCACGCTCGAGCTGGTGCGCTACTACGACATCCCGCACCGCACGATGAAGCAGGTCGGGCCCACCACGGACGCGGCGGAGCTGTACGCGGAGGCGGACTTCACCGCGTTCAACGCGCGGCACGCGGAGCGGTTCGACGTCTTCGCCTCGTTCCTCGGCGAGCACGGCCTGCGGCACGTCTACCAGCCGGGCGAGGCCCCGGAGCGGTTCGACGAGCGCATGGCGGCGATCGAGTGGCCCGGCGACGTCGGCGCTCGGCCGGTCCCGCCGAGCCTCACCTCGCGGCTGCGGGGCGCGATCGTGCCGGTGCTGCGCCGCGGGCGCAGCCGCATCGCCGCCGCGGCCTGACGGGCGTCAGGAGGGCAGCAGCCCCAGCCGCATGGCGAGGGTGACGGCGCGCGTCCGGTCGTTCACCCCCAGCTTCTCGAACACGTGCAGCAGGTGGGTCTTCACCGTCGCCTCGGAGAGGTGCAGCCGCGCGGCGATGCCGGGGTTGCTCTCGCCCTCCGCCACGAGGGCGAGCACCTCCAGCTCCCGCGGCGACAGCCGCGGCGCCGTCCGGTCCCGCTGCACGCCGCGGGCGAGCGCCGCAGCGATCCCGGGCGCGAGCACCGTCGCGCCCGCCGCGACCGAGCGCACGCCGGCGAGGATCTCCTGCTCCGGCGCCGCCTTCAGCAGGTAGCCGCGGGCTCCGGCCGTGATCGCGTCGAGGATCGCGTCGTCCGTCTCGTAGGTGGTCAGCACGACGACGCGGGTCGCCGGCGACGCCGCGACGATCGCCGCGGTCGCCGCCACCCCGTCCATCCCCGGCATGCGCAGGTCCATCAGCACCACGTCCGGCTGCAGCCGGCGGCTCTCCGCGAGCGCGGCGGCGCCGTCCGCGACCGCGGCGACCACCTCCATGCCCTCCGCGCTCTCGAGCAGCGCGACGACGCCCGCCCGCACGATCGGGTGGTCGTCGGCCACGAGCACGCGGATCATGCAGCGACCACCGGGACCGGCACCCGCACGGTCAGCAGCGCGCCGCCGCCGCGGCCGGGGGCGAGCGACACGTCGCCGGCGACCAGGGCGAGCCGGTCGCGCATGCCGGCGATGCCGAACCCGTCGCCGCCGGAGGGGCCGAGCCCGTCGTCCTCGACGGTGAGTACCGCGCGTCCCGCCTCCGTCGACACGCGCAGGGCGACGGAGGCGGCGGAGGCGTGCTTGCGCACGTTCGCCAGCCCCTCCTGGGCGCAGCGCAGCAGCACGACCTCGAGGTCGCGCGGCACGTCCGCCCGCACCTCCGCGGTGACCTCGAGCCCCGTCTCCCGACGGAAGCGCGCCGCCAGGGCGTCGAGCGCGGTGGCGAGACCGCCGTCGAGCGGGACGGGCGCGCCTCCGGTGACGAGCCCCCGCGCCTCCGACATCGCCTGCCGCGCCGCGTCCTCGAGCACCCCGAGCGCAGGGTCGTCCGGGTGCCGGGCACGCGCGCGCTCGGCGAGCATGGTGATGCCGGTGAGGCTCTGCGTGAGCGTGTCGTGCAGCTCTCGCGTGAGGCGCTCGCGCTCGGCGACCACGCCGGCGTCGTGGTGCAGCGCGGCCAGCTGCGCCTGCGCGGCCGTCAGGTCGTCGATCAGCGCCTGCCGCGACTCCGAGCGGCGCTCGATGCGGCTGACCCACACCCCCATGGCCAGGCTGAACGCGAACGAGATCGCGGTGATCCCGATCGCCTCGGCCAGGGGTGCGCGCTGGGCGTACCCGATGGCCACCGCCGTCGCGACCGCGAGGTTCGCGACGACCGCGGAGCGGAACCCGCTGCTCAGCAGCCAGGCGATGGGGTAGGCGACGATCTGGAACGTCGCGAACGCCGGCACCGTGGCGCAGCCGACCGCGCAGACGACCGCGAGCACGGCGACGACCGCCGGCCAGCCCCGTCCGCCCCCGAGCAGTCGGCGCCCCGCCGCGAACCACACCGCCGCGAACACCGCGAGCGCGGCGGCGACGACCGCCAGCGCGGGCGGGCGGGTGCCGAACGACGCGATGCCGAGCAGCACGACCGCGGACACCGCGACGACCGCCGCGTCGAGCCACGGGCTGGGCGGCTCGGCGCGGCGGTCGCCGGCGGGGGAGGAGGTCACCCGTCCCTCCGGACCCACCGGAACGTCCGCGCGGAGACCGCGAGACCCGCGAGCGTCCACACGCCGATGACCAGCGCCATCGTGCCGAGGTCCCAGGTGCCGGTCTGCTCGGCGGCCGCGAACCGGTCCGGCAGGAACACCGACCGCATCCCCTGCGCCACCCACTTCACGGGGAAGAACCCGGCGACGTTCTGCAGCCACTCCGGCAGGTCCGTGAACCGGAAGTAGACGCCGGAGATGAACTGCAGCACGAGCAGGATCGGCACGATCACGGCGCTCGCCGACCGGCCGCTGCGGGGGATGCCGGACACGGCGATGCCGAGCACGGTCGCCATCAGGACCGACAGCAGGAAGATCCACGCGAAGCGACCCCACTGCGCCGCCGTGCCGGGCAGCGCCACGTCGAACAGCACCCGGGCGACGGCGAGCAGCAGGACCAGCTGGATCAGCGCCGTGACCAGGACCATCCCCGCCTTGCCGACGAAGTAGCTGACGACTGGGAGGGGGGACCCGCCCAGCCGCTTCAGCGTGCCGTCGCTGCGCTCCTGCGCGATCGCGATGCCGAGGTTCTGCACCCCGGACAGCACGATGCCGGCGGCGACGAGGCCGGGCAGGTAGTAGGCGGCGACGGTGATGCCGCCCGTGCCGTCCGGCAGCACGCCGACCTTCCCCTGGGCGCTGAACGCCGCGGCGAAGATCAGGAAGATCACGGTCGGGAACAGGAACGTGAAGAACAGGGTGTCCCGCTCGCGGAAGTACTGCCGCACCTCCCACCGCACCCGGCCGGCGCCGAGGCGCAGCACGCGGATCGGGCCGCCGGCGGGCAGCGCCGGGGCGGTCGCCGTGGTCGTGGTGGTGGTCATGCGGCCACATCCTCTCCGATGAGCCGGAGGTAGACGTCCTCCAGGCTGGGGCGCCGGATCTCGACGTCGCGGGGCTCGCCGTCCTCGGCGGCGACGAGCCGGGCGACGAGGGTCGCCGGCTCGGTGGTGCGGACCTCGTGCAGGCCGTCTGCGTCGCGCCAGCTGACCAGCGGGATCCGCGCGTCGGCCGGCCCGATCTCGTCGATCGGCGCCAGGTCCACCAGGTGGCCGCCGGCGATGACCGCGGCGCGGTCGGACAGCGCCGCGGCCTCGTCGAGGTAGTGGGTGGTGAGCAGGATCGTGGTGCCCGCCGCCTTCAGCTCGCGGATCAATCCCCAGAACTGGCGTCTGGCCTCGGGGTCGAACCCGGTCGTCGGCTCGTCGAGGAACAGCACCTCGGGGCGCCCGATGATGCCGAGCGCCACGTCGAGCCGGCGCCGCTGGCCGCCGGAGAGCGCCCGCACGCGCGACTGCGCCGCCTCCGTCAGGCCGACCGAGGCCAGCGTCTCGTCGACGTCGCGGGGGCGGGGGAAGAAGGAGGCGAAGTGCGCCAGCTGCTCGCGGACCTTGGCGGTGCCCGGCTCCGCGCCGCCCTGCAGCACGATGCCGAGCCGCGCCTTCCAGTCGACCCCCGCGGTGCCGGGGTCGACGCCGAGCACTCGGGCGGTGCCGCCCGACCGCCGGCGGTACCCCTCCAGGATCTCGATCGTGGTCGACTTGCCCGCGCCGTTCGGGCCGAGCAGGGCGAAGGTCTCGCCGCGCTCGATCTCGAAGGTCACGCCGTCCAGGGCGACGTGGTCGCCGTACCGCTTCGTCAGCCCGGTGACGCTCACCACGGGCTCGCTGCTCGTCATGGGTCCATGGTGACGCCGCGGTCGTGCCGGCGGCAGCGTCCGTCCGGCTCACCCGGCCCTCCACCGGTCGGTGGATGCAGCGACCTCGGCCTCGTCAGCCGCCCGGCTGGAGGGATCGTGCCGGTCCCCGTCGCAGGGCCGGCCGGAGGAGGGGGAGCCGCGCCAGTGCGGCGACGCCGGTGATGACACCGGCGACCAGCGCGACGTACCCGGCCACGACGCCGTACCCCTGCGCCGGATCGAGGAAGGGGTAGGGCACCCAGCCGTCGGTCGCGCCGCGCACCAGCACCACGGCGGTCCAGACCAGCGGGTACCCGAGCACGACGGGCAGGGAGCGCAGCGCGGGCGGCGCGCGGTCCGGAGCGAGCAGCAGGTCGACCAGCGCCGCGACCGGGGTCACGGCGTGCAGCACGAGGTTGGCCCACGGCAGCGGGATGCCGCCCGCCGCGCCGAGGGGGGCGAGCAGGATCCAGAACACCAGCCCGACCACGATCAGGTAGGTCGCCGCGCACCAGCGGACCAGCACCCACGCGGGCGTGATCGGCGACCCGCGCACCAGCCGGACGGCGCCGATCGCCGCGACGACGGCGCCGATCACGTTCGACTGCACGGTGAAGTAGCCGAAGAAGTTCCAGGGGCTCACGGGGGACACCGCGACGAGCGTCGCGACCACGGCGGCGGCCGTGAGCGCTGCCAGCAGGAGGCGCGCGAGCGCGAGCACGGTCCTCCGGTCCATGCCGCCGACGATATTCCCGCGGCGCCCCCTTCGCGGATCCGGATGGATTCCGCGACACGCCGTGTCTCGGAGCGATGCACTGGGGTGTCGTCGCATCCATCCGGATCCGCGAGAAGGATCCGGATCCGCGGACGTCAGGCGAAGAAGTCCGCCAGGCGCGCGACGCCCTCGGCCAGCTGGTCGTCGCCCAGCGCGTAGCTGAGGCGCAGGTATCCGGAGGGGCCGAACGCCTCACCGGGCACGACCGCGACCTCGAGCCGCTCCAGCAGCAGGTCGGCCAGCTCGAGGGTCGAGGTCGGCGTCGTGCCGCCCCACTCCCTGCCGAGCAGCGCGGTCACGTCCGGGTACACGTAGAAGGCGCCCTGCGGCGTCGGCGTCCGGAACCCGGGGATCGCGTTCAGGCCCGACACGATCGCCCTGCGGCGCCGGTCGAACGCCTGCCGCATGGCCTCGATCGGCTCCGCGGGGCCGGTGAGCGCGGCGATCGCCGCGCGCTGCGCGACGTTGTTCACGTTGGAGGAGAGGTGCGACTGCAGGTCGTTCGCGCCCTTGATGACGGCGGCCGGACCGACCATCCAGCCGACGCGCCAGCCGGTCATGGCGTAGGTCTTCGCGACCCCGTTCACCAGCACGGTCTGCCCGGCGAGCGCCGGCACCGCCTCCACGATCGACACGGCCTTCACGCCGTCGTAGACGAGGTTCTGGTAGATCTCGTCGGTCATCACCCAGATGCCGTGCTCGAGCGCCCACTCGCCGATCGCCGTCGTCTCCTCCGGCGTGTAGACGGCGCCGGTCGGGTTCGAGGGCGACACGAAGACGAGCAGCTTCGTGCGCGGGGTGAGGGCCGCCTCCAGCTGCTCGACTGTGACCTTGTACTCCTGGTCGGCGCCGGCGAACACCTCGACGGGCACGCCGCCGGCCAGCTTCACGACCTCGGGGTAGGTCACCCAGTACGGCCCGGGGATGATCACCTCGTCGCCCTCGCCGACCAGCGTCTGCACCGTCTGGAACACGGCGTGCTTGCCGCCGTTCGTGACGATCACCTGGGCGGCCGTCACCTCGAGCCCGCTGTCCCGCAGGGTCTTCGCGGCGATCGCCTCCCGCAGCTCGGGCAGGCCGGCCGCCGGCGTGTAGTGGTGGTTCCGGGGGTCGCGGGCCGCGGCCTCCGCGGCCTCGACGACGTGCTGCGGGCTGTCGAAGTCCGGCTCGCCCGCCGCGTAGCTGACGACGGGGCGACCCGCCGCCTTCAGCGCCTTCGCCTTCGCGTCGACCTTGAGCGTGGCGGACTCGGCGATGGCGGCGATGCGCGGCGAGAGGGGGGATGCGGCGGTGCTCGGCACGGTGGCCCAGCCTACCGAGGCGCCTGCAGCAGGGGCGGGCTCCCCGGCGGCGCCCAGCCGACGCGGATCACCATCCAACGGGACGAAGGAGGCGGCGGATGCTGCTCGAGGGCAAGTCTGTGGTGGTGACCGGAGGGAACTCCGGGATCGGCAAGGCGATCGTGCTGGCGATGGCGGCGGAGGGGGCGCAGGTCGTCGTCGACTACGTCGCCCACGAGGACGCGACGACCCGCCTGATCGCCGAGGTCGAGCAGGCGGGCGGGAAGGCCGTCGGCGTGGAGGCGGACATCACGAGGGCCGCCGACCTGCATCGGATGATGCAGACCGCCGTCGACTCGTTCGGCCGCCTCGACGTGCTGGTGAACAACGCCGGCATGGAGACGCGGCAGTCGCTGCTCGAGACGACGGAGGCGGACTACGACCGCGTCATGTCCGTCAACATGCGCAGCGCGTTCTTCGCCGCCCAGGCCGCGGCGAAGCGGTTCATCGAGCAGGGCGACGGCGGGCTCGTCCTCAACATCTCGTCGGTGCACGAGGACTGGCCGATGCCCGGCAACATCGCCTACTGCGTCTCGAAGGGCGGCATGCGCATGCTCACCCGGACCGCGGGGGTCGAGCTGGGGCAGCACGGCATCCGGATGGTGGGCATCGCGCCCGGGGCGGTCGACACGCCCATCAACGCCTCGACCACCTCCGACAAGGACCTGCTGGGCCGGCTGGAGGACGCCATCCCGCTGCACCGGCTGGCCGAGGCGGCCGACATCGCCGACGTCGCGGTGTTCCTCGCCTCCGGCAAGGCGTCCTACATGACCGCCACGACCGTCGTCGTCGACGGCGGGATCATGCAGGGCAGCGTGGGCCTCTGAGGACGGCGGACCCCCGGCGACCCCGAGGGCCGCTGCTACACTGACGGCGCCCGTTACGGAGATGCGCGTGAGCGCGCGTCCGCTCGAGCGGTCCAGGGCGGTGGCTCAAGTGGTAGAGCAGCGGTCTCCAAAACCGCAGGTTGCAGGTTCGAGTCCTGTCCGCCC
>NZ_CAXTOQ010000110.1:0-11721 GCF_964245895.1 uncultured Amnibacterium sp.
CGACCAGCTCGCTCTCCACGATGACCGCGCTGAGGCCCTCCTTGTGCGCGTAGTCGGCGACGTTCTCGCCGACCGGCCCTGCCCCGATCACGATCAGGTCGTAGGTCTCCGCCACGTCTCCCTCTCCTCCTTCAGCGCCCGGTCCACACCGGGTCGCGCCGTTCCTGGAACGCCGTGAGCGCCTCCGCAGCGTCCGCGGTCGCCGCGAGCGCCGCGAGCTGCGCCGGCAGCGCGGCGAGCACCGGCGCCTCGGCGGCGCGCCGGGCCGCCCGCGCGGAGCGCAGCACCGCCTGCACCGCGAGCGGTGCCTGCGCGGCGATCCGCTGCGCGATCGCGCCGGCCGCGGACAGCTCGGTACCGTCCGGCACCACCTCCTGCACCAGCCCGATCCGCAGCGCCTCCTCGGCGTCGAACCGGTCGGCGGTGAGCATCCAGCGCATCGCGTTGCCCCAGCCCACGGTCGCGGGGAGGCGGGCGGTCGCGCCGCCGAACGGCAGGATCCCGCGGCCGACCTCGATCTGGCCGAACACGGCGGAGTCCGCCGCGACCGCGACGTCGGCCGCCAGGATCAGCTCGATCCCAAGCGTCAGGCAGACGCCGTGCACGGCGACGACGACCGGCTTCGTGCGCTCCGGGCCGGCGAGGCCCCACGGGTCGATCTCGTCGTCCGCGCGGAAGTCGATGGTGCCGCCGGCGAGCGACGGCCCGACGTCGGCGAGGTCGAGGCCCGCCGTGAAGTGCTCGCCCTCCGCGTGCACCACGGCGACGCGCAGCGCGTCGTCGCGCTCGAGCCGCGTGTAGGCGGCGGCCAGCCCGCGCAGCAGCTCGCGGTCGGCGGCGTTGCGCTTCTCGGGCCGGTTCAGCCCGATCCGCAGGATCGCGCCGTCCTGCTCGACCAGCACCCGCTCCGCGTTCGACATCCGGGGCACGGTATCCGGGCGTCGCGGGCGGCTCCTGGGTGCGGGGTCAGCGGCTCCGGGCGCCGGCGGTGAGCGCGCTGAGGATGCGGAGGATCGGCGGCATGTCGCCCGGCACGTCGTCGGCGGAGGCGGGCGCGAACATCGTGATGCCGGCGCCCGCCAGGCGGCGGCCCGAGGACGCGGCGGCGATCGCCGCGGTGACGTCTTCCAGGCTCGCCCCGAACGGCTGCGGGTCGGTGACGCCGCCGAACTCGCCCGGGTCGAGCACGTCGAGGTCGACGTGCAGGTAGACCTCGTCGACGTCGAGCGCGTCGACCGCCGCGCCGAGGCCGTCGGCGAGGGAGTCCGCGTCGACCACCGTGACGCCGGAGGCGCCGACGTACTCCGCCTCCTGGTCATCCATGTTCCTGGTGCCGGCGAGCACGACCCGCGACGGCTCGATCGGGGCGGCCGAGGTCAGCCCCTCGGCCCCGTCGCCGAGCAGCGCGCGCAGCACCATGCCGCAGAACGCCCCGCTCGGGCTCGTCGCCGGGGTGTTCAGGTCGGGGTGCGCGTCGAACCAGACCAGCCCGAGCCGGGAGCCGCGCGCCGCAGCCGCCTGCGACGCGCGCTCGACCGCGCCCAGCTCGACCCCGCAGTCGCCGCCGATCACGACCGGCAGCTCGTCCGCCGGCACGGCGTCGAGCGCGGTCCGGAGGCGCTCGCGCACGGTCGCGACCGCGGAGTAGCGGTGCACGCCGGTGCCGACCGCGTCCCCGGCGCCGAGCGGCACGTCGACGACGATCGTGGCGGCCGATGGCAGGTCGCCGCGGATCGCCTCCGCCCCGTCGATCAGCCGCATCGCCCGCGAGGACGACGAGCCCTGCCACTGGGGCACCACGACGAACCTGGCAGCCATGGCGCGAGCCTAGATCGGTCGCGCGGCCGCCGCGCGGAGCGGGGTCAGCGGCGTGGGCGGGTGTCGCACTCGCGGCAGATCACGCGCGTCGAGTGCGGCGCGATGCCGGCGGGCGTGAGCGCGTAGAACGGCACCTCGTACATGCTGACCCGCTCGCAGCGGTCGCAGGTGCCGCCGGTGCGCTTCGCGTCGCCGTTCGTGATGGTCGCCTTCTGCGCGGGCCGCGTCTCGCAGACGCAGAAGACGCGCTCGCCGACCTGACGGGGTCCGTCGGGCGTCAGCACGAAGAGCGCGACGGTGAAGACGCCCTCCCGGCGGCAGCGGAGGCAGATGGCGTCGACCGGCACGGGGCTGCCGGAGACGACGGCGGTGGTGGTGCGGGGCTCGGCCATGGCTTACGGTCGCCCAGCGGTCGATCCGACCCCGCGCCACACCCGGACTGTTCGCCGTGGGCGAACACATCCGATCACCGGAAGCCGGTGGAGGCGGTCGGCTGCCCGTGCTGGGGTGGCCGGATGGAGCTCGTGGAGTCCGCGGACGGCACCCGCATCGCGGTGGACCGGATCGGGTCCGGCACGCCGGTCGTCATCGTCGGCGGCGCGTTCTCCACCGCCGACGCGGGCGGGCCGCTCGCCGCGGCCCTCGCGGCGGAGGGGCTCGAGGGCGTCACGTTCGACCGCAGGGCGCGGGGACGCAGCGGCGACACCGCGCCGTACGCCACGTTCCGGGAGGCGGAGGACCTGACCGCCGTCATCCGGCACGTCGGCGGGCGGGCCGCGGTGCTGGGGCACTCGTCCGGCGCGGTCCTCGCGCTGTACGCGGCCGCGGAGGGCACGCCGGCCTCGCACCTGTTCCTGTCCGAGCCGCCGTTCCGGTTCGGCGTGGAGGCGGTCGCGCAGGACCTGCCCGACCGCCTCCAGGCGCTGATCGACGCCGGCGCGCCGGAGGACGCGGTGTCGCTGTTCCAGCGCGAGGGCGTCGGGCTGCCGGACGCGGTGGTCGAGCAGATCCGGGCGAGCCCGATGTTCGCCGGGCTCGTACCGCTGGCGCAGTCGGTCGTCTACGACGCCCTGCTGACCGCCGCGGTGGAGACGCCGACCCCCGCGATGCTCGGGGTCGGCGTGCCCGTCACGGTGCTGCGCGGCGAGCCGACGTTCCCGATGCTCGTCGCCGCGGCGGAGCGCCTCGCCGCCGCGATGCCCTCCGCCGAGCTGGTGGTCGTGCCGGAGTCCCACGACCACGGCGTCGACCCCGCTGCGACCGCGCGCCTCGTCGCCGCGCGCCTGGGCTGATCGGTGGTCCCCCGCGCCTCCCGCCCCGGCGTCGCCCTGCTGCTCGGCGGCGTGCTCGTGCTGTTCGTCAGCGTGATCGCGCAGCTGGCGACGACCGACGGCTTCGCGGAGACGCTGTGGGTCGCGGTCTCGGTCGTCGGCGCCTGCGTCGTCGTCGCCGGCGTCGTCGTGCTGCTGCGGCACCACGCGCGGTCCGCGCCGCCGGAGGACTGAGTCGACCGGGGGAACGATCGTCGGGCCTCGGGTGTTGGATCCTTCGTGGGCCGCAGCCAGCGACCCGGATGGAGGAGCAGACCGGATGAGCACGAGCACGCAGTACGGCAAGGACCCCGCGGCGATCGCGAGGCTGACCAGGAACCAGTACGCGGTGACGCAGGAGGCCGCCACCGAGCCGGCCTTCCGGAACCAGTACTGGGACAACCACGACAAGGGCCTCTACGTCGACGTGGTGTCGGGCGAGCCCCTGTTCGCCTCCGCCGACAAGTACGACAGCGGCTGCGGATGGCCCAGCTTCACGCGCCCCGTCCCCGGATCCAGCGTCGTCGAGAAGCAGGACCGCCAGTTCGGGATGCTGCGCACCGAGGTCCGCTCCGGTGCCGCCGACAGCCACCTCGGGCATGTCTTCGACGACGGTCCCGTCGCCGAGGGCGGCCTGCGCTACTGCATCAACTCCGCCGCGCTGCGCTTCGTGCCGGAGAGCGAGTTGGAGGCGCAGGGGTACGGGGAGTACCGCGCGCTGATCGACACGACTGCACCCACTCAGAACGTGAAGGAGTCCTGACCATGACCACGGAGACCGCGATCCTCGCCGGAGGGTGCTTCTGGGGCGCGCAGCAGCTGCTGCGGCGTCGCCCGGGGGTGCTGTCGACCCGCGTCGGCTACTCGGGCGACGAGTCCACGCCGAACGCCACCTACCGCCGGCACGGCGACCACGCCGAGAGCGTCGAGATCGTGTTCGACCCCGACGTGATCCCGTACCGGGACATCCTGGAGTTCTTCTTCCAGATCCACGACCCGTCCACGAGGGACCGGCAGGGCAACGACCGCGGCCGCAGCTACCGGTCCGCGATCTTCTTCACGTCGGAGGAGCAGCAGAAGGTCGCGCTCGACACGATCGCGGACGTCGACGCCTCCGGCCTCTGGCCCGGGAAGGCCGTCACCGAGGTCGAGCCGGCCGGCGCGTTCTGGCAGGCGGAGGAGGAGCACCAGGACTACCTGGAGAAGAACCCCTTCGGCTACACCTGCCACTACGTCCGCCCGGGCTGGAAGCTGCCGCACCGCGCGGAGCAGCCCGCGTAGCGGTGGCGCCGCACCGGCTGTCGCGCGACGACGCGCGGCGCATCGCCGTGCGCGCCCAGCTGCTCGACGCCGACCGACCGGGGGACCCGGTCGAGGTCGCCGAGCAGCTGGGCGCGATCAAGATCGACCCCACGTCGGTGATCGCGCCCTGCGAGCACACGATGCTCTGGGCGCGGCTCGGCTTCCCCTACGAGCCGGGGCAGCTGGCGAAGGCGGTCGAGCGGGACCGGCTGCTGCTCGAGCTGGACGGCGCCTTCCGGCCGATGTCCCTGCTGCCGCACCTGCTCGTCGAGCTGCGCCGCTGGACGGAGCGGGACCGGATCCGCGACTGGGTCGCGGCGAACGCGCGCTTCCGCACCGACGTGCTCGCGCGCCTCCGGGCGGAGGGGCCGCTGCTCGCCGCCGCGATCCCGGACACCGCGGCGGTCGCCCGCCCGAACGACAGCGGCTGGTACAGCGACAACCAGGTGCCGCGGATGCTCGAGGTGCTCGCGCTGCAGGGCGAGGTGGCGGTGTCGCGGCGCGAGGGCCGGAACCGCGTGTGGGACCTCGCGGAGCGTGTGTACCCGGGGGACCTGGCCGACCCGACCCCGGAGGAGGCCCGACGCGCGATGGCCGAGCGCCGCGTCCGCGCCGCGGGCATCGCACGGCACTCGGGCTGGACGCCGGTGCGCGACGCCGGCGAGCCGGTCGAGGTCGAGGGGCTGCAGGGCGTCTGGCGGGTGGACCCGGAGGCGCTCGCCGCGCTGGACGACGACCCGGGCGGGCGGGTCGCGTTCCTGAACCCCTACGACGGGATGCTCGCCGACCGCCGCCGCCTCGACGACCTGTTCGGCTTCCACTACGTGCTCCAGCAGTTCAAGCCGAAGCCCGAACGGCGCTACGGCCTGTTCGCCCACCCGATCCTGCTCGGGGACCGGTTCGCCGGGATGCTCGAGGCCACCGCGGATCGCAAGGCGGGGGTGCTGCACGTCGCCGCCGTGCACGAGTTCCTCCCGTTCGACGAGGAGGAGCGCGAGAGCGTCCGCGCGGAGGTGCTGGAGCTGTCCCGCTGGCTGGGGCTGCCCCTCTCGGACACCAGCGACGTGTGACCCGTCGTGAGGTGGGGAGGATGGGCGGGTGCCGACCGATGCGGATGCCTCCCCGTTCCTGCTCGACGTGGGCGGTGACCCCGGGATCGATCCGCTCGCGCTCGCGGCGAGGGCCGCGGAGGCGGAGGCGCAGGGCTTCGACGGCATCGGTGCTGCCGAGACGCGCCACGACCCGTTCCTCGCCCTGGCGCTCGCCGCCCGCGAGACCACCCGGGTGGGCCTGCTCACGACGATCGCGGTGGCGTTCGCGCGCAGCCCGATGACCGTCGCGCAGAGCGCGTTCGACCTGCAGGCGATCTCCCGCGGCCGGTTCCTGCTCGGGCTCGGGTCGCAGGTGCAGCCCCACATCGAGCGGCGGTTCTCGATGCCGTGGTCGCGGCCGGCGGCGCGGATGGGCGAGTTCGTGCGGGCCGTGCGCGCGATCTGGGCGACCTGGCAGACGGGGGAGCCGCTGCGCTTCCGCGGCGAGTTCTACTCCCACACCCTGATGACGCCGTTCTTCAGCCCGCCGACCCTGCCCTCGGGGCCGCCGCCGATCTGGCTCGCCGCGGTCGGCCGGCGGATGACGGAGGTCGCCGGCGAGGTGGCCGACGGCCTGCACGCGCACAGCTTCACGACGCACCGGTACCTGACCGAGGTGAGCCTCCCGGCCCTGCGCCGCGGCGCCGACGCCGCCGGGCGGGACGCGTCCGCCCTCGGGGTCGCGCTGCCGTCGCTGATCGCCGTGGGCGACGACCCGGCGGCGCTCGACGCCGCGCTCGCCGCGACGCGCGGCCAGATCGCCTTCTACGGCAGCACGCCCGCCTACCTCCCGGTGCTCGCCGCGCACGGCTGGGAGGACCTGCACGAGCGCCTGCACCAGGCGTCCCGCAGCGGCGAGTGGGCGGCGATGGCAGCGATGGTCCCCGACGAGGTCGTCGAGGCGTTCGCGGTCGTCGGGTCGGGGGCGGAGGTCGCCCGCGGGCTGCGCGAGCGCTGGGGCGGCGTCGTCACCCGGCTGTCGTTCAGCGCCGGGTACCCGATCGCGCCCGGCACCACGGCCGCGCTGCTCGCCGGGCTGCGCGGCTGAGACGGATCGGGCACGATCGGCGGGTGCATGAGGGCTTCGTCATCCCGCTCTGGGCGGATCTCACGGCCGTGGGGCTCGGCGGCGTGCAGGGCGCGCTGTTCGCCTCCGGCTTCCGCGGGCAGCGGCGGCTCGACCTGCTCGGCGTCGTCGTGATCGGGACGATCGTCGGGCTGGGCGGCGGGCTGATCCGCGACCTGCTGCTCGGCCTGCAGCCCGCGAGCCTCACGAGCGACTGGTACCTGCCGACCGCGGCGCTCGCGGCCCTGGCCGGCATGCTCATCGCGCCGCCCCTGCAGCGGCTGGGCGGCGTCATCGTCGGCCTCGACGCCGTGGTGATCGGCATGTTCGGGGCGTTCGGCACGAGCAAGGCGCTCGTGCTCGGGCTGCCGGTCGTGCCCGCCGTGTTCGTCGGCGTGTGCGCGGCGGTCGGCGGCGGCGTGCTGCGCGACGTGATCATGGGGCTGCCCGTCGCCGTGATGCACGTGGGCTCGCTCTACGCCGTCGCGGCCGCTGGCGGCTCCGCGGTCCTCGTCGTGCTGCACCTGATCGGCCTGCCGGTGCCCGTCGCCGCGGTCGTCGGCATCGCCGTGACCTGCGTCGTGCGGCTGCTCGCGGTGGTCTTCGACGTGTCCCTGCCGGAGCAGCGGAACCTGCACCGCCGTCGGGTGGCGGCCGAGACCGGCGCCGTCCCCGTCGTCCGGTCCCGCTGACGCCGTGGTCGAGCCGCGCCCGGACCGTGGCGGCTGGGTGGACATGGGATCCGTCCAGCGGCTCGCCGACCGCGTCGCGCGCAGCACCGCGGCCGTCCCGGACGAGCACTGGCGCGACGCGGTCCGGCCGGTCCTCGCGCGACACTGGCCGCTCGCCGACCACGACTGGCACCGCCGCAGGCAGCGGTCGGTGGCCGGCGGCGAGCGGGAGGAGACCGACCATCAGCTCACCCGCTACGCGCTGCTGCCGGACGGGCGACTCGTGCGCGCGACGACCTGGCGGTCGGAGGCGCGCGAGCCCGACGGGGCGGTGCGGGCGGAGCCCTGGCAGGGGGAGGTGCGCTCCCTCGCGGCCCGCGACATCCGGGTGCTCGACCAGCGCACGAGGTCCGACGCCGACCGCGGCGCGCCCGGGACCTGGGGCACGCAGCCGACCGGCGAGTCCGCGGTCCCGTGGCCCGGCGCGGGCATCGAGCGGCTCCTGAAAGCGCTGCTCGCCTGATCCCGCGGAGGCGTCAGCCGACCCCTCCGCGCAGCGCGGCGAACAGCCGGTCCAGCCGCTCGCGGTGATCGGCGGCGGCCTCGTCGCCCGGCACGCCGGCGAGCCGCTGCCGCGCCGTCTCGACCAGGACCGCGCCGTACCCGGCGACCAGGAACGCGGCGAGCAGGGTCGGGTCGCCCCCTTGAGCCCTTCAGCAGGAAGAACCGAGCTCATCGGCAGGAAGAATTCACTTCGGCAGGAAGAAGTGGGCCGGTTCTTCCTGCCGAACGGGATTCTTCCCGCTCAAGTGCTCGCGGCGGGGACGGGTGCGAGCGGGGGGGGGGGGGCGTCATCCGCCGTCACATCCGTGGCGCGGCCGGAGCCTCCCTCCTACGCTCGCCGCAGCACCCGTCGACCGGGTGCGCAGCGACAGCCGAGCCCGGCACCCGCTGACGGCGCCGCACGACCGCGGGCCGTCGTCCGTGCGGAGGGGAGGGCGGGAGCGATGCCGGGCACCAGCCACTCGTTCGAGCTGTACCCGCCGCGCACCGCGCGCTCCGCGGCCGCGCTGCCCGCAGCGCTGGAGGCGCTCGCCGCCACCGGGCCCGAGTACTTCTCCGTCACCTACGGCGCCTCCGGCTCGTCGACGGAGGCGTCGTTCGACCTCGTGCGCCAGGTCGCCGACCGCACGGACGTCGACGTCATGGCCCACCTCACCTGCTCGTGCGCCTCCGTCGCGGGCACGGCGCAGCTGGTGCGCCGCCTGCTCGACGCCGGCGCCTCCCGCTTCCTCGCGGTCCGCGGCGACCCGGTCGAGGGCGCGACCGCCGGCGGCCTGCGCTCGGCCGCGGAGCTCGTGCAGCTGATCCACCGCGTGCAGGCCGAGCGGGCCACCTGGGGCAGGCGCCTGCCGGGGCCCGCGGGCGTCGGAGGCACCGGGCCGTCGCGCGCCCGGGTGGCGGTCGCCGCGTTCGTCAACGGGCACCCCGACTCCCGGGGCCGCACCGACCACCTCGACGCGCTGCTCGCGAAGCAGATCGCCGGCGCCGACCTGGCGATCACCCAGCTGTTCTTCCACCCCGAGGACTACGCCGCGTTCGTCGATCGCGCGCGCCGCTGGGGCATCACGATCCCGATCGTGCCGGGGGTCCTGCCGGTCACGAGCCCCGCGCGCCTGACGCGGATGCTCGAGCTGTCCGGCGAGGACGAGCCGAACGACCTCGCGATCGCCCTCGAGGTCGAGCCGACCGACGAGGGCCGGCACGAGATCGGCGTCGCGCACGCCGCCCGCTTCGCGCAGGCGCTGCTCGACGCCGGCGCCCCCGCGCTGCACCTCTACACCTTCAACCGCGCCGACGCGGTCGTCGCCGTGCTCGAACGGCTCGGCCTCGCACCCGCCCCCATCAAGGAGACGACATGACCGACTTCCCGACCGCCACGGTCCTCGGCTACCCGCGCATCGGCCGCCGCCGCGAGCTGAAGCACGCCGTGGAGGCGTACTGGGCCGGCCGCATCGACGCGGACGAGCTCGAGCGGCGCGCCGCGCAGACCCGCAGCGCGGTGAGGCAGCGGCTCGTCGCGCTGGGACTGGACGGGACCGCCTCCGCCGTCCCGGACTCCTTCAGCCTCTACGACCACGTGCTCGACACGGCGCTCGCCGTGGGCGTCGTGCCGGCGCGGTTCGGCGACCTCGACCCCGCCGCGCTCAACACGCTGTTCACGCTCGCGCGTGGCACCGCCGAGCAGCCGCCCCTCGAGATGACGAAGTGGTTCGACTCGAACTACCACTACCTCGTGCCCGAGATCGGGGCGTCGACGCCGTTCCGGGCCGCGCCCGGCCGACTCGCGGCCCAGGTCCGCGAGGCCGCCGCGGAGGGGGTGACCGTGCGGCCCGTGCTCGTCGGGCCGGTCACCCTGCTCGCGCTCAGCAAGGACCCGGCGGGTGCGGTGCGGCCGCTCGACCGGCTCGACGACCTGCTGCCGGTGTACGCCGAGGTGCTGTCCGCGCTGCGCTCCGCCGGCGCCGAGTGGGTGCAGCTGGACGAGCCGGCGCTCGTCACCGACGCCGGCGCGGTGCCGCAGCAGGACCTCGCCGACGCGGCCGCGCGCGCCTACCGCGTGCTCGGGGCGGCGGCCGACCGGCCGTCGATCCTCGTCGCGGCGACCTGGGGCACGGTCGGGCCGGCCCCGTTCGGCGCGCTGGCCACGAGCCCGGTCGAGGCGATCGCGATCGACCTCGTCCGCGGCGCCGCCCCCGTCGACCTCGCCGCCGACGTCCGCGCGGGGCTGGCGGCGAAGACGCTCGTCGCCGGAGCGGTCGACGGCCGCAACATCTGGCGCGCCGACCTGACCGCCGCGCTCGGTCGCGTCGAGTCGGTCGCCGGGCTCGCGGGCCGAGTCGCCGTGAGCACGGCGACCTCCCTCCTCCACGTGCCGCACGACGTCGACGACGAGCCCGACCTGCCGGCGGCGCTGCGCGACCACCTCGCCTTCGCCGACCAGAAGGTGCGGGAGGTCGCGGTGCTCGCCCGAGGCGCGGTGGAGGGACGGGAGGCGGTCGCCGACGACCTGGCGCGTTCGGACCGGGCGGTGACGGCGTGGGCCGCGGTGCCCGGCGTCCGCGTGCCGGCGGTCCGCGAGCGCGCGGCGGCGGTCGCCGCGGACGACCGCCGACGTGCGCCGTACGCCGAGCGGGTCGACGCGCAGCGCGGGCTCGGCCTGCCGCCGCTGCCGACCACGACCATCGGGTCGTTCCCGCAGACCGCGGACATCCGCCGCCTCCGCAGCCGCCTGGTGAAGGGCGAGCTGACGGGGGAGGAGTACGAGGCCGCGATCCGGGACGAGATCGCCCGCGTGATCGACCTGCAGGAGCAGCTGGGGCTCGACGTGCTGGTGCACGGCGAGCCGGAGCGGAACGACATGGTGCAGTACTTCGCGGAGGCGCTCGACGGCTTCGCGACGACCGTGCACGGCTGGGTCCAGTCGTACGGGTCGCGCTGCACGCGCCCGTCGATCCTGTGGGGCGACGTGAGCCGCCCCGAGCCGATCACCCTCCGGTGGTCGACCTTCGCGCAGAGCCGCACGGCGCGGCCGGTCAAGGGCATGCTGACCGGGCCGGTGACGATCCTCGCCTGGTCCTTCGTCCGCGACGACCAGCCGCTCGGCGACACCGCCGACCAGGTCGCGCTGGCCCTCCGCGACGAGGTCGCGGACCTTGAGGAGGCGGGCATCCACATCGTGCAGGTCGACGAGCCGGCGCTGCGCGAGCTGCTGCCGCTGCAGCGGGCGGCGCAGCCCGCCTACCTCGACTGGTCGGTCGGCGCGTTCCGGCTCGCCACGGCCGGCGCTGCGCCGGGCACCCAGGTGCACACCCACCTCTGCTACTCCGAGTTCGCGGAGGTCATCGACGCGATCGACGGCCTGGACGCGGACGTCACGAGCATCGAGGCGAGCCGCAGCCGGATGGAGGTGGTCGAGGCCGTGCGCGCGGCCGACTTCGCGCGGGGCATCGGGCCCGGCGTGTGGGACATCCACTCGCCGCGCGTGCCGGGCGCCGAGGAGGTGGCGGCGGCGCTCGACGCCGCGCTCGCCGCGATCCCGGCCGAGCGCCTGTGGGTCAACCCGGACTGCGGGCTGAAGACCCGCGGCTACGAGGAGACGGTGGCGTCCCTCCGCAACCTCGTCGCCGCGACGCGGGCGGCCCGGGAGCGGATCCCGGCCCCCGCGCGCTGACCCTGCCTCCGGCTCCCTCCCTCCGCCGAGCGCTCGCGCAGGGCCTGAGCGATCCAGCAGGACGATTCGAGCGCTTCAGCAGGACAGAACGGCTCGAGCAGGACGAGCGGAGCGATCCAGCAGGACTATCCGAGCGCTTGAGCAGGACAGAACGCGTTGAGCAGGACGAGATCGCGTAGCACGTCCCGTGGTTTGTGGAGGGTGGCCCTGTCCTCTCTGTGTCAGGCCG
>NZ_CAXTOQ010000111.1:0-11672 GCF_964245895.1 uncultured Amnibacterium sp.
CGTGCTGCCCGCGCTGCAGGCCGAGAACGAGCTGACGGTCGTCGCGACGATGCGCTACTCCCGCTCCGGCGAGGGCCTGCACCGCTTCGTCGACCCGGCCGACGGCCACGTCTACCTCTACACGCAGCTCGCGACCACCGACGCGCGCCGCGTGTTCGCCTGCTTCGAGCAGCCGGACCTGAAGGGCCGCTTCGCCCTCGAGGTCACCGCGCCCGACGGCTGGGACGTCCGCTCCAACCAGCCGGTCGCGGCGCAGGAGGGGGTCGGCGACGGCGGCCGATGGTGGCGCTTCGACCGCACTGAGCCGCTGTCCACCTACCTCGTCGCGCTGATCGCGGGCGCCTGGGTCGCGCACACGAGCGAGCTGACCTCCGCCGACGGCCGCACGATCCCGCTCGGCGTGCTGACCCGCGCCTCCCTCGCTCCGTTCATCGACCCGGAGGAGCTGTTCGACGTCACGCGCGGCGGCTTCGGGTTCTACGAGGACGCGTTCGGCATCCCGTTCCCGTTCGCGAAGTACGACCAGGTGACCGTGCCCGAGTACAACTGGGGCGCCATGGAGAACCCGGGCCTCGTCACCTTCAACGAGGTCTACGTGTTCCGGTCCACCCCGACCGACGCCCAGCGCGGCGAGCGCGCGATGGTCGTGCTGCACGAGCTGGCGCACATGTGGTTCGGCGACCTCGTCACGATGCGCTGGTGGGACGACCTGTGGCTCAACGAGTCGTTCGCCACGTTCATGTCGTTCCTCTGCACCTCGGAGACGACCAGGTGGACCGACGCGTGGGCCGCGTTCACGACGACGGAGAAGAACTGGGGCTACGAGCAGGACCAGCTGCCCTCCACCCACCCGATCGTCGCCGAGATCGCCTCCGTCGAGGACCTCGCGGTGAACTTCGACGGCATCACCTACGCGAAGGGCGGCAGCGTCCTGAAGCAGCTGGTCGCCTACGTCGGCCGGAGGGAGTTCTTCGCGGGCATCGCCGCCTACCTCCACGAGCACGCGTGGGGCAACGCGACCCTCGCCGACCTGCTCGCGCACGTCGCCGCCTCGAGCGGTCGCGACCTGGCCGCGTGGAGCGCGCAGTGGCTCGAGACGTCCGGCGTGAACACGCTGGTGCCGGAGATCGAGACCGACCCGAAGGGCGTCATCACCCGCTTCGTGATCACGCAGCAGCCCGCGCCGATCGGCGACCAGGACCTGCGCCCGCACCGGCTCGCGGTCGGGCTGTACCAGCCGGACGGCGAGGACGGCGCGCTCGTGCGCGTGCAGCGGGAGGAGCTGGACGTCGTCGGCGAGCGCACCGACCTCGCCGCGCTCGTCGGCAGCAAGCGGCCCGCGGTCGTCCTGCTGAACGACGACGACCTCGCCTACGCGAAGGTGCGGCTGGACCCCTCCTCCCTCGCCGTGGTGCAGCGCGCGCTGTCGTCCGTGCCGGCGGAGCTGCCGCGCACCCTGCTGTGGAGCGCGATCTGGGACATGACGCGGGACGGGGAGGCGTCGGCGTCCGACTTCGTGCGCCTCGTGCTCGACCACGTGGGCGCGGAGACGTCCGCGGTGCTCCGCGACACCCTGCTGAAGCAGGCGGTCCTCGCGGCGGAGGAGTACGTCGACCCCGACCTGCGGGCCGCCGGCCTCGAGGTGCTCGCGGACGGGCTGCTGCGGCTGCTCGCCGACGCCGCGCCGGGTTCGGACGCGCAGCTGCAGCTCGCGAAGGCGTTCGCCCGCGTCGCCCGCACCGGCGAGCAGCTGGACCGGCTCGCCGACCTGGACGGTGGCGCCGCCGAGGGCCTGCCGCTCGACCCCGATCTGCGCTGGCAGCTGCTGACCGGGCTCGTCGTCGGCGGGCGGGCCGGGGAGGCGGAGATCGCCGCGCTGCTGGCGGAGGACGACACCGCGACCGGCCTCGAGGCGTCGATGCTCGCCCGGGCCTCCGCGCAGGCGCCGGAGGCGAAGGCCGCCGCCTGGTCGTCCCTGTTCGACTCGGCCGAGCTGACGAACGCGCAGGTCGAGTCGACCGTGAAGGGCTTCCTCCGCGTGCTCGAGCCTGCGGCGCTGGCGCCGTACGTCGACCGGTACTTCGCGGGCATCGAGGCCCTGTGGACCGAGCGGTCCTTCGGGCTCGCCGAGCCGGTCGCGAACGGCGCCTACCCGCGACCGGTCGCGGACGAGTCGCTCGCCGCGGCGGCCAGGGGCTGGCTGGAGGCGCGCCCGGACGCGCCGACGCCCCTCCGGCGCCTGATCCGCGAGAACCTCAGCCGCACCGAGCGCGCCCTCGTCGCCCAGGCCCGCGACCGCGCCTGACGCGCGACCGCGCTCCGGACCCGCACGCTTGCCACTATCTGCAGTTCCGTCGGGGTGTCGGATGCCGAAAGCGGCAAGCGCGCGCCGAGTCACCGGCCGTCGTAGAAGGTCACCGTCCAGGTGACGGTGCCCACGGGCTGGATGGCGTACCGGAGGGGGCCGTAGCGCTCCATGCCGCCTTCCTCGCCGACCCCGTAGGAGGTCGTGATGGGCTCGCCTCCGCCGCACACCTTCGGGTTCGGCGACTCGGCGGCGGAGCCGGCGGTGAAGCCGTCCTGCGTCGAGATCACGAGCGTGCCCATCCCTGGCAGGTGAGGACCACGAACAGGGAGTGCGCTCGTCGGGTCATATCGCCGACGACCCGGTCGGACGTGACGCCGCGGGCGCGTCCGATCACGGGCTCGCCGGACGGAGCCGCGTGGGCCGGGAAGTCGAGCAGCGGGAGGCGGATCGGTGAGACCGCGGGCGGCGTCGTGGTCGGCGTGGGGATGACGAGCAGCACGTACTCGGTGCCCGGCCGCACCGTCACGGTCGCAGAACCGCGCAGCTGGGCGGCCGGCACGTCCTCGTACCCGGTGATGGATCCGTGGCAGCCGCCCGAGCTCCGGGCGTCGATCTGGAGCGTCCACGACGATCCGGCGGTGCACACGACGTAGAAACGCACCGACGCGACACCGCGAGGCACGACCAGCGCGAACGTCCGGGTGCGATCCGCGCGGGCGTGGAGGATCGGAGCGGGCGAGTCGCCGATGTAGAGCGCGCTCGACCGGTCCGTGATCTCGGCCAGCGGGTCCTGCAGGGACGCGCCGGTGCTGCTGCGACCCGGAGGCGCCTCCATCCCGCGGGTCGTCTGCAGCACGCCGAGCGTCGCGACGGCGAGCACGAGCGCGGTCGCGACGGTGACCCAGACCTGCGGGCGGTGGATGACGCGCAGTGGCGCCGGCACCTCGTGCCGGTCCGCCAGCGCCTCCAGCTCGTTCCGGAGCGCCGCGGAGAGCACGGGATCGAACTGCCTGGTGGTCATCGCGCTGCTCCTTCCGGAAGCGAGGTGTCGGTCAGCGGGCCGTCGGCGCCGAGGCGTTCCCGCAGCCGCTTCCGCGCCCGGTGGAGGCGGACCCTCGCGGCGCCGGGGGAGAGGTCGAGCGCGGCTGCGGCCTCGGTCGGGGTGAAGCCCTCGAGCGCGGTGAGCAGCAGCAGCGCCGCGTCCCGCTCGCCGAGCGCGTGGACCGCCGCCAGCAGCCGTTCGCGGGCGATGCGCTCCTCCGCGGTCTCGGCGGGGTCCCCGCGCTCCTCGGATCGCGGGAGGCGGTCGATGGCGGCGCGATAGCGGCGCAGCCCCCGCCCGGAGTTGCGGGCGAGGTTCGTGGTCGTGACGAGCAGCCACGGCAGCACCGACCCGTCGACGACCGGTACCGCGTCGCGCCGCCGCCACAGCTCGAAGAACGCGCCCGCGACGACATCCTCCGCGTCGTGCGCGGAGGCGCAGAGCCGCAGCGCGTGTCGGAACGCCCGGTCGCGATGGGCGTCGAACACCGCGGCGAACGCCCGCCCGTCGCCCGAGCGGGCGCGGGACCAGAGCGCGGTCTCGTCGGCGATGGTCGACATCATGCCCCGACATGTCCGAGGGGCCCGGCAGCGTTACAGCGCACCGAGCGCGCCCTCGTCGCCCAGGCCCGCGACCGCGCCTGACGCGCGACCGCGCTCGACCGCCTCTGCGTTTTGAAGGCGTTTTGGCGCCCTCGGCAGCGCAGGTGTCGCGGCGACTTCGGCGCCAGAACGCCTTCAAACGGAATCGGGCGTCACTGCGAACTCGGCGCCAGAACGCCCTCACAACGGGATCAGCGGAGGCGCTCCACGATCGCGGCGCCCAGGTCGTCGCCCGAGAGCCAGGCGGCCTCCACCTTGCTTCGCGCGCTCCAGCCGTCGCCGCACAGCCCGATGCCGGTCGGGGAGAGCGCGAAGGTCGCGTCCCGCGGCTCGCTGGGCTGGGCGTAGGTCCAGCGGTGCGCGAACGCGTCCGGCGCGTCGAGGCCGACGCCGAGCACCTGCCGCATCGCGTCGAGCGCCGGCGCGATCGCCGCAGCGGGATCGTCCAGGTGCGCCGCCGCGAGCTCTGGAGTCGTGTGTGCGACGAGCACGGGCGCGCCGTCGCCGCGGCTCGCGCCGTCGTCGGCCAGCCAGCGGATCGGGAGGCCGGAGACGAACGCGCCGTCGAAGTCGGGCCAGGTCCGCTCCGCGACCGGCGCGACGACCGTGATGCCGGGGGAGTAGGACTGCTGCGCGGTCGCGACGAGCTCCAGGTGCTCCGCCTGCAGGAGGCGCACCGCCTGGGGGCCCGGCATCGCGAGCACGACCGCGTGTGCGGCCTCGAGCCCACCATCGACGAGCCGGCCGGGACCCACGGTCCGGACGTCGCGCTCCACCGCGTCGATGCCGACCGCGAGGTCGTCGACCAGGCTGCGCATGCCGCGCGGGGCGGCGTACCGCATCGGCCCCTGCCGGTGCCCGCCGAGCCCGCCCGGCCCGGCGGTGCGGAAGGTGTCGGTCCACGGCCGCAGCAGCCCGCGCCCGACCCAGCCATTAACGACGGCTCGGAACCGCTCGTCGGTCGCGGTGCAGTACGGGGCGCCGAGGTCGATCGGGTGGTCGTGGCGCGTCCTCGCCGCCAGGCGGCCGCCGAGCCGCCTCCCGCGATCGAGCACCTGCACGAGCAGGCCGGCCTCGTCGCAGCGGCGCGCGCAGGCGAGGCCGCTGATGCCGCCGCCGACGACCAGCACGTCGGCGGTCACACGCCGCTCGACGTCCGCGCGTTGTACACGGTCACGTCGGGGTCGGCGCCGTACCGCTCGAACACGGCGACGGCCTCGTCGGTCAGCACGCCGACGCGCACGCGCACCCCGCGCGCCTCCAGCTGCTGTGCCCAGTCCCCGCGCATCGGGCCCTCGTCGAAGCCGGTCAGCGCCTCCAGCTCGGGCCCGTCGCCGGCGACCACCAGGCCGCGCACCCCGGACCACAGCGTCGCGCCGTAGCACATGGCGCACGGCCGCCAGTTGACCCACAGCTCCAGCGGATCGTCCAGCGCACCGAGGTCCCAGGTGCCCAGCCTCGCCTGCGCGAGCGAGATCGTGACGACCTCCGCGTGCATCGAGGAGAGGCCGGAGGCGAGCACCAGGTTCACGCCGGCGGCGACGACCTCGCCGCTGCCGCTGCGGACCGCGAGCGCCGAGAAGGGGCCGCCGCTGCCCTCCGCGATGTTCCGCTCCGCGAGCCGGTTGAGCAGGCGCATGCGCCCCTCGTCGGAGCCGAGGCCGGCGCGCGCCGCCGCCACCTCGTCGTCCACCCACGTGGGGAGCTCGGCCCCGAACGCACGAATCGCCATGCGTCGATCCTGGCGCACGCCGCCCGAGCGCCCGGCGCGCGGCATCAGCCGTCGACGCGCGTCATCCCGACGCTCGAGCACGCCGTGCCGTCCGGGTACACCTGCAGCAGGCCGTCGTCCGAGCGGCACAGCACGCCCGGCAGCGCGGAGGGGGAGGGGGCGCCCGCGGCTTGCCCCTGCACGCCTGTCGCCTCCGGCGCCGCCGCATCGGACACGGTCTTCTCGAGCGCCCGCGCGCAGGCCTCGAACGCGGATTCGGGGAGGCCCTTCGGGTCCGCCTCCGCGGCCAGGGTGGCGCGGTCGCCGTGGCAGAGCACCTTCACGAGGGCGCTCGAGTCCGCCGCGGACCCGCCTCCCGAGGCTCCCGACGACAGCGACGCGCTGCGCGGCAGCACGAGCGAGAAGCCGCCGACCACGATCGCGAGCGCACCGACCGCGGCCGCCGCGCCGCCGACCCGCTGCGCCGTCTCCCGCCGCCGGGCGATGCGCCGCCGCACGCCCTGCTCGATGCGCCGCAGCTGCTCCTCGTCGGGCACGCCGCCGCTCACGGCCGGTCCTCCAGGTCCCGTCGGAGGCGCGCGCGGGCGCGGCTCAGCCGGTTCCGCACCGCGCCCTCCGTCATGCCGAGCCGGGCGGCCGCCTCCGCGTACGTCACGTCCTCGACGAGGCACAGACGGGCGACCGCGGCGTCCCGCTCGGGCAGCGCCGCGAAGGCGCGCTGCAGCAGGTCGGCGACCTCCCCGCGCTCGACGGCCAGGTCGATCGCGACCGGCGGCACCGGGACCTCCCGCTCGTGGTTCGCGCGCCGCAGGCGGGCGCGGCGGCGGTTCGCCGACAGGTGCTTCACCGTCACGATCAGCCACGGCAGCGCCGAGTCGCCGACGAAGCGCACCCGCCCGCGCTTCCGCCAGAGCAGCAGGAACGCGTCCTGCACGATCTCCTCCGCATCGGCGGCGGACTCGAGCTGTCGGTACGCGACCGCGTAGAGCGGGCCGCCGTGCCGGCGCACGATCGCGCCGAACGCGTCCTCCGCCGCCCGGCCGGTGCGCGCGAGCAGGTCGGCGTCGGCGACGTCCATCCGCGCCTCCGCCCCCGCCGCGCCTGCGCGCCGCCGATCCGCATCCTGCCAGCGGACGACCGGGGAGGGGAGGGCCGCGCTCACGCGGACGTCGGGCGGCGCCGAACGCGGCGGGCGATCAGCGCGGCCGCGGCGCCGAGCGCCCCGAGCACGACCACCCACGGCAGCAGCACGCCGGCCCCGACGGCGAGCGCGGAGCCCGTCGCCGCGAGCGCCTCGAACCCGGCCACGAGGCCGCCGACGAAGTCGCCCGGGCCGGCCTTCGGGGCCGCGGCCGGCACCACGACCGACACGTCGAGGGTCGCGTACGCGACCTGGTCCGTCAGGGTCCGCTGCTCGGCGAGCAGCTGCTCGAGCGTGCCCTGCCGGTCCGTGAGGGCGCCCTCGATCTCCACGAGGGCGCTGCTCGACGTCGCCTTCGCCAGCAGCGCCTGCAGGCGGGTGATCGACGTGCGCAGGTTCGCGATGCGCACGCCGTAGTCCGTGACCCGCGCGGTGACGTCGGTCGCGTCGATCTGCACGTCGCGCACGTCGACGCCGTCCTGCTGCTGGATCGCCGTCAGCGTGCGCTGGAACGCGTCGGAAGGGATGCGCAGCGACAGCTGCGCGGACGGGCGCCCCGACGGGTCCTCGCTGCTGCGGGCGATGCGCCCGTCCGCCGCCTCCACGAGGTCGGTGATGCGCTGCGCGATCCGGATCGGGTGGTCGGAGACGAGCCGCAGCGAGCCGGTGGTGACGACGGCGCGCTCGGCGGGGGCCGCTGCCGGCTCGGCCGCGCCGCCGCTCGAGGCGCTCCGGCCGGTCACCCCGGCGGCCGCCTTCCCGCTCGTGTCCGCCACGCCTCCGCCGCCGCCGCTCGTGCCGGAGGAGCTGCCGCCGCCGCTCGCGGAGCAGCCGGCGAGGGCGGTGACGACGATCAGCGCCGCGGCGGCGGCGGTCACGAACCTGGTGCGCATACCCGGGAGTGTCCGCAGCACGCCCCTCCCTCTCACCCGGTCCTTCGTGGATCCGGGCCGGCGCTCTTGCACACCGCGGCGGGCGGACCCCCGGATCCACGAAGAACATGGGGCGCGGTGCCCTCCGTCCGGGGGCGAGCGGGGCCGGAACCCGCCTGTCCGTGCGAACGCGGGGGCCGAGACCCGTACCGTGCAGGGCATGGTCCGACGCGCCGAGGGACGCACCCCGTGAGCACGGGGCGCGTCGGCGCGCCCGCGCTCGGCTGGTGGACGGTGCCGAACGTCGTCACGATCGCCCGGCTCGCGCTGATCCTGCCCGTCGCGGTGCTGATCGTGCAGCACCAGCAGCCGGTGCTGACGCTGCTGCTGCTCGTCCTCTTCGGCGCCACCGACTGGGTCGACGGCTACCTCGCGCGGCGGCTGCAGCAGACCAGCGCGGTCGGCGTCGTGCTCGATCCCATCGCGGACCGCGTCGGCCTGGTCGCGATCGTGCTGGCCTTCGTCGCCGCGGGCGACCTGCAGCTGTGGGTCGTGCTCGTGATCGTGCTCGTCGACGTGGGCCTCGGCGTCCTCTACCTGATCCGCCGCGCGGGGCAGCCGCCCGGCGTCGCGCCCGTGGGCAAGGTCCGCACCGCGGTGCTGATGACGGGCGTCGCGCTGCTGGGCGTCGGCCTGCTGCCCACCCCGATCCCGTTCACCACGGTCGGCCAGGCCCTCTGCGGCCTCGGCGCGATCCTGCACATCGCCTCCGGGCTGGGCTACCTCCGGGTGCTGCTCACGAGGCGCACGGCGAGCTGACACCATCGCGACACCACGGTGCTTGACATCGACACCACGTGGTGTCAGGGTGGTGTCATGCAGCTCGACCGGTACGCCGACCGCCTCCGCGCCCAGCTCGCCGCCGTCGCGGACACCGGGTCGCCGGAGGTGCAGGCGCTCGCCGAGCGCATGAGCACGGCGCTCGAGCCGGCGATCCGGCTCGTGCTGCTCGAGCTGCTGTCGGAGGCCGCCGGCGACATCAGCAGGGAGCTCGCTCCCGGCTCCGTCGACGTGCGGCTGCGCGGGCGGGAGCCCGAGCTGGTGGTCACCAGGGCCCCCGAGCCGACCGTCCCGGCCGCCGCCGCGGTGGCGCCCGCCCCGGCCCTCGCCGAGCCCGCCGACGACGAGCCCGCGACGTTCCGCACCACCCTGCGCCTGCCCGACCGCCTGAAGACGCGGGTCGAGCAGGCCGCCTCCGCCGACGGCGTGTCCGTCAACACCTGGCTCGTGCGCGCCGTCTCCGGCGCCCTCGACGCCGGACGCCCCCGCTCCACCGCTCCGACGCAGACCGGGAACCGCTTCACCGGCTGGGTCCGCTAGCCCCTCCCGCGCTCCACCCCCGAGGTCCCGCCGCCGGCGGGGCCCGTCCGTCACGCCTTTCTGAGAGGAACGCGCATGCCCGCCTTCGAGACGTCGCAGCCCATCGAGCTGGACGTCGACCTGTCCGTCGGCCACATCGAGGTCGTCGCCGAGGACCGCGCCGACGCGGTCGCCGACGTGCTGCCCACCAACCCCGAGCGCTCCGGCGACCGGTCGCTCGCCCAGAGCGCGACGGTCGAGTTCGACGGCGCCCGCCTGCGGGTCTCGGTGCCGCGCCGGATGAACCTGTTCGGCCGCAACGACTCGGTGGACCTGCGGGTGCTGCTCCCGCAGGGCTCGGCCGTCGACATCCGCAGCGCGTACGGCGCCGTCCGCCTGCGCGGCGGGATCGGCCGCGCCCGCGTCGACGCGAAGTACGGCACCGTCGCGATCGAGCGCACCGGCGACCTGGACCTGTCCGCGCCCTACGGCGAGGTCGACGTGCGGGAGGTGGGGGGCCGCCTCGACCTCGAGGCGGGGCACAGCCGCACCCGCATCGGCAGCGTCGCGGGCGAGGCGAGGATCCGGGCGGCGCACGGCTCGGTCGACCTCGGGGTCACGCACGGCCCCGTCGACGCGCGGCTGTCCGGCGCGCTGACGATCGACACCGCGCTCGCCGACGTGACCGCGCGCAGCGCGCACGGCGCCCTGCGCATCAGGTCCGCGGTCGCGGGCACCATCCGGCTCGAGAACGGCTACGCGGAGGTGGAGGTGGGCGTGCCCGACGGCACCGCCGCCTGGCTCGAGGCGTCGAGCGAGCACGGCGCCGTCCGCAACGAGCTGACCTCGGGCCCCGCGCCGGAGGAGGCCGAGTCCACGGTCGAGCTGCACCTGTCGAGCAGCTGGGCCGACGTCGTCGTGCGGCGCGCAGCCGCCTTCGCCTGAGGAGGGGTCATGACCATCACCGGAACCCGCCCGGCCGTCCGGGTGCGGGGCGTCACCAAGTCGTTCAAGGACGTGGAGGTGCTCCGCGGCGTCGATCTCGACGTCGCGGAGGGCACCATCGTCGCGCTGCTCGGCTCCAACGGCGCGGGCAAGACGACCCTCGTCCGCATCCTGTCGACGCTGCTGAGGTCGGACGGCGGCACCGCGACCGTGCACGGCCACGACGTCGCGACCGCCTCCGCCGAGGTGCGGGAGTCGATCAGCCTCACCGGCCAGTTCGCCGCGGTCGACGAGGTGCTGTCCGGCCGCGAGAACCTGGTGCTCGTCGCCCGCCTGCGGCACCTGCCCGATCCGGGCGGCATCGCCGACGACCTCCTCCGCCGCTTCTCGCTCGTCGAGGCGGGTGGCCGGAAGGCGTCGACCTACTCCGGCGGTATGCGCCGCCGGCTCGACATCGCGATGAGCCTGATCGGCACGCCGCCGGTCGTGTTCCTCGACGAGCCCACCACCGGGCTCGACCCGGAGGCGCGCCTGGAGGTGTGGCGCACGGTCGAGCAGCTGGCCGCCTCCGGCACCACGGTGCTGCTCACCACCCAGTACCTGGACGAGGCCGAGCACCTCGCCGACCGCATCGCGATCCTGCACGAGGGCCGGATCGTCGTGGAGGGATCGCTCGACGACCTGAAGCGGCTGCTGCCGCCCGCGCAGGTCGAGTACGTGGCGAAGCAGCCGACGCTCGAGCAGATCTTCCTCGCCCTGACCGGCGCCGGCACGAGGAACGAGGAGAGGGACCGATGACCACGCACCTGATCGGCGACACCGCCGTCCTGACGGGCCGCTCGCTGAAGCACGTCACCCGCAGCATCGACACCGTGATCACCACGGCGGTGACCCCGATCGCGCTCCTGCTGCTGTTCGTGTTCGTGCTGGGCGGCGCGATCCGCACCGGATCGGGCTCCTACGTCGGCTACCTGCTGCCGGGGATCCTGCTCATCACGATCGCCTCCGGCGTCTCGTACACCGCCTTCCGGCTGTTCCAGGACGTGCAGGGCGGGATCTTCGAGCGGTTCCAGTCGATGCCGATCGCCCGGTCGTCCGTGCTCTGGTCGCACGTGCTCACGTCGCTCGTGGCGAACCTGCTGTCGCTGGTCGTCGTCGTGCTGGTCGGCCTGCTGATCGGGTTCCGGTCGCCGGCCGGGCCGCTCGCGTGGCTGGCCGTGCTCGGGATCCTGGTGCTGTTCACGCTGGCGCTGACCTGGGTCGCCGTGATCCCGGGGCTCGTCGCGAAGACGATCGACGGGGCGAGCGCGTTCTCCTACCCGCTGATCTTCCTGCCCTTCATCAGCTCCGCGTTCGTGCCGACGGCCTCGATGCCCGGTCCTGTCGCCTGGTTCGCCGAGCACCAGCCGGTGACCTCGATCGTCGACGCGATCCGTGCCCTGCTCGCGGACCGGCCGGTCGGCGGGGACCTCTGGATCGCGCTGCTCTGGTGCGTCGGCATCCTGGTCGTCGCGTACGTCGCCGCGATGCTCGTGTACCGGCGACGCATCGCCTGACCGCCCGCCCTCCTTTCGTTCTGCAGGTCTGGCAGACCTACAGAACGAAAGGAGGGTCAGCGGGGGGGGGCCTGCGCCAGGTCGTCCCAGAGGTCCTCCGGCGCCGCCAGCCCGA
>NZ_CAXTOQ010000112.1:0-11310 GCF_964245895.1 uncultured Amnibacterium sp.
AGGGCGTCGCCTACCGGTGGATCGACGTGGAGGCGTCGAAGGCGGCGGCCGACGAGGCGCTCGCGATCAGCGGCCGGCTCAGCATCCCCGTGATCGTCTTCGCGGACGGCTCGCACGTGGTGGAGCCGTCCGACGAGACCCTCCGGGCGAAGCTCGCCGTCGTCTGACCCGCTTCAGCCCTCGCGGACGCGCCGGGCGATCGCGCCGCCGGCCGCCAGCACGGAGACGTCGAGGGCCGCGACGACGTGGGTGAACCCCAGCTGCAGGAAGCGCCGCGCCCGCGGCTCGGTCGCCCCGAAGGCGCCGGCCAGGACCCCTGCAGCGCGGCAGGCGGCGAGGATCCGGGGGAGGGGGCCGTCCGGGCCGTCGTCCTCGAGCAGGCCGTCGACGGTCGTGCCCAGCGACGCGGACAGGTCGAAGGGGCCGACGAAGACCAGGTCGAGGTCGGGCGTGCGCGCGATGGCCTCGACGTCCTCGAGCCCCGCTGCGGTCTCGACCATGATGCCGACGAAGGGGCGATCGACGGGCTCGTGACCGACGAGGGGGCCGAAGCTGCGGATGCCCCGAGGCGGCGGGTGCGCCGCGGCGACCGCCGCCTCCGCCTCCGCCGCGCTCTCGACGAGCGGGACGATCACGCCGTCGGCGCCCGCGTCGAGCGCGCGGCCGATCAGGTCCGCCCGGTTCGCCCCGGGCCTGACCAGCATCGGCACCCGGGGGTCGCGCCGCAGCGCGAGCGTCGCCCGCACGGCGCGGTCGTCGAAGTGGCCGTGCTGCGCGTCGAGCAGCACCCAGTCGAACCCGGCGCCCTCGAGCGCGACCGCCGTCCTCGGCTCGCCGAGCATCGCCCACACCCCGAGCCGCACGTCGTGGTCGCGCATCCGGCGACGCTAGCGGGCGAGCCCGATCGCCACCGTGCCGTCGACCTCGTCGTCGGACTCGATTCCGGCAACGAGGCCCGCCTGCTCCAGCAGCAGCGCGGTCCAGGCGGCCTGGGTGCGGCCCGTCTCGATCAGCAGGGCGCCGCCGGGCGCCAGCCAGGCCGGCGCCTCGGCCGCGATGCGGCGGTGCAGGTCCAGGCCGTCGGGGCCGCCGTCGAGCGCGACCGCCGGCTCGAAGTCGCGCGCCTCCCTCGGCATGTCGGCGATCCGGTCCGTCGGCACGTACGGCGCGTTGACCGCGATCACGGCGAAGCGGCCGCGGAGGCGCTCCGGCAGCGGGTCGAACAGGTCGCCCTGCCGGACCGTGCCGCCCACCGGGGCGAGCGTCCTGCGCGCGTTCGCGACGGCGGCGGGCTCGACGTCGGCGGCGTGCACCTGGACGCCGGGCACGCGGGTCGCGATCGCCAGCCCGACGGCGCCGGTGCCGCAGCACAGGTCGAGCACGAGCGCGCCCGGCGTCGCCAGCGCGGCGGCCTCCCGCGCGAGCAGCTCGGTGCGGCGGCGGGGGACGAAGACGCCGGGGTCGACCGGTACGCGCAGGCCGTCGAACGCCGCCCAGCCGAGCAGCGGCTCCAGCGGCTCGCCGGCCGCCCTGCGATCGACGAGCGCGTCGAGCGCCGCACCGGACGCCGCCGCGGCCAGCAGCCGCGCCTCCTCCTCCGCGAAGACGACGCCCGCAGCGCGCAGGCGCGGGACGAGGTCGTCCCCCGTCACGGACCGGGCGTCAGCAGGTCGCTGCGGGACACGCCCCCGCGGCGCCACTCGATGATCGGCCAGCGCCGCCTGAGCGCAGCGCGCGCGAGCCGCGCATCCGGGTTCACGGCGGTCGGGACGCCCACCAGCGACAGCCACGGCAGGTCGGCGACGCTGTCGCCGTAGGCGTAGGACGCGGCCAGGTCGAATCCGCCGCGCTCCGCGTACCGGGTCAGCCAGGCGCCGCGCGCCTCGTCGACGAGCGGCGGCGCGCCGAGGTACCCGGTGAGCGTGCCCGCCTCCTCGTGCATCGAGCCGGCCACGACCTCGTCGAAGAGCGCGGCGAGCGGTTCGGCGAGGACCCCGATCGAGCCCGTGATCAGCACGGTCCGGTGGCCGGCGGCGCGGTGCTCGCGGACCCGGCGCAGCGCCTGCGCGCTCGTGTGCGCCAGCAGCTCGTCGGTGTAGCCGCCGCGCACCGCGGCCTGCAGACGAGCGGCGGGCATGCCGGCGTACCGGCGGAGGAAGGTGCGCAGGAACTCGCCGCGGTCGCGGCGCTCGGCGGCCAGGTACGCCGGCAGCCGGGTGATGATCGAGCCGGCCTCCGCGACCGCGGCGGCGTCGCCGCCCTGCGCCCGCTTCACCCACAGCCGCTGCTGCACGATGTTCGAGTCGACGACGGTGCCCTCGAGGTCGAAGACCGCGAGCACGTCGCCGCGATGCGGCAGGTCGGCCGGCAGCTCCGGGGCGGGGCGGGAGCCGCTGCGGCCGCGGGAGAACACCCGCATCAGCTGCGTCACCGCGGGCACGTGCACCCGCTGCATGTAGTCGTTCCAGTCGATGCGGGTGACGTCGAAGCCCTCGGTCGGCCGGTCGCCGGGGATGCGCTCCTGCAGCGCCCGGGCGTTCGCGTCGTCGAAGATCAGCTCGGTTCCGACGTAGGCGCGGTACAGGTCGGACAGGGTGCGCAGGCTCGCGACGTCGCGCTCCCTCCTGCCCATCGTGCGCTGCCACTCGCGCGTCCTGGCCGTCGACGGCAGGCGGTCGAGCGCGGTGTTCGCGGCGCCGACCAGCCGCTCCGCCCGGCGGATCGCGCGCTCGACCCGGCGGTCGCCGGGGAACTGCCACGTCGGCATGCCCTTCGCCCCGGGGGTGTCCGGGATGGGGTTCGCGGTGAAGTAGTCGTGCACGTTCCGGTACATCGCGTGGAACGGCAGCGGGTTGCTCGCGCCGGAGGCGACGTGCAGGTAGCGGGGCGCCCCGGCGGGAGGCGGGGTCGCCGCGGCGGCGAGGATCGCGTTCACGACGTAGTCGACCGGCACGATGTCGAGCACCGAGTCGGGGACGCCGGGGAAGTCCTGCAGCTCGCCGCGGCCGAAGGCGATGATCAGCGGGTCCGCCACCTTGAAGCCGTCGATCCAGCCGGGGAACGGGTGCTGCAGCGCGCTCTCGATGACGCTCGGGCGCACCACGGACAGCCGGTGCGCCGACCCCCACAGCTCCTCGGCGGCCCGCTCGGCGAGCGCCTTGGTGAACGTGTAGACGTCGGTCCAGCCGAGGCTCTGCGCGCGGGCCCTTCCGGCCGTGACCAGGCGGTCCTTCACCCAGTCGACACGGGCGGCCTCAGCGGACTGCGCCACCGCGCGCGGCCCCTCCTTGCCGTGCTCGAGCCGGGCGCGCGTCATGAGCCCGCGGAGCACGCCCGGCTCGCGGCTGCGCAGCTCGACCCGCTGGCGGGCGGCCGCCGCTGCCGACGCCTCGACGCGCCAGTCCGTCGTGTGGTCGAGGCGCGCCTCCGGCAGCACGCCCTTGCGCATCCCGCCGACGTAGCAGGTGGAGACGTGCACCACGTGCGGGTCGGCGCCGCTCGCCGCGATCGCCGTGTACAGGTTCCGCGCACCGCCGGTGTTCGTCGCGAACGCCTCGTCGATGGGCGGATCGAACGACACCGTCGAGGCGCTGTGCAGCACGACGTCGAGATCGCCTGGCAGCGGGGGCACCTCGTCGAGCGAGCCCTCGATCGCCGTCACGCGCTCGGCGAAGATCCTCGCCGCCTCGTCGCGGCCGACCGCCTCCCGCCACGGCTTGAAGACCGGCTTCGCCAGCAGCTTCCGCGTGCGGTCCTCGGCGGACTGCCCGGTCTTCCCGCGGACGAGCAGGGAGATCCGCGTGTCCGGGTGGGACACGAGCAGGCGCTCGAGCACCGCCTGCCCCACGAAGCCCGTGCCGCCCGTGATCAGGACGTGTCCGGAGAGGTGCTCGACCGCGGGCTCGGAGATGGCGCCGGAGGGGGCACCGGCGCTGTTCGTCATCGGGTCCGTATCGTATGCGGAATGGCTACCGCGCTCGTGACCGGTGCGACGAGCGGCATCGGCGCCGCGTTCGCGCGCGCGCTCGCGCGCCGCGGCTGGGACCTCGTGCTCGTGGCCCGCGACGAGCAGCGGCTCGAGAACGAGGCCGCCGCGTACCGGGCGCAGGGCCGGCAGGTGCAGGTGCTGCGCGCGGACCTCGCCGACCGCGCCGACGTGGACCGGGTGGCGGCGCGCCTCGAGGACGCGGCCGCGCCGATCGACCTGCTCGTCAACAACGCGGGCTTCCCGGTGCGGGCGAAGCTGCTGTCCGCCGACCAGGCCGCGCACGACCGCGCCTTCGAGGTGATGGTGCGGGCCGTGCAGGTGCTCTCCGGCGCGGCGGGGCGGGCGATGACCGGCCGCGGCCGCGGCCGCATCGTGAACGTCGGCTCGACCGCCGGCCGCATCACGATGGGCGCCTACTCCGCGATCAAGGCGTGGGTCACCGTGTACACGGAGGGGCTCGCGAACGAGCTCGACGGCACCGGCGTCTCCGCGATGGCGCTCGAGCCCGGCTGGGTGCGGACCGAGTTCCACGAGCGCGCCGGCATCAGCGGCTCGTCGATGCCGGCCGCGCTGTGGCTCGACGCCGACGAGCTGGTCGACGCCGCGCTGAAGGACCTGTCGCGCGGCCGGGTCGTGTCCACGCCGAGCGTGCGCTACAAGGCGCTCATGCTCGTCGCGCGGCACGCGCCACGCGGCGGGATCCGTCGGATCTCGAAGGCGCTGAGCGACCGGCGCGGCAGTACCGTGTCCACGTGACGACGCGGGTGACGAACCGACCCCCCGCGAGCTCCGAACCCCCCGCCGTGGGATTCGACCGGTACACCTCCAAGCCGATCGCCGCCGCCCGCTGGGTCGCGCAGCGGGTGCTGCTCGGCGGCCTGATCCGCACGATCCTCACGGTGCGCATCCTCGGCCGCGAGCGGCTCGCCGGGCTGCGCGGCGCCTTCGTCGTCGTGGCGAACCACTCGAGCCACCTCGACGCCCCGCTGATCTTCACCACCCTGCCCCGGCGGCTCGCCCGCTACCTCTCCGCCGGCGCCGCGGCCGACTACTTCTTCGACGTGCGCTGGCGGAAGGGGCTGACCGCCCTGTTCTTCAACGCGTTCCCGATCCACCGCTCCGGCGTCGACCGGCCCGCCTCCGAGGCGCGGGCGCTGCTGCGCCGCGGCGTGCCGCTGCTGGTGTTCCCGGAGGGGACCCGCAGCCGGACCGGCCGCATCGGCCAGTTCAAGGCGGGCGCCGCGGCGCTCGCCACCGCCGAGTCGGTGCCGTGCGTGCCGGTCGCGATCATCGGCGCCCACATCGCGCACCCGCGCGGGTCGAAGTGGCCGAAGGCCGGCCGGCCGCCGGTCGCCGTCGTCTACGGCGAACCCGTCTTCGCGATCGCGGGGGAGACCGCGTCCGAGTACATGCGCCGGGTGCGGGGCGAGGTCCAGCGCCTGCACGACGAGCACGCCCACGCGGTCCTCTCGACCGGCCGCTCCACGTCCGGAGGACACCGATGACCGATCTCGTCACCCCCACGGCCGCCGACCGCGAGGACGCGGCCGCCGTCGCGGCGTCGCCCCCCGGCGCCGCGGCCGTCGCGCACATGAAGTGGTGGGGCTGGGGCGTCCCCGGGGTCGCGTTCCACCACGAGGACAAGCCGGCCTTCGCCCCGTTCGTGCTGAAGGCCGTCGGCATCGACCTGCACACCGCGAGCGTGCTGGAGCAGCCCGACTTCGGTGCGCTCGACGTGCCCGCCTCCATCGCGCCGGACGCGCTGCGCGCGGCGCTCGCCGACGCCGTCGGCGCCGACGGCGTGCACGACGACGACCTCGACCGGGTCGTGCACACCTACGGCAAGAGCATCCGAGACCTGATCAAGGTGCGGGCCGGGCACCTGCCCCGCGTGCCCGACCTCGTCGTCTACCCGGCGGACGAGGCGGCGGTGCAGCGCATCGTCGACGTCGTCGTCGCGCAGGACGCGGTGCTGATCCCGTTCGGCGGCGGCAGCAACATCGCCGGCTCGCTCGAGCCGGTGCCCGGAGAGGCGCGACCGGTCGTGTCGGTCGACCTCGGCCGTCTCGACCGCGTGCTCGAGATCGACGAGGCGTCCGGCCTCGCGCGGATCCAGGCCGGGGCGCTCGGCCCGTCGATCGAGGCGCAGCTGAACCCGCGGGGCTGGACGATCGGGCACTTCCCGGACTCGTTCACCCACTCGAGCCTCGGCGGCTGGATCGCGACCCGCTCGTCGGGCATGCAGTCCGACAAGTACGGCGATATCGCCGACATCGCCCGCGGCATGCGGGTCGCCCGCCCGGGCGGCGTGCTCGACCTGCGGCCGACCCCCTCCGCCTCCACCGGCCCGAGCGTGCGGGAGATGGTCCTCGGCAGCGAGGGCCGGCTCGGCGTGATCACGGAGGCGACGGTGCAGGTGCACCGGGTGCCCCAGCAGCGCGTCATCCACGCGTACTTCTTCCCGAACTGGCGGGCCGGCAGCGCCGCGATGCGGCGCATCGCGGAGGGCGACGTGCACCCCGCGATCACCCGGGTGTCCGACGGCCGCGAGACCGGCTTCTCGCTGTCGACGTCGAAGGCGTCGAAGGGGTTCTCCGGACTCGCGCAGAAGGGGCTGTTCGCCTTCCTCAAGCGCCGCGGCTGGGACCTCGACGAGATGTGCCTCTCGTTCATCGGCTACGAGGGCACGCCGGCGCACGTCGCGGCGCAGCGCAAGGTGGTCGAGAAGGCCGTGAAGCGCAGCGGCGGCATCGGGGTCGGCACCGGACCCGGGGTGCTCTACGACCAGAAGAAGTTCGACACCCCCTACCTCCGCGACTTCCTGCTCGACCGCGGGACCGCCGGGGACGTGTCGGAGACGAGCGTGCCGTGGGCCGGCCTCGACGCCATGCACGACGGCGTGATCGCCGCGGCGGAGGCCGCCTACGAGTCGCTCGGCCGCAAGGGCTGGATCATGAGCCACCTGTCGCACTCGTACCACTCGGGGGCGTGCCTCTACTTCACCTTCGCGTTCGTGATGGGCGACGAGCCCGAGGCGGAGTACGACGTGGTCAAGTCGGCGATCCAGCAGGCGTTCATCGACCTGGGCGGCGTGCCGAGCCACCACCACGGCATCGGCGTCGAGCACGCGGCCTGGCTGCCGGACGTGCTGTCCGAGCAGGGCATCGGCGTCCTCGAGGGCCTGTTCGCCGCGACGGACCCGGGCCGGAACCTGAACCCGAGCAAGATCACCCCGACCTGACGCTCGCGGATCCGGATACCTTTCGCCGATCCGGAGATGCTTCGCGGATCCGGATGAACGAGGCGACACGCCGGTGCCCGAGCGTCGGAACCCGGCGTGTCGCCGCTTCGGTCCGGATCCGCGAGAGGGTCAGTCGCCCTCGACGCGGGCGCGGTGCCGGTCTGTGAGGTCGGTCATGCGGAGGAGCAGCCGGCGCAGCCGCTCGAGGTCCTCGGCGCCCAGTCCGTCGAACACCCCGACGCCCTCGACGACCATCGGACCGTAGAGCGCGCCCACCTCGCGCTCGGCATCCGCCGTCATGCGGACGAGCACCCGCCGCCGGTCGTCCTCGTCCGCGAACCGCTCGACGAGGCCGCGGCGCTCGAGCCGATCGAGGAGCGCGGTGGTCGCCGCGGCTTTCAGGCCGGCACCGCGAGCGAGCTCGCCGGCCGTCTTCGGACCGTCCGCGAGCCAGTCGAGGCATCGCAGGTCCGCGGGCCCGAGCCCGAGCCGGCGGCCGACCGCGTCGTCGAAGGCCTGCACGCTGCGCTGGTAGCGCTGCATCGCGAGCCCGATGTCCGCCATCGCGGCTTGCCTCGGCTCGCTCATCCGCACTATCCTTTCGATATTCGAACAGTACGACATCCGAAGGGAACCGAATGCGTGCACTCATTGTGGGCGGTGGGGTGGCCGGCGGCGCAGCGGCGCTCGCGCTGGAGGACGCCGGCATCGAGGCGATCGTGCTCGAGCGGAGGGACGAAGCGGCGGCGGCGGGCGGTTCCTACCTGACGCTCGCGCCGAACGGCCTCGCCGCGGCGGCGGCGCTCGGCGTCCTGCCGCGGCTGGCCGACGTGGGCTTCCCGACCGACACGCACCTGCTGGTCGGCGCGAGCGGCACCCCGCTCGGCCGCGTGTCGATCGGCGTGCCGCTCGCCTCCGGGCTGCGCGGGCTCACGCTCCGCCGATCGGACCTGGTCGGGGTGCTCACGGCGGAGGCGGTGCGGCGCGGCATCGCGGTGCGCAGGGGCGCGGCCGTGCGAGGGGTCGACGGCACGACGGTCGAGCTCGACGGCGGCGAGCGGGTCGACGCCGATGTGCTGATCGGGGCCGACGGCGTCCGGTCCGTGGTCCGCTCAGCGATCGATCCCGGAGCACCCGCGCCGCGGTACGTCGGGCTGACGAACTTCGGCGGGATCACCCGCGGGACTCCGGTCGCGGCGAGGCTGGAGCAGCGCGCGTGGACCATGGTGTTCGGTCGTCGCGCGTTCTTCGGCGCGCATCCGACGCCCGCCGGCGACGTCGTGTGGTTCGTCAACGTGCCGGAGCCGGAGATCGCCCGCGACGTGCGGGCCGCGACGAGCGGCGACGCGTGGCGCGACCGCCTCGCGGGGCTCGTCGCCGGCGACCCGGGCGACGCGGAGCACCTGATCCGCGCGGGCGTGCTCGAGCTGGCCGGCGACAGCACCTACGACCTCCCGACGGTGCCGTGCTGGCGCCGGGGGAGCGTCGTCCTGATCGGCGACGCCGCCCACGCGCCCTCGCCCAGCTCGGGGCAGGGCGCCTCGCTGGCGCTCGAGGACGCGGTCGTCCTCGCGCGGGAGCTGCGTGGCGCGGAGGACCCGGCCACGGCGCTCGCGCGCTTCGAGTCGGCTCGGCGGCGCCGGGTCGAGCGGATCGTCTCGGCGGGCGCGCGGTCGAGCAGCAGCAAGATCCCCGGCCCCCTCGGGATGCGGGTGCAGGAGGCGGTCATGCGGGTGCTGCTCCGCACGGTCGTGACCGAGCGGGGCTCGGCCTGGATGACGGGCTACCGCGTCTGAGCGGCGACGCCGCCTCCCCTCGCGGATCCGGATGGATCCGACGACACGCCGTGGCGCGGTCGCCGGACGCGGCGTGTCGCTCAGGATCTCCGGATCCGCGAGAGGAATCCGGATCCGCGAAGGTGCCGGGGAGCCCGACACGCCGCCTGGTACCATGATTCCGCCTCGCGCGAGCGCGGGGCACCGGAGCAGACCGGCTGGGAGCTGGTCGTTAGTGGTGGACCTCGGGTCACGGGACCCGCGTTCTTCTACTGATGACCAGGGGCCGACGGCGAGACGCACCATCGAGGTGCGCCCGCCGCGGCTTGCCACGCTCCTCCCCGCTGATCTCCGTCTGTTCCCGAAGCGCGTCCGAATGACGCCAGACACAGAAGGAGACGCCTCTTGGAGGGTCCCGAGATCAAGTCCGCCGAAGCCGTTCTGGACAACGGCAAGTACGGCAAGCGCACCATCCGTTTCGAGGCCGGTCGCCTCGCGCAGCAGGCGCAGGGTTCCGTCGCCGCGTACCTCGACGAGGACACGATGCTGCTGTCCGCGACGAGCATCGGCAAGCACCCCAAGGACCAGTTCGACTTCTTCCCGCTGACGGTCGACGTCGAGGAGCGGTCCTACGCCGCCGGCAAGATCCCCGGCTCGTTCTTCCGCCGCGAGGGCCGTCCCTCCACGGAGGCGATCCTGGTCTGCCGCCTGATCGACCGGCCCCTGCGCCCGTCGTTCATCACCGGCCTCCGCAACGAGGTCCAGATCGTCATCACGGTCCTCTCGATCGCGCCCGGCGAGTTCTACGACGCCCTCGCGATCAACGCCGCTTCCGCCTCCAGCCAGCTGTCCGGCGTGCCGTTCAGCGGCCCCATCGGCGGCGTCCGCCTGGCCCTCATCGACGGCCAGTGGGTCGCGTTCCCGACGTTCGCGCAGCTCGAGGACGCCGTCTTCGACCTGACCGTCGCCGGCCGCGTCACCGAGACCGGCGACGTCGCGATCATGATGGTCGAGGCCGAGGCGACCGAGACCGCGTTCGAGAAGATCCGCGCGGGCGCGGTGAAGCCGAGCGAGGAGGTCGTGGCCCAGGGCCTCGAGGCCGCGAAGCCGTTCCTGAAGCTCCTCGTCGAGGCGCAGGCCGAGCTCGCGAAGCAGGCCGCCAAGGAGACCCGCGAGTACCCGGTGTTCCTGCCCTACTCGGAGGCGACCTACGCGGTGGTCGAGGACCTCGCGCTGTCGGAGCTGCAGGACGTCTACCGGATCGCCGGCAAGACCGAGAGGCAGGACGCCGACGACGCACTGAAGTCGCGCGTCAAGGACGCCGTCCAGGCGAAGGTGGAGACCGGCGAGCTGCCCGCCTCCGCCCTCGGCGAGGTCTCCGGCGCGTACAAGTCGGTCACCAAGAAGGTCGTCCGCGGCCGGATCCTCAGCGAGGGCGTCCGCATGGACGGCCGCGGCCTGAAGGACATCCGCCCGCTCGACGCCGAGGTCGCGGTCATCCCGCGGGTCCACGGCTCGGCGATCTTCCAGCGCGGCGAGACCCAGATCCTGGGCGTCACCACGCTGAACATGCTGAAGATGGAGCAGCAGATCGACTCGCTGTCGCCCATCACGAAGAAGCGGTACCTGCACCACTACAACTTCCCGCCCTACTCCACCGGTGAGACCGGCCGGGTCGGGTCGCCGAAGCGTCGCGAGATCGGGCACGGCTTCCTGGCCGAGCGCGCGCTCGTGCCGGTGCTGCCGCCGCGCGAGGAGTTCCCCTACGCGATCCGTCAGGTGTCCGAAGCGCTCTCGTCGAACGGCTCGACCTCGATGGGCTCCGTCTGCGCCTCCACCCTGTCGCTGCTGAACGCGGGCGTGCCCCTGAAGGCACCTGTCGCGGGCATCGCGATGGGCCTCGTGTCCGACACCGTGGACGGAGAGACGCAGTACGCGACCCTCACCGACATCCTCGGCGCGGAGGACGCGCTGGGGGACATGGACTTCAAGGTCGCCGGCACCAGCGAGTTCGTCACGGCGATCCAGCTCGACACCAAGCTCGACGGCATCCCGTCGTCGGTGCTGGACGGCGCGCTGCAGCAGGCCCGTGAGGCGCGCCTCACGATCCTCGGCGTCCTGAACCAGGCGATCGACGCGCCCGACGAGATGGCGCCGACCGCGCCCCGCGTCATCAGCGTGCAGATCCCCGTCGACAAGATCGGCGAGCTGATCGGCCCGAAGGGCAAGACGATCAACGGGATCCAGGACTCCACCGGCGCCGACATCTCCATCGAGGAGGACGGCACCGTCTACATCGGCGCCGT
>NZ_CAXTOQ010000113.1:0-11221 GCF_964245895.1 uncultured Amnibacterium sp.
CGTGGCGTCGCGCGGTACGCATGCGTACCGCGCGACGCCACACCTATCGCGCGACCGGCATCGAACCGACGCGGTCAGCGCTTCGCCCCCCGACGAGCTTCCGAGTCAGACCACTATCCGCGGGAGGCGAAGGCCTGCTCGAGCCCCGCGCGGAGGGACGCCCTGGTTGCCGCGGGCAGGGGCGCGACGACGTCCGCGAGCAGCTCGGCCATCCGCGCGGTCATCCGCTGCGCGGCCAGCACGCCCTCCGCGGTCAGGGCGACGCGCACGACGCGGCCGTCCCCCTCCTCCGGCACGCGCTCGACGAGCCCGCGGGACTGCGCACGGTCGATCAGCCCGGTCACGCTCGAGCGGTCGAGGCCGAGCCCCTTCGCCAGCTCGGCCATCCGCGGCCGTCGGTCGCGCAGCACGCCGAGCACCCGCAGCTGCGTCAGCGACATGCCCTCCTCGGCGGCCAGCTGCGTGAGCCGGCTCATCACCTCGAAGGACATCCGCGCCAGCGCGTCGCCCAGCGCGCGATCGTCGGCCTCGGTTGACATCGTTGGGAACCCCAATCATTATAGTTGATGTTCCCAACTATACCCCCGAGGGAAGGATCCGCCCATGCATGCCGCCGTCGTCGACGCGTTCGACCGCCCGCCCGCGTACCGGGAGGTGCCGCAGCCGCAGCCCGCGAGCGGGGAGGTGCTCGTCGAGGTCCTCGCGTCCGCCATCCACCCCCGCGTCCGCTCCCAGGCGGACGGCACGCACTACACGAGCACGGAGGCGCTGCCGCTGGTCCCCGGCATCGACGGCGTCGGCCGGGACCCGGAGGGCGTGCTGCGCTACTTCCTGCTGCCCGACGCCGCCCTCGGCGCGATGGCGGAGCGCACGCCGATCGATCCGCGGCGCAGCGTCGTGCTGCCCGACGGCGTCGACCCCGTTCGGATCGCCGCGGCGATGAACCCCGCGATGTCGTCCTGGATCGCGCTCACCCGCCGCATCGCGCTGCCGACCGGCGCACGCGTGCTCGTGCTCGGCGCGACCGGTAGCGCGGGCCGGATGGCGGTGCAGATCGCGAAGCACTTCGGCGCCGCGCACGTCACCGCCGCCGGGCGCGACGGGCGGCGGCTCGCCGCGCTGCCCGCGCTCGGGGCGGACGCGCTCGTCGATCTCCGCCGCGACCAGGAGGCGGTGCGGGCCGACCTCGCGGAGGCGGGCCGCGACCTCGACGTGGTGCTCGACTACGTCTGGGGCGCCCCGACCGCCGCCGCGATGCGGGCGATCGTGCCGGCGCGCGCGGACGACGACCGCCCGCTCACCTGGGTGCAGATCGGGTCCACGGCCGGCCTCGAGTCGCCGATCCCCTCCGCCGCGCTGCGCGCCACCGACCTCCGGCTCGTCGGCAGCGGCCAGGGCTCGGTGCCGACCCGCGGCATCCTCGCCGAGCTGCCGCGGCTGGCGACCGCGATCACGACCGGCGGCTACGAGGTCGCGGCGCGCGCGGTCCCCCTCCGCGACGTCACGGCCGCGTGGGCGGAGGCGCCGACGACGGACGATCGGCTCGTGCTGGTCCCCTGACCGCCGCCTCGCGCCGCCTCGCGCCGCGCCGGCCCGACAGCAGGAGATCCTCGCTTCAGCAGGAATTCTCGAGCACGACAGCAGGAACCACTCGCTTCAGCAGGAGAAATCGGCCCGGAATCTCCTGCTGTTGTGAGAACTTCCTGCTGTCGTGCTCGGGATGATCGGGGCCCGGGTTTCGGCCGGACCCCGCCGACAGTGCCCCTCCCGCTTCGAGCACGACAGCAGGAAACACGCATCTCGGCAGGAAGTCCGGAGCACGACAGCAGGAAGAACTGCCTTGGGCAGGAAGTCCGGAGCACGACAGCAGGAGATTCTCGCTTCAGCAGGAATTCTCGAGCACGACAGCAGGAGATCTTCGCTTCGGCACGAGAAATCAGGCCGGAATCTCCTGCTGTTGTGAAATCGTCCTGCTGTCGTGCTCGGGAGCGAGCACTTCGGCAGGCTGCGGAAGCACTCCAGCAGGCCGCCCGAGCACTTCGGCAGGCCATGCGCGCTTCAACAGGCTCAAAGGGACCGCCACGGCCTGCTGAAGCACGAGCAGCCTGCCGAAGTTCTCGCGCTCGCTCACGGCAGGCCGAGCACGCGGTCCAGGTGCGGGTTGCGCAGCAGCCCGCCGGGGTCGAGGCGGCGGCGCACCGCGAGGAAGTCGTCGAACCGCGGGTAGCGGCCGCGCAGGTCGGCGGCGTCGCGGGTGTGCAGCTTGCCCCAGTGCGGCCGCCCGTCGTAGCCGCGGAAGACGCGCTCGGCGAGCCGGAAGTAGTCCCGCTGCACGTCGCGGGCGTAGCAGTGCACGGCGATGTAGCCGGTCGGCCGGCCGAAGGAGGTGCTGAGCCATGCGGAGCCGTCCGCGGCGGCCGCGCGCACCTCGACGGGGAACGAGATCCGCAGCCGGCTGCGGCGCAGCGCGGTCCGGAACGCGTCGAACGCCTGCGGCAGCTGCTCGAGCGGCACCGCCCACTCCGCCTCCGCGAACCGCACGCGCCGCGGGGAGGCGAACACCTGGTGCGACGGCGCGCGGTACGCGCGCTCGGCGACGGTGTGCGCGGCGACGCGGTTGATCGGGGGGACCAGCAGGGGAGCCTGGCGCGCGAGCCGGCAGGTCAGCTCGAAGACGCCGTTCGACAGCAGCTCGTCGTCGACGAGCCGCCGCACCCGGGAGGAGCGGGGCCCGACCTCGCCGGCGGGGATGCGCGTGTTCGTCTTCGTGAGCGCGACCCCGGTGCCCGGGAACCAGTACAGCTCGAAGTGATCGGCCGCCGCGACGCGGTCCCCGAAGCCCGCGATCACCGGCTCGAGCACCTCCGTCCGCTCCTCGGCGGCGAGCCCGAACGCGGCCACGCACTGCACGGTCACCGCCGTGATCACCCCGAGCGCCCCGAGGGAGACCCGGGCGGCCGGCAGCAGCGGGTCGTCCTCGCCGATCTCGAGCACCTCGCCGCCCGGGGTGACCAGCTGCAGGCCGACGACCTGCGACGCGATGGGGCCGAACGCGCCGCCCGTGCCGTGCGTGCCCGTGCTGATCGCGCCCGCGATCGTCTGGTGGTCGATGTCGCCGAGGTTCTGGAACGCGAGCCCGAAGCGGTTCGCGAGCCGCGCGGTCGCCCCGATCGTGGTGCCCCCGCCGACGGTGATGCGGCCGCGGTCGCGGTCCACCCCGCGCAGCCCGGCGAGCCCGCGGGTCTCGAGCAGCACCCCGTCGGTGCGGGCGAGCGCGGTGAAGCTGTGCGCGGCGCCGACCGGCCGCACGGGCAGGCCCGCCGCGGAGGCGCGGCGCAGCGCCCGGGCGACCGCCTCCGCCGACCTCGGCCGCACGATCTCCGCCGGCGTCGAGCGGCTGGTGCGCCCCCAGTTCGTCCACCCGCGTCCGCTCACGTGAACGTCCTCCCCTCGCCCCGGTAGGTGGCCGTCGTGCCCTGCACGGTGCCGTCCCTCACCAGGGCGTACTCGGCGAGGCGCTCGGCCGGCTCACCCGACTTGGTGTGCCGCAGCACGACGCGGTCGCCGACGCGCAGGTCCGCGCCGGACAGCGGGGTCTGCACCTCCCCCGCCTGCTCGCGCGGCTGGTACGCCAGGCCCGGGGGCCAGACGGGCAGCGGGCGACGGTCGCCTCCGACGGGTCCGGAGGCGATCCAGCCGCCGCCCTCGAGGGTCGCGACGCCGCGTGCGGGCGTCCGGACGACCGAGAGCACGAAAGCGGCGGCGGGCGCGGGCCGGAAGGCGCGGTACCGGTCGAAGAGGTGGCCGCCGAGCAGCCCGCTGCCGGCCGTCAGCTCGGTGACGGAGGCGTCGGCGCTCGTCGACTCGATGGAGCCGGTGCCGCCGCCGTTCACGAACTCGAGCTCGGCGATGCGCCGCAGCCCGGCGACCGCCAGCGCGCGCCGCTCGGTGGTCTCCGCGATCGAGCGGCGCTTCACGGCGGCGACGACCCGCTCGTAGGCCCGGTTCGCGCCGTAGCGGTCGACGACGCCGGCGACCTGCGCCTCGTAGCCCATCAGGCCCACCAGGCGGAAGCCCCGCCGGCGGACCACCTCCCGCCCCAGCGCGATCGCGGCGGCCGAGTCGGTGAGCGGCGAGCGTCGCACGCCGAGGTGGCCGAGCACGGGCAGGTCGATGCTCATGTCCAGCTCGAGGGCGACCCGCAGCTGGGGCCGCGCGCCGGGCGGCACGACCGCGTCGACCAGGTCGAGGTGGGCGACCGAGTCGACCATCAGCGTGATCCGCCGCGCGGCCTCCTCGTCGGCGGCGAGCGCCGCGATCGCGCCGCGATCGACGGTCGGGTAGCCGAGCACGACGTCGTCGACCGTCGCGGCGAGCCACAGCGCCTCCCGCAGCGAGTAGGCGAGCACGCCGTGCCAGCCGGGCAGCGCGAGCACCGACTCGATCGCCTCCCGCACCCGGAGGGATTTCGAGGCGAGGCGGATGGGCGTGCCCGCCGCCCGGCGCAGGAGGTCGTGCGCGTTCCACGCGAGCGCGTCGACGGCCAGCACCCCGAACGGCGGATCGAGCGCGGCGGTCGCCTCCAGCACGCCCGGCCAGAACGCGGCGGGGTCGCGCCACGGCGTCGCGGCCGGCTCGGGCAGCGGGATCATGCGACGCCCCGCACCCGCGCGACCGACGCGGCGCCGAGCGCCGACAGGACCGCGGCGCCGACGAACAGCGCCGGGAACCCGCCGGACACCGCGATGAGGGCGGCGCCGCACAGCGGGCCGAACGCCTGCGGCACCGCGAGCGCGACGTTCATGATCCCGAGGTCCTTCCCGCGATCGGCCGGGTCCGGCAGCACCTGGGTCGCGAGCGCCTGGTCGACCGAGAGGAACACCCCGTACCCGGCGCCGAGGAACGCGCCCGCGACGAGCGCCGTGCCGTAGGCCGGCGCGATCGCGAGCAGCAGCGCGGCGACCGCCTGCAGGGCGGCGGCGACGCCGACGAAGACCCGCCGCCGGCCCAGCCGGTCGCTGGCCCGACCGGCAGCGAGGGTCGCGACCAGCAGGGCGACCAGGTAGACGAGGACGAGCGGGATCAGGTCCGCCTCCGCGTCCGGATCGCGCAGCCCGACGGACAGGAAGTACAGGAGCAGGGTCGTGCCGATCGCGTTGCCCAGGTTGACGAGCAGCCGCCCGGCGAGGGTCCACGCGAAGTCGGGATGGGTGCGCGGGTCGATCCACATCGACGACAGGACGCGGCCGAGCCGCAGCGGGGTCCTCGGGACGGCGGCGGGCGGGTCGGGCAGCGCGACGAGCAGCGGCACGACGAGCACGACGAGCACCAGCGCGACCGCGGCGTAGGAGCCGAGCACCGGCAGCGCGAGCGTCTCGACCAGCGCGAGCCCGGCGATGGTGCCGATCGCCTGCGGCACCGAGACGAAGGAGGAGACGACGCCGCGCTGGTCGACGGGCACCTGGTCCGCGATCAGCGCGGTCAGGGCGGAGGCGACGACCGCGAAGCCCGCGAGCGCGATCGCCCAGCAGACCGCGAGCCCGGCCACCTCCTCCTGCGCGCCGAGCAGCACCAGCCCCGCCGCGAACAGCAGCGTGCCGCCGGCGATCCACGGGCGGCGGCGCCCGAACCGGGAGGCGGTCCGGTCGGACAGCGCGCCGACGAGCGGGAAGGCGACGAGCGCGGCGAGGCCGGCGACCGCCGAGACCCAGCCGAAGCGCACGATCGTGCCGAGGAAGTCCTGCGGCGCGCCGGCGTCCGCGACCTGCGCGGGCAGCAGCAGCTGGATCACGGTCAGCTGCGCGAGCCAGACGCCCAGCCAGGCGACCGTGAACGGCGCGATCCACCGGCGGCCGACGTGCGTGACCGGCTCGAGCACGGTCACCGGTCCGCCTCCGCGCCGAGGCCCAGCACCGCCTCCGCGCCGACGGCGAGGGAGGTGCGCGCCGCGGCGTCGTCGCGGTCGACGACCCACCGCGCGGCGACGCCGCCCGTGATCACCAGCACGAACCGCGCGACGTCGGCGGACGGCAGCCGCCACCGCACGCCGAAGCGCTGCTCTGCGTCGGCGACGAACGCCGCGACCGCCGACTCGTACCGCGCGTACACGGCGCGGGCGAGGTGGTGCAGCTCGGGCGACGAGCGGCTCCAGGCGACGACCTCGTGCAGCGCGAGCTCCTGGTCCGGATCCGCGCTCGCCCGGTCGAGCCAGCCCTGCAGCGCGCCCGCGGTGAAGTCGCGCAGGGTCGCGGCGTCCCCGACCGCCGCCGCGACGCCCTGCTGCTGCGCGTCGAGGACCGCCTCGACCAGCTGCCCGACCATCGCGTCGTAGGAGGCGAACACGTAGTGGAAGCTCGCCGTCGGCATGCCCGCCTCGGCGGCGATCGCCCGGGTGGTGGCCCGCGCCATGCCGTCCCTGGCGACGACCGCGACCGCGGCGTCGAGCAGCGCGACCCGCCGGTCCGCGACCGCGATGCGCTGCACGTCCACCTCCGCCTCGAGTTGGACGCTCGTCCAACTCCCCGGACGCTACCGCGCTGGACGTGTTCCTCGATCCGGGGATCGCGCGGGATCCCCGGATCTGGGAACGCCTTCAGAGGGCGGCGGCCAGGCTCCTGCCGACGACGCGGCCGGTGAAGAGGCAGCCGCCGAGGAACGTGCCCTCGAGCGCGTTGTACCCGTGGGCTCCCCCGCCGCCGAAGCCGGCGACCTCGCCCGCGGCGTAGAGGCCGGGGAACGGCCGGCCGTCGGCACCGAGCGCCCGTCCCTCGAGGTCGGTCTGGATGCCGCCGAGCGTCTTCCTGGTCACGATCCGCAGCCGCACCGCGACGAGCGGACCGGCCTTCGGGTCGAGGATCCGGTGCGGCGCGGCGACCCGGGTGAAGCGGTCGCTGCGCGTCGCCCGCCCCCGCCGGATGCTGCGGGCCTGCGGATCGGTGCTCGCCCGGTCCATCACCTGGTCGTCCCGCTCCCGCAGCTGCCGCTCGATCCCGGCCGGGTCGAGCGGCGCCTGCGGCGTGATGCGGTTCATCCCGACGACGAGGGCGGGCAGGTCGTCGGCGACGACCCAGTCCTCCCCGCGCTCCTCGAACGCGGCGACCGGCGGCGTCGGCCCGCTGCCGAGCCGGGTGCGGACCAGCAGCCGCAGGTCGCGGTCCGTCAGGTCGGGGTTCTGCTCGGAGCCGGAGAGCGCGAACTCCTTCTCCACCACCTTCTGCGACGCCACGAACCAGGAGTGGTCGTAGGGCGCGAGGTCCGGGTCCGCGCGCAGCAGCCGCAGCGTGCCGAGCGTGTCGTGGCCCGGGATGCCCGGCGCGGGCAGCCGCCGGCCGAGCGCGTCGAACCAGACCGACGACGGACCGGGGAGGATCCGGATGCCGTGCCCCGCCCAGATCGGGTCGTGGTTCGCGACGCCCTCCGTGTAGTGCCACATCCGGTCCTTGTTGACCACGCGCGCGCCGGCCGCCTCCGCGATCGCGAGCATGCGGCCGTCGACGTGCGCGGGCACGCCGGTCAGCATCGTCGCCGGCGGGGTGCCGAGCCGCGCCGGCCACATCGAGCGCACGAGGGCGTGGTCCGCGCCGATGCCGCCGGTGGCGAGCACCACCGCCCCCGCGGTGAGCACGAACTCGCCCGTCCCCGTCCGGTTGGAGGCGACGCCGCGCGGGGCGTCGTCGGGCGCGAGCACCGTGCCGCGCACGCCCGTGACCGCCCCCTCCTCGACGACCAGCGCGTCGACCCGGTGCCGGAACCGGAACCCGAGCAGCCCCGCGGCGGCCGCAGCGCGCGCCTTCGCGGCGAACGGCCCGGAGATCCCCGTGCCCGTGCCCCACGGCAGGTGGAAGCGCGGCACGGAGTTGCCGTGCCCGCCCTCCCGGCCGTCGCCGCGCTCCGCCCATCCGACGAGCGGCGTCAGCCGGACGCCCTGCTCGAGCAGCCAGGCCCGCTTCTCCCCGGCCGCGAACGCCACGTACGCCTCGCCCCAGGCGGCGCCCCAGCGGTCCTCGTCCTCCAGCCGGTCCCACTGGGCGCTGCCCCGCCAGTCCCGCCAGGCGAGGTCGGCCGAGTCGCGGATGCCCCAGCGGCGCTGCTCGGGGCTGTTCACCAGGAAGAGGCCGCCGAAGCTCCACCACGCCTGGCCGCCGAGGTTCGCCGCCCCCTCCTGCTCGACGAGCAGCACCCGCCGGCCCGCCGCGGTCAGCTCGGCGCAGGCGACGAGCCCGGCGAGCCCGCCGCCGACCACCAGGACATCCGCGTCCGCCACTGCGCCTCCTCGCGACCGGACCCGAGGATCGCACAGCGGGCGCGGGTCCGTGGAGGGGCCGGACTCCCCTGGACGCGGCCGGGAACTCCCCTGGGGCTTCCCTGGACGCGCGCGCCTCGCCGCGGCCGCGCCCATACCGTGATCGGAGGCGGACCGGGGAGGCAGCATGCCCGACACGGCGCGAGCGCGTGCGCTGCCCGCGGTCCTGCACGACCGCTACCGCCTGGGCGAGCCCCTCGGCCGCGGCGGCGCCTCCGTGGTCCTGCGGGCGTGCGACGAGCTGCTCGGCCGCGACGTCGCGATCAAGGTGTTCACCGCCCGCGCGAGCGAGCCCGCCGACCTGCGCGCCCAGGAGGTGGAGGCGCGGCTGCTCGCCGCGATGAGCCACCACGGTCTGGTGACCCTGCTGGATGCCGGCATCGACCTCACCATCCCGGAGTCGCCGCAGGTGTACCTCGTGCTCGAGCTCGTGGAGGGGGCGGACCTGCGCACCCGCCTCCGCGCCGGGCCGCTCACGCCCGTGGAGGTCGGCTACCTCGGCTTCGATCTCGCGGGCGCGCTCGAGTACGTGCACCGGCACGGGATCATCCACCGCGACGTGAAGCCCGCGAACGTGCTGCTGTCCGGGCTGGGCGGCCGCCGGCTGCGCGGGAAGCTGGCGGACTTCGGCATCGCCCTGCTGCGCGGCGGCGCGGACCGGCCGGAGGAGCAGACGACCGGCACCGCCGCGTACCTGAGCCCCGAGCAGGTCGAGGGGACGCCGCTGACGCCGGCGACCGACGTGTACTCGCTCGGGCTCGTGCTGCTCGAGGCGCTCACCGGGCGGCCCGCCTACACGGGCACCGTGCTCGAGGCCGCGCTCGCCCGGCTCGAGCGGGAGCCCGAGATCCCCTCCGGGGTGCCGGCCGAGGCGGCCGAGCTGATCCGCGCGATGACCGCCCGGCGCCCCGCCGACCGTCCGGCGCCCGGTGACGTCGAGCTCGGCTTCCGGCGCTTCGTGATCGGCCGGATCGACGCCGGCCCGCCCCCGCGGGCCTCGGAGTCGGACCGGGTCGCGGCCCTGCGCCGGTACGACCTGCTCGACACCCCGCCCGACGGCGGGTTCGACCGCATCACCGCGCTCGCTGCGCGGAGCCTCGACATGCCCGTCGCCGTCGTCGGCCTGGCCGACAGCGACCGCCTGTGGTTCAAGTCCCGCATCGGCGTGGAGTGCGATCAGCTGGCGCTGCCGATCGAGGGTCGCGCCGGGCTGGAGCAGCGCACGACCGTGCTGCACGACGCCGACGTGCCGCCGGTCGCGATCGCCGCGGGCCTCGGCACGGTGGTCGCCGCGCCGCTGATCACCGCGGAGGGGATCGACCTCGGCGTGCTCGCGGTCGCCGACCGGGGCCGGCATCCCGTCACCGACCGCGAGCTCGAGACCCTCGACGACCTCGCCGCGCTCGTCGTGCACGAGATGGAGCTGCGGCTCGCCGTCCGCCGCGCGGTGCGCCTGGGCGGAGACCGGTAGCCGCCCCCTCGCGATCGGCTCCGCCCCCTCGCGCTCGCGCGGTACTGGCACCGCATCGTCCGGTACTTGCACCCTCGCGCGGTACCCGCACCCTCCGCGCGGTACCCGCACCCTCCGCGCGGTACCCGCGCCCTCCGCGCGCTACCGGCACCCTCGCGCGGTAGGACTACCCACCGCGCGAGGGTGCGGAGCACCGCGCGACCCGCCGGCGCACCGAGCAATCCGCCACCACCGCGCGACGCGGGAGCGCGCAAACCGTCACGAACCGTCATGAAGCCGCCGGGCGCGCGCCGCATCCCTACCCTCTGCGCATGTCCCCGCAGGTCGCGCTCGCGGCGCTCGCCGCGCTCGTGTTCGTCGCGGCCGCGCTCGGCGTGCTCCAGCGCGTCCTGGCAGGCCGGGCCCGGCGGGGCTCCGGCGAGACGATCGGCCAGTCGGACCTCGGCGCCGCAACGACCTTCGGGGACCGCGCCACCCTCGTCCAGCTCTCCTCGCCGACCTGCTCCTCCTGCCCCGGCACCGCGCGCCTCCTGCGCGAGGTCGCCGCGCAGGCGCCCGGCGTCGTGCACGTCGAGATCGACCTGGCCCGCCGGCCCGACCTCGCGGACCGCTTCCACGTGCTGCAGACCCCCACCACCCTCGTCGTCGACGCCGACCGGCGCATCCGCGCCCGCTTCGGCGGACCGCCCCGCCGGGACGTCGTCGACCGCGAGCTCGAGTCCGTCCTCGGAGGCCCCCATGCCCGCTGACCCCGACCGCATCGACCCCCGCGGGCCCCGCTTCGGCGCGGGCATCACGGCCGTGCTGCTGCTCGTCGACCTCTTCCTGGCGCTCGCCGTCTCCGGGGTCGCGGCGACGGTGCTGCTGGCCGCGATCTGCGCGGTGTTCGCCTGGGGCGCCTTCGCCGGGATCGCGCGGCACCCGTACGGGCGCCTGTTCCGCGCCGTGATCCGGCCGCGCCTGCGCCCGCCAGCCGAGCTGGAGGCGGCGGCGCCGCCGACCTTCGCGCAGGGCGTCGGCTTCGTCATCACGTTCCTGGGCGTCGTGCTCGGCGCGTTCGGCCTCACCCCCGGGCTCGTCGTGCTCGCGGCGCTCGCGTTCGTCGCGGCGTTCCTGAACTCGGTCTTCGGCTTCTGCCTCGGGTGCCGGATGTACGTGCTGGGGCTGCGGGCCGGGATCATCCGGCCGGCCTGACCTCCGGCGCGGCGCTCCTGCCGAGCAGCAGGATCGGCACCGACGCGAACCAGGTCGCCGCGATCAGCGCGAGCAGCAGGGACGGCTCCAGCCCGGCGAGCGCGCCCGCGATCGCGGAGCCGAGCGCCGCGGCGCCGACCCGCAGCCCGCTCGCGACCACGAAGATCTGCGCCCGCACCGCCTGCGGGCTCCCCTCCGCCCGCAGGCGCAGCACCGCCCCGCCGCCCGGCGCGTCCGACAGCCCGGGCAGCGCG
>NZ_CAXTOQ010000114.1:0-11102 GCF_964245895.1 uncultured Amnibacterium sp.
CGCGAGCGAGGTCGCCTCGGCCTTCGCGGGCGGGGCCGCCTTGCGACCGCGGCTCTGCTTCGCCTGCCGGTGCTTCAGCAGGTCGCGCACCTGGTCGGGCTCGAGCAGGCCGGGCAGGCCGAGGAAGTCGAGCTCCTCCTCGCTGCCGACCTCGGCCTCGAAGCCGAACTCGCCGCCGTCGTACAGCACCCGATCGAAGGTCGCGTCGCTGCCGAGCGCCTGGAACGCACCGTCGTCGCCCAGGGTCGCCGACGCCTTCTCGAGCCGGTTCGCCGCGTCCAGCGCCGCGTCGTCGAGGCCGCCCACCATCGGGTCCTGCCCGTCGCCGGACTCGGGCCGGTCGAGCGCGTGGTCCCGCTCGAGCTCCAGCTGCTCCGCCAGCTTGAGCAGGATCGGCACGTTCGGCAGGAACACGGAGGCGCTCTCGCCCCGCTTCCTCGCCCGCACGAACCGGCCGATCGCCTGGGCGAAGAACAGCGGCGTGGAGGCGTTCGTCGCGTAGACGCCGACGGAGAGCCGGGGCACGTCGACGCCTTCGGACACCATCCGGACGGCGACGAGCCAGCGCTCCGTGCCCGCCGCGAACGCGGCGATCCGGTCGGACGCCTCCTTCTCGTCGGACAGCACGATCGCCGCCCGCTGCCCCGTCAGCGCGTGCAGCTGCTGGGCGTACTGCCGGGCGACGGACCTGTCGGTCGCGATGACGAGACCGCCCGCGTCCGGCACGTGCCTGCGCACCTCGGTGAGCCGCTGGTCCGCGGCCCGCAGCACGGCCGGGATCCACTCCCCCTCCGGCGACAGCGCGGTGCGCCACGCCTGAGCGGTGATGTCCTTCGTCGTCTCCTCGCCGAGCCGCGCGGACATCTCCTCCCCCGCGCTGGTCCGCCACCGCATCGCGCCGGAGTAGACCATGAACAGCACCGGCCGGACGACCCCGTCCTCGAGCGCGCGGCGGTAGCCGTAGGCGTAGTCGGTGATGGAGGTGCGGATGCCGTGCTCGTCCGGGGCGTACTCGACGAACGGGATCTGCGCGGTGTCGCTGCGGAACGGGGTGCCGGAGAGGGAGAGCCGGCGCTCGGCGTTCGCGAACGCCTCCCGCATCCCGTCGCCCCACGACAGCGCGTCGCCGCCGTGGTGCACCTCGTCCAGGATGACGAGGGTCCGCGCCTGCTCCGTCAGCCGCTTGTGCAGCGCCGGATCCATGCCGATCTGCGCATACGTCAGCGCGGCCCCGTGCCAGTGCCGGCCGAGCCAGCCGTCCGCGTTCCTGAACGCCGGGTTCAGGTGGATCGCGACCCGCTCGGCCGCCTCCGCCCACTGCCGCTTGAGGTGGTCGGTCGGGGCGACCACGGTGACGTGGTCGATCGTGCCGCGAGCGAGCAGCTCCTTCGCGAGCCGCAGGGCGAACGTCGTCTTGCCGGCGCCGGGGGTCGCCGCGACGAGGAAGTCCCTGGGCTCCCGCTCGAAGTAGGCGGCGAGCGCCTCCTCCTGCCAGCGGCGGAGGCGGGGACCCGCGCCCCACGGGGTGCGGTCCGGGAAGGCCGGCGGCAGCGCCGCGGCCTGGTGCGCACCGGGTGCTGCGTCGAACAGGCGGGACGCCCCCGTCGCAGGGGGACGCGGTGCAGGGGTGCTCATGCGGTGAGCCAGGCTATCCGCGGCCGCGGCGACGCGCCGAGGAGGCGCCGCCCTCGGGCGTTTCGCGTCGGCCGGGTCAGCGGATCGGGTGGGTCAGGCGCCACCAGATCGGCGCGGCCAGCACGTCCCGGTCCAGCACGAGCGGCACGCTCACCGGGCTGCCGTTCACCACGTACTGCACCGTGCCGACCCGCTCGCCCTTGCGGCCCCCGGTGATCGACTCGATGCGCGCCTCGCGGGTGAGCGTCGCCCTGCCCCATACCAGGCGGCTGACGTCCGTCGCGGCGACGGCCCTGCCGATCCCGCCCCATCGGGTCCGGTAGGTGCCGAAGGACTGGCCGGCCGTCGCGAGCGGGAGGTCGTGCAGGCCCCGCTGCACGCTCTTCAGCAGCGGGATCACTCGCGCGTCGAGGGTCGGGTGGTCCTTCGCGCCGAGGATCACCCCGACGAGGTGCACGCGCCGCTCGCCGACCTCCACCTCCGCGCTGAACAGCAGGTTCGCGCCCGTGTCGTAGGTGCCGGTCTTCAGCCCGTCGATGCCGAACCTGCCGAGCAGCAGGTTCGTGTTGTCCAGCTCGCCGACGTTCGGCTCGGTCGCCGTGCGCTTGCCGACCGCCGTCGCGATCACGGGGCTCGCGAGCGCGAGCCGCCCCAGCTCGACCAGGTCGGCCGGGGTGCCGCGATCGGCGGCGGACAGCCCGTTCGTGTCGACGACGGTGATGCCGGTGAGGCCCTTCGCCGCCAGGTAGGCCTTCGCCGCCGCGAGGTACTTCGGCACCGACCCGTACGCCCAGATCGCCAGCGACTCCGCGTAGTTGTTCGCGGAGGGGATGAGCATCGTCTCGATCGCGGCCCGCTCGGACGTCTTCCACCCGACCTGTACGGGCTCCCATGAGCCGTTCGCCGCGATCACCGAGGCGAGGATGTCCACGTCCCGCTGTCCGAGCACGATGGTCGGACCGTCCTCGCCTGCCGCGAGCGGCTTCGCGTCCAGCACGACCAGCGCCGTCACGATCTTCGTGATGCTGGCCAGCTGCCTGGGCGTCTGCGGGCCGCTCGCGGCGAGCACCCCCTCCATGCCGACGGCGCCGACGGCCGATGACCCGAACTCGGGGAGCGCGGCCTTCGCGGCCGCGGTCGTTCGGACGATCTCGGGCGACACCTCCGCGGCCGCCCGCGGCACGGGAGCCACGATCGCCAGCGGCACCCCGCCGCCCACGAGCAGGATGATGCCGACGGAGAGCCCGGCGACCAGGCGGCGGAGCCCGTAGCGGGGGGTCTCCTCACGCGGCACCGCACGAGTGTAGGAGGACGGCCGATGGCCCCCGTCCGGGGGGCACGGGGTGTCGCGGAACCCGGCGGCGCCCGGCTCAGCGGACGCGCGTCGCCCAGACCGCGACCGCTGCGGCCGCGGCGACGTTGAGGGAGTCGACCCCGTTGCCCATCGGGATGCGGACGTGCACGTCGGCGACGGCGAGCGCGGTCCGGCTGAGCCCGTCGCCCTCGGTGCCGACCACGAGCGCGAGCCGCTCGGGCGGGTCGTCGGCGAGCGTCTCGAGCGGCACCGCGCGGTCCGAGAGCGCGAGCGCCGCGATCGTGAAGCCCGCGTCGTGCAGCAGCGGCGCCGCCTCGCGCCACTCCGGCAGGCGGGTCCACGGCACCTGCAGCACCGTGCCCATGCTGACGCGCACGCTGCGGCGGTACAGCGGGTCGGCGCACCGCGGCGTCACCAGCACGACGTCGACGCCGAGCCCCGCGGCGCTGCGGAAGATCGCCCCGACGTTCGTGTGGTCGACGACGTCCTCGATCACGACGGCCCGGCGGGCGGTCCGCAGCAGCGTCGCCGGGTCGGGCAGGTCCGGACGGTGCATGGAGGCGAGCGCGCCGCGGTGCAGGTGGAAGCCGGTCAGCCGCTCGAGCACGGCGTCGTCGCCGACGTGCACGGGCACGTCCGGGAACGGCGCGAGCAGCCCCTCCAGCTGCGGCAGCCACTCGGCGCGGGTCAGGACGGCGCGGGGGCGGTGGCCCGTGCCGATCGCCCGGGCGATGACCTTGGTCGACTCGGCGAGGTACAGGCCGCCCGCAGGCTCGAGCAGCCGCCGCAGCGCGACGTCGGTGAGCCGGGTGAAGTCGGCGAGCGCGGGGTCGTCGAGGCCGTCGGCGGTGAGGGGAAGGACCCGCATCGTCGGCTCCTCCCGCCCGATTACGCTTCCAGGCTATGGGCCCGTCGAGCACCGCAGCAGGGGGCGGGCCGCCGGCGGAGGCAGCGGAGGGGGCCGCAGCCGACCTCCTCGACCAGGCGGCGCAGCTGCTCTCCGGCCGGTTCGCCGTGCTCACCGGCGCGGGGATCAGCACCGACTCGGGCATCCCGGACTACCGCGGAGCCGGTTCCCCGAAGCGCACCCCGATGACCATCCAGCAGTTCCTCTCCGACGGCTCCTTCCAGCAGCGCTACTGGGCGGGCAGCTACCTCGGCTGGCCGCGGTTCCTCGCCGCCGGCCCGAACGGCGGCCACGTGGCGCTCGCCGACCTCGAGGCCGCCGGCCGCGTGCTCGGCATCGCGACGCAGAACGTCGACGGCCTGCACGGCAGGGCGGGGTCGCGGCACGTCGTCGAGATCCACGGCTCCGTGGACCGGGTGGTGTGCCTGCGGTGCGGGCAGCTGTTCGCCCGCGGCGCGGTCGCGGAGCGCATCGAGGCCGCGAACGGCTGGTTCGTCGGCGGCGCGACCGTCACGCTGAACCCCGACGGCGACGCGGACGTCGGCGACGTCTCCGCGTTCGTCGTGCCGGACTGCACCGTCTGCGGCGGCACCCTCAAGCCGGAGGTGGTGTTCTTCGGCGAGTTCGTGCCGAAGGAGCGCTTCACGGAGGCGGCGGCGATCGTGACCAGGGCGGACGCGCTGCTGATCGCCGGCTCGTCGCTCGCCGTGAACAGCGGCATCCGGCTGCTCGAGCTGGCCAGGCGGCGCCGGATCCCGATCGTCGTCCTGAACCGCGGCCCGACGAAGGGCGACCGCGCGGCGACGCTGAAGATCGACGCGGGCACCAGCGAGACCCTCGCCGCCCTCCGCGACCGCCTCCTCCCCTGATCGCGGATCCGGATCCCTCTCGCGGATCCGGACCGGCGGCGCGACACGCCGTGCGCGAGGGCTCGATCCCGGCGTGTCGGCCGATCCGTCCGGATCCGCGAGCGGGTGGACCGGCCCGTACACTGCACGCACCATGACAGACCTCGTCCTCGTGCGCCACGGCGAGACGGAGTGGAACCGCATCGGCCGCGTCCAGGGCCGCACCGACATCCCGCTGAACGACACCGGTCGTGCGCAGGCGGAGGCGGCGGGCAGGCGGCTGCGCGACCAGCACTTCGACGCGGTCGTCGCGAGCCCGCTGTCCCGCGCGGCCGACACCGCGAGGATCATCTCCGCCGAGCTCGGGCTCGGGGAGCCGGAGCTCGTCGCCGATCTCGTCGAGCGCGACTACGGCCGCGCGGAGGGGATGACCGACGAGGCGGTGCAGACGCAGCTCGGCGGCCGCCTGGAGGCGCGGGAGTCCCGCGAGGCGACGGTCGCCCGCGTCACGCCGGCCCTGCTCGCCATCGCGGACCGGCACCCGGGTCAGCGGGTCCTGGTCGTGTCGCACGGCGGCGTCATCGGCTCCCTCGTCCGCGACGCCACCCGGTGGGCGTGGCCGCCGGACGGCGAGCGGATCGCGAACGGGTCCGACCACCTCTTCCGCGTCCAGGATGGCACGCTCGAGCTGGTCGAGTTCGCGGGCCGGCCCTGGTCGCAGGACCTCCTGCCGCCCGACGACGAGGCCGATCGCCGGGACTGACCGGAAGCCGGCCTCAACGAGGCAGCGCGGCGACCCGTTCCAGCACCGGCAGCAGCCGGGCGGCGGAGGCGTCCCAGCTGTAGGTCGCGGCCTGCGCGAGCGACGCCGCGGACCGGGCCGCCCACTCCGCCGGCTCCCCGAGCGCGCGGATCTGCCTCGCGAAGTCCGCCGGGTCGCTGGCGCGCGCGTACCGGGCCGCGTCGCCGCCGACCTCGCGGAAGATCGGCACGTCCGTCAGCACCACGGGGACGCCGCGCTGCATCGCCTCCACGACCGGCAGGCCGAAGCCCTCGTCGAGGGAGGCGGAGGCGAGCACGGTCGCGCCGTCGAGCAGCGCCGCGTACTGCCGCTCGTCGACGCCGTCGTGGAAGACGACCTCCGCGCCGCAGTCCCGGGCCAGCCGGGAGAGCGACGCCCGGACACCCGCCGGCACGCGGCTCGCGAGGTGCAGCGTCCAGCCCGGCAGCAGGCCGGCAGCGCGGACGAGCGTGGGCACGTCCTTGTAGCCGATGAACGCGCCCATGTAGACGATCGAGCGGCCGCGCTCCCCCGGCGCGGCCGCGGCGAGCGGCGCGCCGTCCGCCGCGTTCGGCACGACCGTGACGCGGCGACGGGTGAGCCGGTGCCGCCGGATCTCCTCCTCCACGGTCGCCGACACGGTGACGACCTCGTCGGCCCGATCGAGCAGCAGCCGCTGCGGCAGGTAGCTGAGGTACAGCAGGCGCCAGCCGAGCCGGACCCACCACGCGAACTCCGCCGGCGGGGTGCGGTGCCGGTAGTAGATGAGGTCGTGCAGCGTCAGCACGAGCCCGTACCGCCGGCCGATCGATCCGGAGGTCTGCAGCGGGCAGAGCACGACGTCCGGATGCAGCCGGTTCACCACGCGCGGGATCAGCGGCTCGAGCAGGGAGGTGGGCGGCCGGGTCCGCGCCCACGGCAGGTCCGGCAGCAGCGCCAGCTGCCGCTCGTCGTCGATCAGCATCGTCAGCGGCACGCGCCGGCCGAGTCCGCCGGTGATGCCGGCGGTGAACCGGCTGATGCCGTCGTGCCGGCCGTCCCGGCGCACGTACCGGCAGTCGACGACGAGCCTCATGCGACCGGCACGCCGGTCACCGACGCGATCTCCTCCGCCGCCTCGCGCGGCCGCTCGTAGTGCACGAGGTGGCCGACGTCGCGCAGCACCGCGAGCGTCGCGTCCGGCAGCATCGCCGCCAGCCTGCGCACGTCCTCGAGCGTCGTGATGTCGTCGTGCTCCGCGGCGACCAGGTGCACCGGCAGGGTCAGCCGCCGGGCCCACTCGGTGATGTCGTGGTCGACGGAGGCGTGGAAGGCCTCCACGACGACGCGGCGGTTCGCGTAGCCGGAGAAGTAGCGGTCGTGCTGGTTGTGGATCCACGCGCGGAGCGCCGGGTCCTTCGTCTTGGCGAGGAAGGCGCCGGCGCCGCGGGTGATCACGCGGCTCTGCAGCAGCGCGTTCCCCGCCCGCTCGGGCAGCGCGGCGCCGACCCCGAAGTAGAGGGAGGAGAGCCGCGTGCCCAGCGCGTTCGGCCCCTGCAGCGCCGGGGACGCGATCGGGTTGAGCAGCACGGCGCGGGCGGCCGGGAACCCGTCCGCGAGCGCCTTCGCGGCCACGATCGTGCCGAAGGAGTGGCCGATCACGACCACGTCGGGAGGCAGGTCGACGGCCGCGGCGAACCGGCCGAGCCAGGCGGCGTAGCCGTCGATCGAGTGCTCGCCGGGCAGCGGCGCGGAGGCGCCGAAGCCGGGCAGGTCCGGCGCGACCACGTGCACGCCCGGCAGGAACGACACGACCGGCTCCAGGCCGTGGTGGTCGCCGCGGAAGCCGTGCACGAGCAGCAGGGCGGGGCCGGAGCCGGGCTCGCCGTACTCCCACCAGGCGACGGGCACGCCGTCGACGAGCGTGTCGTGGCGGGCGACCGCGGTGCGGGCGAGGCCTTCGGCGTACGGGGAGGGGACGATGCGCATCGGTCGAGCAGTCTAGGAAGCCCGTCCCCATCTGCTCGGCCGTCACGCTGCTTCGCGTCGCGCCGGAACCGGCAGCCGTGGGCCCACAGGCCCGGCTCCTAGGATCGCGGCAGCGCCTCCTCCCCGGCGACCGAGAGGACCTCGAACGTGAGCTTCACCGCCCCGATCCAGCTGCCGGGCCTCACCCGCGACCCCACCTGGTACAAGCGGGCGGTGTTCTACGAGGTGATGGTGCGCAGCTTCGTCGACAGCAACGGCGACGGCACGGGCGACCTCTCGGGCCTGGCCTCCCGGCTCGACTACCTGCAGTGGCTCGGCATCGACTCCCTGTGGCTGCCGCCGTTCTACCAGTCGCCGCTGCGCGACGGCGGGTACGACATCTCGGACTTCAAGGCGGTGCTGCCGGAGTTCGGCACCATCGACGAGTTCCGCGACCTGGTGCGTCGCGCGCACGAGCGGAACATGCGCATCGTCATGGACTTCCCGCTCAACCACACCTCCGACGCGCACGAGTGGTTCCAGCAGTCCCGCAGCGACCCGGAGGGGCCGTACGGCGACTTCTACGTGTGGAGCGACACCGACGAGAAGTACAAGAACATCCGCGTCATCTTCGTCGACACGGAGGAGTCGAACTGGACGTTCGACCCGGTCAGGCGGCAGTTCTTCTTCCACCGGTTCTTCAGCCACCAGCCGGACCTCAACTACGAGAACCCCAAGGTCCAGGACGCGATATTCGACATCGTCAAGTTCTGGCTCGACATGGGAGTGGACGGGCTCCGGCTCGACGCCATTCCCTATCTGTTCCAGAGCGAGGAGGGCAACGGCGAGGGCGAGCCGAAGACCCACGAGTTCATCAAGCGGCTGCGCGAGTACGTCGACCGGGAGTACCCGGGCAGGATCCTGCTCGCGGAGGCGAACCAGTGGCCGCGCGAGGTCGCCGCGTTCTTCGGCACCGAGGACGAGCCGGAGTGCCACATGGCGTTCGACTTCCCGGTGATGCCGCGCATCTACTACTCGTTGCGCGCGCAGACGGCCACCGAGCTGGTGAAGATCCTGTCCGAGCAGACCCACATCCCCGACGCCGCCGCCTGGGGGGTCTTCCTCCGCAACCACGACGAGCTGACGCTCGAGATGGTCGACGAGGAGTACCGGCAGGCGATGTACGGCTGGTACGCGTACGACCCGCGGATGCGCTCGAACATCGGCATCCGGCGGCGGCTGTCCCCGCTGCTCGACAACTCGCGGGCGGAGCTGGAGCTCGCGCACGCCCTGCTGTTCTCCCTGCCGGGCAGCCCGTTCCTCTACTACGGGGACGAGATCGGCATGGGCGACAACATCTGGCTGAACGACCGCGACGCCTCCCGCACGCCCATGCAGTGGACGCCGGACCGCAACGCCGGGTTCTCGACCGCGGACCCGGGCAAGCTGTTCCTCCCGGTCGTGCAGTCGCTCGTGTACCACTACTCCCTCGTCAACGTGGAGTCGCAGCTGGCGCAGTCGCGCTCGGTGCTGCACTGGGTGCGCAACGTGATCCACACCCGCAAGGCGCACCCGGTGTTCGGGCTCGGCGACCTCACGGTGATGGAGACGGACCACGACGCGGCGCTCGCGTTCCTGCGCAACTACGGCGGCTCCGCCGGCTCGATCGGCGACCAGGCGGAGGCGGTGCTCTGCGTGTTCTCGTTCCTGCACAACCCGGTCTCCGTGACGATCACGTCGCCGGACCTCGCGAACCATACCCTGACCGACCTGTTCGGCGGCAGCCGCTTCCCCTCGTTCGACGCGGAGGGGAAGGTGACGATCACGCTCGGCACCCAGAGCTTCTACTGGTTGCGGGTGGCGCAGCCGGTCGCCGCGGAGGTGCCGGTCGTGACGACCGCGATCCCGATCATCCAGAGCGCGACGCCGCCGAACGAGCCGCAGGGCTGAACGACGGCGGCGGCTGCGCGCCGCCCGGGCGATGTCCGACGGGACCCGTAGCGTCCCGGGCGTGACGCAGGACACCCCGACGCTGCTGTTCGAGCTCGACGTGCAGCCGCAGCCCGTGGAGGATCGCGCCCCGGTCGCGTCGACCTGGACGCCGCCGCGGGCCGTGCCGATCGCGGAGCCGATGCCGCTCCCGCTGGCGCTGCTCGACGAGGCGGTGCCGCCGCCGCCCGTCGTCCCGCTGCCCGAGTGGGCGTCGGCGCTCGGCGTCTTCGACCTCGAGACGACGGGCGTGGACACCGCCACGGCCCGGATCGTGACCGCGCACGTGGGGCTGATCGACGAGACCGGCGCCGTCGTGGAGCGCAAGGACTGGATCGTGAACCCGGGCGTCCCGATCCCGGAGGGGGCGGCCGCCGTGCACGGCATCACCGACGCCAGGGCGCAGCGGTTCGGTCGCCCGCCGGGCGAGGTCGTCGCGGAGATCCTCGCCGCGATCCGCAGCCTCTTCCTGCGCGGGTTCCCGCTGGTGGTCTACAACGCCCCGTACGACCTCACCCTGCTCGCCGCCGAGGCCGTGCGGCACCGCCTCTGGCCGCTCGAGGTCACCGCGCCCGTCGTCGACCCCTTCGTGCTCGACAAGCGGATCGACCGGTACCGCCGGGGCAAGCGCACGCTCTCCGCGGCCTCGGCGGTGTACGGCGTCCCGCTGACCGACGCGCACGACGCCGGCGCGGACGCGATCGCGGCCGGGCGGCTCGCGCAGGCGATGGCGCGACGGCACCCGGACGAGCTGACGCTCACCGCGGCGGCGCTCCACGAGGCGCAGGTCGGCTGGTGCTCCGAGCAGGCCGAGCGCTTCCAGGCCTACATGCGCGAGCAGCGCGACCCGGCCTTCACGACCTCGGGGTCCTGGCCCCTCCGCGCCTCCGGCGACCGCTGACTCCCGGCGGCACGGACGGCGAAGGGCCGCTCCCCCGCGGGGAAGCGGCCCTTCGATGAAGGCCTAGCGGCCGAAGTTCTTGAAGCGCTGGTTGAACTTCTCGACGCGGCCGGCGGAGTCCATGATCCGCTGCTTGCCCGTGTAGAAGGGGTGCGACGCGGAGGAGATCTCGATGTCGATGACCGGGTAGGTCGTGCCGTCGAGGTCGATCGTCTTGTCGCTCGTCGCCGTCGACCGGGTGAGGAACGTCTCGCCGGAGGCGAGGTCGCGGAAGACGATCTGGCGGTACTCGGGGTGGATGCCGGACTTCATGGTGGAGGAGACCTCTTCGTGGATGGAGGACGAGTCTGAGGCCGGACCGGGCGGAAGCACGGTCGCGGCGGGCCGTTCCCGGCCGACCGTCGATGCTAGCAGAGCCGGAGGGTCGCGGATCAGCCGCCGACGGCCGCGCGCGCCGCGAAGCGGCCGTCGCGCTCGGTGATCTCGACCGCGAGGCCGAACGTCTCCGAGATCCTCTCGGACGTGATCGTGTCCCCGATCGTGCCGGCGGCAACGATGCGCCCGTGCTGCAGCAGCAGCGCGTGCGTGAACCCGACGGGGATCTCCTCCACGTGGTGGGTGACCATCACCATGCCGGGCGCGGAGGGGGCGCTGGCGTAGCCGCCGAGCAGCTGCAGCAGCTCCTCCCGGGCGCCGAGGTCGAGGCTCGCGGCGGGCTCGTCCAGCAGCAGCAGCTCGGGGTCGGTCATGACCGCGCGGGCGATCTGCACCCGCTTCTG
>NZ_CAXTOQ010000115.1:0-11079 GCF_964245895.1 uncultured Amnibacterium sp.
GGGTCACCTGGCCCTCGCATCCGGGTCCTGCGGCGCCGTGGCGCACGGCTGCACGAGTGTAACCATGCCCTGGATCTCCCGGGCGCGCAGCCGTCGTCTCCGGTGAGTCGCCACGGAGGGCCTCGACGGTCACCTCGAGCTCGCCTTCGCGCCGCCCTCGGCGGTCCAGCTGATCGAGCCGTGCTGGAAGGTCTGCACCGTCACGCCCTTCACGTTCTTGGCGTTGGAGGTGGGCCAGCCGAGGGTGCCCCCGGTGCCGTCCTTCGCGAGGTACTTCTCGAGGATCGCGCCGAGCACGGCCACCGTGCCGACCTTCGACGAGTAGATGCGGCCGCCCTGGAACACGGCGGAGTTCCCGCCGATCCCGTGCTTGTCGTTCGCGCTGAGGATCAGCCAGCCGAGCGAGCCGGTGGTGCCGCCGCGCTGGTTGTACAGCGTGAGCGCCTTGCCGTTCGCGATGGCGTGCACCCCGGTGGTGGCGCCGAAGTAGACGGTGCCGCCGGTGAACCGCTGCACGTACCCGCCACCCGCGGCCGACGACTTGATCAGCACGCTCGACGGCCAGCCGAGCACGCCGGACGGGCCGGCGTGGGACAGGTAGTTCAGCCCGATCGGGCCGGTGATGGAGGTGGTCGTGCCGCCCCGCACCGTGACGGCGCCGGTCGTGAAGCTCTGCACCGTGCCCTTGGTGCCGCCGGACGTGACCGTCGCGATCGCGGAGGTCGGCCAGCCGAGCGTGCCGGTCTGCGCGCCGCGCTTCAGCCACATCGCCAGCGTGCTGCCGGTGAGGGTGGTGGTCGTGCCGGCGGCGGAGGTGATCCGGCCGCCGGTGAACGCCTGCACGGTGCCGCCGCTGCCGGTGACCGCGTCGCCGGTCGGGTAGCCGAGCGACCCGAGCTCGCCGCCGCTCGAGGCGTACTTCGCGGCGACGGGCGCGAGCACCGCGGCGGTCCCGGCCGACGAGACGTAGACGGTGCCGCTGCGGAAGGACTGGGTCGTGCCGGCGGAGGCGCCGGTGCGCACGGCCTGCTCCTTGCGCGGGAAGCCGAGCGGCCCCGCCGGCCCGCCGAGCGCGGTGTACTTCGTCAGCATCGAGCCCAGCCGCACGCCGAAGGTGCCGCTGGACGAGGTGAGCAGCATGCCCTTCTCGAAGCGCTGGTACGTGCCTCCGGGAGCCGCGGTGGCGTTGCCGACCGGGTCGCCGTAGGTGGCCTTGTGCTTGGTCCAGTACGTCTTGATCGCGCCGGTCACCGTGTAGTGGGTCGAGCCGAACCAGCTCGTGAAGTACAGGTAGAAGTTGCGGTTGCCGTAGGAGGAGCACGAGTTGCCGATGCCCCAGCCGGCCGCGAGCGACGCCGCGTTGGGCTGGTACGGCGTGTAGTAGTAGAGGCTCGCGGTGGCCTTGTTCTGGATCGTGATGGTGCGCGCGCCGCAGGTGGCGTTCGGGTGGTACAGCACGCCGCCAGCGCGGCCGACGGGGAACCAGTTGTAGACCGACGAGTAGGCGGTGCCCGCGCCGGTGCCGGCCGGCATCGTGTAGCGGACCAGCCAGTAGGCGACGCCGTACAGCTGGTTGAACAGGCCGTACTTCGAGGGGTCGCACGCGGCGGTGTCCGGGCAGCCGAGCCCGGTGGCCTTGCGGTAGATCAGCGCGACCGTCTCGCCGGAGTAGGGCGTGCGCCCGGTGACGAGCGTCTGCTCCTTCTGCAGCATGACGAGCATCACCTGCGGGTTCACGTCGCAGGCCGCGGCGACCGCGGCGATCACCTGCGCGGCGGTCTGGCTCTGCTTCCCGCCGACCGCCCGGCACATCGGGTTCGCGGCCATGGCGGGCATGTCCACCTTCACCGACTTCAGGCAGGTGGCGCCGGCGGCGCAGGTCGGCTGCTTGCCGTTCAGGAAGGTCTGGATCTGCGCGGCGGTCATGGTCGCGCTGTTGTACATGACCCCGTTCGAGATGATGTCGGCCGGGTCGAACGAGTCGAGCACGGCGGCCTTCGCGGCCTGCTCGGTCGCGGCGGTGAGGCCGACGCCCGTCGCGACGAGGGCCAGGCCCGCGAGCACGGCGAGCAGGCCGCGCAGGCGGGCGCGGCGCCGGGTGCGGGCGCTCAAGGGACCTGGACCGTGCGGACGGCGGAGGCGCCCGCGGACTTCTCGGAGGAGTAGCGCACGCGGACCTGCCACGTGCCGGAGGCGAGGCCGTCGATCGCGACGGCCTGGCAGCCGGTGTACGACGAGGCCGCGACCCCCGGCCCGGTCTCGGTGCGCGTGGTGGAGCCGGAGGTCAGCTGCACCGTGCAGGTGCCGCCGCTCTCGATGACGTTCGGCACGATCGCGGAGACGTCGAGCGCCTTCGCGCCGGTGTCCCAGTCCGCGGTCGTGATGAAGGGGACGACGGCCGTCCGCGTGTCGGACGGCGAGGTCGGGTCCCCCGTCGCGACGGGCGTGATCGTCGGTGCCGGCGCCGACGCGACGGTGGCCGTCGGGGTCGCCGACGGGATCGACGGGTCGAGCACGGGGCCGCTCGCGGACGCCCCCGGCCCGGGGGTCACCCCGAGGGCCGAGCAGCCCGTCAGGACGGCGGCGACGCCGAGCACCAGCCATGCGGCGCCTCCGGCGCGCACGGTACGGATCCTGTCGCGTTCCCCCACCGGACCACGGTAAGCACGGGGAGGCGTCCTGCCGGGGGTCGCGGCGGCGTGTCCGAGGACCCCAGTCCTGGTGGCGGACGGATCCGCGGGCCCCGCGACCCGCTGCCCGGTCCGTGCGAATGCCCTGGTCGTTCCCGCGGTGCGCGCCTCCTGCGCGCGACACCTCCGTTACCGTCGTGCACGAGATGTCCTGGACCGCAGTGGGCCCGCCGGTCGCCGTCGTCCTGGCCGCCGTCTTCCTCCCCGGCCTCGCGCTGGCCGCTGCGGCGCGCCTGCGCGGCATCGCGGCGCTCGGGGTCGCGGGTCCGCTCGGCTACGCCGTGATCGGGATCACCGGCGTCGTCGCGGGCGCGCTCGGGGTGCCGTTCGGCTGGCCGGCGATCCTCGCGCTGACCGCGGTGCTCGTCGTGCTGGTCGTCGCGGTGCGGACGGCGCTGCGCGCGGCGGGGCATCCGCTGCCCGCGTGGGACACCTGGCGGCCCGGCTCGTGGCTGCCGGTCCTCGGCGGCGCGGTCGTGGCGTCCCTCGCCGTGACGGTGGTCGCCTTCGCGTTCGTCCCCTCGCCCGACCGCATCACGCAGACCTACGACACCGTCTTCCACCTGAACGCGGCGGCGTCGATCGTCGGCACCGGGGACGCGTCGAGCCTGCACCTCTACCGGCTGACCCACCCGGGCAAGCAGCTGGCGTTCTACCCGGCCGTCTGGCACAGCCTGACCGCGCTCGCGTCGATGACCACCGGCGTGGACATCCCGATCGCGGCGAACGCGACCTGGATCGGCACCGCTGGCCCGGTGTTCTCGCTCACCAGCGCATTCGCCTGCGCCGTGCTGCTCGGCCGCACCGGCCTGCGCCGGGACGACGCGGCGCCCGTGCAGCGCGTGCTCGTCGCGACCGTCGGCGCGGTGCTCGCCTCCACGTTCGTCGCGTTCCCGTACCTGCTGCTCAACTTCGGGACGCTCTACCCGAACGGCCTCGCCTACACGACCCTGCCGGCGGGCGTCGCCCTGGTCGCCGCCCTGCTGCACTTCCCGCAGTCGGCGCCCTGGCGGCCGGAAGCCGCGCCCTTCCGCCTCCGCACCGTCCTGCTGCTCGGGGGTTGGCTGGCCGGAGCCGCGTTCTCGCACCCGCGGTCGCTCGTCGCGATCCTGGTGCTCTGCACGCCGCTGGCGGTGGCGTGGTTCGCGGCGCGGATGACCGCGCTCGCCGCGACCGGGGAGCGCGGTCGCCGCCGCGCCCGGATCACCTGGGCGCTGCTCGTCGTCGCCTCCGCCGTGCTCGTCGTGCTCGCCGTGCTGTTCGTGCTGCACTACTACGACGTGGGCACGCGGCCGATCGCCGACCACCTGAACGGCGGGCCCGCCCGGGCCCGGGAGACGTTCCCGCAGGCGCTGCTGCAGGGCCTGCTCGCCACCAGCCTCGTCGCGCCGGCGCAGACGGCGCTGCCGCCGTCGCTGCTGCTCGCGATCGTGGCGCTCGTCGGGCTGATCGCGGCGGCGCTGCGGCCCGGCCTGCGGTGGCTGGTCGTGACCTACCTCGCGCTGGTGCTGCTGTACGCCTTCGCGGCCGGCAGCGACAGCGACCTCGCGAAGATCGCCACGGGGCTGTGGGACAAGGACAAGTTCCGTGTTGTCGCCATCCTGCCGACGATCGGCGTGCCGCTGGTGGCCTGGACGATCTGCGCGGGCGGCGCGGAGCTGGTCGGCACGCTGCGCAGCCGCACCGCGCGCCGCGCGGATCCCGCGCCGCGCACGGTCGTGATCGCCACGGCCGCCGTCACCGCGCTCGTCGCGGTGCTGACCTGGACCGGGCCGGCGCTCGGCGGCGTCAGCGCCGCGATGGGGTCGGTGTTCGCGCTCCCGGAGACGCAGAAGAAGGGGCTGCTGCTCGACGCGGACGAGCAGCAGCTGCTGGAGGAGGTCGGCCGGTTCGTGCCGAAGGGCGAGCTGATCGCGGGCAACCCCTGGAACGGGTCGGCGCTGGCGTGGGCGCTCGGCGGCCGGCAGACGCTGTTCCCGCACCTCGGCGGCTACTGGACGACGGACGGCCGCATCGTCCGCCGCCACCTGGACGACTGGGCGACGAACGCCCGCGTGTGCCCGGCGGTCCGGCGGCTGGGCGTGCGGTGGGTGATCACCGATCCGGGTCACCTGGCCGGCGATCGGAAGGCGTCCTCCCGCTTCGACCCCGTCGACGACGTGGCGCGCACCGACGGCGTGCGGCTGGTGGCGAGCTCGGGCTCGGCGCGGCTGTTCCGCCTGACGGCCTGCTGGCCGGGCGGCCCGACTCAGTAGATGAAGGCCTGCACGAGCGTGATGACCAGCTGCGTGGTGCGCGCCAGGATCAGCCCGACCAGGTAGATCACCGCCGCGACCGCCCAGAAGCGGTTCACGGTGAGCAGCCACTTCGCGCCGCGGTACGCCATCGCGGTGATCAGCGGCGTCGCGGCCGCGAGGATCGGCAGGTTCGGCAGCACGAACACGCCGCCGCCCGACAGCCCCCACCACATCGAGCTGAAGATCATCGTGAACCCGGCAGCCCAGAGGCCGGCCGGGAAGCGGCGCAGGACCCGCAGGACCGCGGGACCCCGCTCGCCGTGCTGCGGGATCGCGAAGTACCGGTACACCCCGATCAGCGCCGTGATGAACAGGAACATCGCGAGGCTGAAGGTCATGAGCGCCGGGAAGTGCCAGGAGGCGAACAGCAGCCGGTCCTGCTCGAGCCAGGGCACGAGCGGGTGCGGGCGGAACTCCGCCACGAACTCGGCCGCACGGGCCGCCCACCCGGCCGGCCCGAGCCGCGCGACCCAGAGCAGCTGCATCAGCGCGGCCGCCGCGGCCCACACGCCGGCGAACGCGGCGATCGCCCGTCCGCGGGGGGCGCGCAGGTCCTCCGGCGGCGTCAGGGCGATCCCGATCAGGAAGGCGGGCAGCGCGAGCGCCGAGACGGCGAAGAAGCCGCTCGCGACGCCGACGAGCGCGGCGACGAGCAGGCGCCTGCGGGGCAGCAGCGCGAACCCGGCGGCGAGCAGCGCCGCCGCGATCCACCCGCCCTCCGCGGTCGGCGGGCCGTAGACGGGGTCGAGCGGGTCGGACCGCAGGTCGAGCGCCAGCACGGCGAGCATCGCTCCGAAGCCGGCCCAGCGCCCGGCGGCGCGGCGGCCGATCACGAACAGCGACCCGAGCAGCAGCGCGTGGAACGGCAGTACCAGCGCGCGCGCGACCTCCACCGGCAGCGGGACGAGGGCGAGGTTCCGCGCCTCCGTGGCCGTGACGGGGGCGAGCGCGGCGACCGCGACGAAGATCGTGAGGTGCACCGCCAGCAGCAGCGAGACGGTCACGACGAAGAGGACGTCGATCGGCCCGGTGTGCCGCTCGGACGTCACGAAGACGTCCGCGACGCGCCTCCGGGTGATCAGGGTCACCGCGGCAGGCTAACCGGCCGCCCGCCGGGAGCCGTGGACCGCGGGCGGCGATCTCAGCGCAGCGCCCGCTGGACCGTCGCGTGGATCGCCGTCCAGTCGGGGTGCGTCGGGTCCTGCACGCGCGGCGGCGTGAACTCGATCGTCCTCGCCTGCTGCGACCGCGCCTGCACCGCGGCGCCGCCGATCACGCCGAGCAGCGCCTGCGGCAGATCGGTGGAGACCGTGCTCGAGCCCGCCGCCGCGACGTCGTCGAACCGCGTGAGCAGGGTGACCGGGTTCATCTGGTGCAGCATCGCCGCCTGCAGCTGCCGCTGCCGCAGCATCCGGTCGTAGTCGCCTGCGGCCGAGCCGTAGCGGGACCGCGCGAACCACAGCGCCTTGTCGCCGTCGAGGTGCCGGGTGCCCTTCTCGATCCACACCTTCACGCCGGTCAGGCGCCCGTTCACGATGTGCCCGCCGACGGGGAGGCGGTCCTTCACCGTGACCGTGACGCCGCCCATCGCGTCGATCAGGTCGTCGAAGGAGCCCATGTCGACGAGGACGTAGTACTGGATGGGGATGCCGAGCGCACCCTCGACCGCCTCCCTGGTCGCCTCGATCCCGGCGCTCGAGTGGTCGCGCACCGCGTCGGGGTAGCGGGCCGACTCCTTGAGCTGCGCCTCGGTGTAGATCGAGTTCAGCTGACAGACGTCGACGTTGCACCGGCCGCCCGCGCCGTAGCCGTCCGGGTACAGCGCCTTCATCGGCGACCCGTCCGCGAAGGGGATCCGGTCGAGGTCCCGTGGCAGGCCGAACGTGACCATGTCGCCCGTCAGCACGTTCAGGCTCACCACGGAGACGCTGTCGGGGCGCAGGCCCGACCGGCCGGCGCCGGCGTCGCCGCCGAGCAGCAGGATGTTGTACCGGCCGTCCGCGGGCGGCTCGACGCGGGAGGCGGCGAAGACGTCGCCGATCGTGGACCGCGCGACGCCGGACGCCCAGGCGCCCCACCCGGCGCCGCCGACGCCGGCGACGAGCGCCGCGGCGAGCACCCCGGCGAGGACGGCCCGGCCGATCGGGGGGACGCGCACGAGGCGCAGCAGCCGCGCGGTGTCGAGCGTCACCACGACCCACCACGCCGCCCAGGCGACCAGCAGCGCCTGCAGCAGCGTCAGGCCGAGCGCGTTCGTGGGCAGCGTGAGCACCGCCTGCGGCAGGACGAGCAGGGACAGCCCGGAGAGGAGCAGCGCCGCCCAGCCGAGCAGCCAGAGCGCCAGCCCGAACCGGCCGAGGCGGCGGCTGCCCGCGAGCACCTGCGCGCTGCCGGGGACCAGCAGGTGCAGCCCGGTGAGCCAGGCCGCGCGCCGGGTCATCAGGCGCGCGTCGAGCGGGTCCGGCGAGCGCAGCGGCGACCCCCCGGGCGCCTCCGGCCGCGTCAGTCGCCTTCCCCGCATCGCAGCAGGGTAGACACCGCCGGTCAGGAGCGCTCGCGACCGGCGCGGTTCAGGCGCCTGCCCGCAGGGCGGCGTCCTTCGCCGCGACGAGCCGCTCGAGCTCGAGCGCGTAGTCCGCGAGGGCGGCGGCGAGCGACGAGTCGGCGGTGCCGAGGATGCGCACCGCGAGCAGGCCTGCGTTGGCCGCGTTCCCGATCGCGACGGTCGCGACCGGCACCCCGGTCGGCATCTGCACGATCGACAGCAGGGAGTCGAGCCCGTCGAGGGTCTTCAGCACGACCGGCACCCCGATCACGGGCAGCGTCGTCGCGGCGGCGAGCATGCCGGGCAGGTGCGCTGCGCCGCCCGCACCGGCGATCACGACCTTGAGACCGCGACCCGCGGCGGCCTGCCCCCAGTCGAGCATCGCGCGGGGCGTGCGGTGCGCGGAGAGCACCCGGGCCTCGTAGGGCACGCCGAAGCGGTCGAGCAGCTCCGCGGCCGCCCGCATCGTGGGCCAGTCGGAGTCGCTGCCCATCGCGATGCCGACGACCGGTGCCTCCGCGTGCTCCACGGCGCCGATCGTACCGGCGGCCCTGGACGTCAGTCCTGGAGGAGGGTGACCGCCGCGCGGGCCGCGTACACGGCGTCGTCGAGGTCGTCGCCCGTCGCCGTGACGTGCCCGATCTTCCTGCCGGGCCGCGGCGCCTTGCCGTACAGGTGCAGCTTCGCGGCGGGCTGGTCGGCCATCGCGCGCGGCACCCGGGCGTCGAGGTCGCCGTCCGCGGGACCGCCCAGCAGGTTCACCATCGCGCTCCACGGCGCCCTGGCGGACGGGTCGCCGAGCGGCAGGTCGAGCACCGCGCGCAGGTGCTGCTCGAACTGGCTGGTCACGGCGCCGTCGATGGTCCAGTGCCCGGAGTTGTGCGGGCGCATGGCCAGCTCGTTCACGAGCACCCGCTCGTCCTCGGTCTCGAACAGCTCGACCGCGAGCACGCCCGTGACGTCGAGCGCGCCCGCGAGCGTGTGCGCGATCTCGCGCGCCACCCGTTCGACGCGGGCGCTCGTGCGCGGGGCCGGCGCGAACACCTCGCGGCAGACGCCGTCGCCCTGCACGGTCTCGACCAGCGGCCAGACGGCGACGTCGCCGGAGGGGCGGCGCGCGACGAGCTGCGCCAGCTCACGGCGGAACGGGACCAGCTCCTCCGCCAGCAGCGGGCCGTCCGCGAACCAGTCGTCTGCCGCGTGGGCCTCGCGCACCACCCGCACGCCGTGCCCGTCGTAGCCCCCGCGGGGCGTCTTCACCACCGCGGCGCCGCCGGCGCTGCCGAGGAACGCGCCGAGCCCGGCGGCGTCCTCCACCCCCGCCCAGGCTGGCTGCGGGACGCCGAGCGCGGCCAGCCGCTCGCGCAGCACCAGCTTGTCCTGGGCGTGCAGCAGCGCCTCCGGCCCCGGTCGCACCGCGACGCCGGCGTCGACGAGCGCGCGCAGCACCTGTTGCGGCACGTGCTCGTGGTCGAAGGTGACGACGTCCACGCCGCGCGCGAAGGCGAGCACGGTCGCCGCGTCCGTGTGGTCGCCGACCGCCGTCACCGCGATGCGCGCGGACGACTCCGCCGACTCCCCCAGCACGGCGATGTCGATGCCGAGCTCGACCGCCGCCGGCACCATCATCCGGGCGAGCTGCCCCCCACCGATCACCCCGACGCGCACGTGCCGCTCCTTCCGCTCGCCCGCTGCGATCCGCTCCGGGTCCTCTTGCCGTCCCGCCAGCAGGCCGCGGCCCCGAGCCGACCCCGCATGACCTATTCTTCGCGACGTCCGAGCGGACGGCCAGCGATCGTGGGAGGCAGGAGCAGCGTATGCGCGCCCTCGTGGACCACGCACTCGTGCGGCAGCTGACGAAGTTCGCGCTGGTCGGCGGCGTCGGCTTCGTGGTCGACGTCGTGTCCTACAACCTGCTGCGCCTCACCCCGGCGTTCGGCGGCAGCCCGATCAAGGCGGCGGTGATCTCCACGACGCTGGCGATCGCCGCGAACTGGATCGGCAACCGGTACTGGACCTTCGGCCCGCACCGCAGCACGAGGGGCGCGCTCGAGGCGGTCGAGTTCCTGGCCGTGAGCCTGCTCGGCATGCTCGTCGCGCTCGGCTGCCTCGCCGTGTCGCACTACGTGCTCGGCTTCCGCAGCGTGCTGGCGGACAACATCTCGAAGCAGGTCGTGGGGCTCGTGCTCGGGTCCGCGATCCGCTTCCTGCTGTACCGGCACTGGGTGTACCACCCGGCGCGACGGAACCGGGTCGCGCGGCGCGAGGAGGCGCGCGCGTCCGTCGAGTAGCGCGGGCTGGGGCGCCGGTCTCGCGTGCAGGACGTGGTGCCGCGTGCAGGACGGGCGTGGCCGATCGGTCCTGCACCCCGCACGCGGTCCTGCACCCCGCACGCCGGCGTCCGGCGGCGGGCGTGGCGGGTCAGGCGGAGGAGGGCGCCGCGCGGTCGATCAGCTCGGTGAGGGCCCGGTGCACCAGGCGGGCCCTCGGCACGTCGTGCAGGGTCAGCCGCCCCTCGCTGCTCGTGACGGTCACGTCGCCGCTGCCGGTGAGCAGCTGCAGCGGGTTGCGGTGCAGCGCGACCTCGGAGGCGCGGCCGAGCGGGAACTCCCGGCGCTGCCGGACGAAGAAGCCCTCGGTCAGGATGAGCCGCTTCGTGGTGATGATCGTCACCCGGTTCAGCCAGCGGACCAGCGGCAGCAGGGACAGCAGCAGCGCGAGCCCCGCGGCGACGAACGGGAACCCCGTGTTCAGCCACGCGACGGGGAAGCTGTCCCACCAGTAGCCCGTGCCGAAGCAGATCGCGACGAAGAACAGCGCGGGCCACACGAGGCGCCTGCCCGACCGGCGCAGGCGCACGACGACCTGCTCCGGCGCCTCCCGCTGGGGAGGGACGGACGTGGGGCGTCGCTCCGTGCGCACGCGCGTAGCACCTCCGACCCCGACGGACACGCGCTATTCATACCGCAGGTGCTCGACATCGCCCGTGGCGCACGCCGTGGTGCCGCGCCCCGGTCCGAGGACGACGATGCGGCCCGCTTCGTCGATGTCGACAGCCTGCCCCATGATCGGCCCGTCCGGCAGGGTCACCCGCACCTGTCGCCCGATCGTGTCCGAGACCGCGAGCACGGCCGCCCGCAGGCCGCTGCGCTGCGGGTCGCCCCCCGCCTCCTCCAGCGCCCCGACGAGCGCGAGCAGCCGGCGCAGGTAGGCGGCGACGAGCACGTCCGCGTCCGTCGGTCCGCCCTCGAGCGCCAGCGACGTCGCGGTCGGCACCGGCAGGGCGTCCCGCGGCGTGGCGTGGTTCAGGCCGGCGCCGATCACCACGCCGCCGCGGCGTCCTGCGGCGCTCGGAGGGGCGGTCAGCGCTTCCGCGAGCACGCCGCAGACCTTCCTGCCGCCGATCAGCACGTCGTTCGGCCACTTGGCGGCCGCCGCCACACCGAGGCCCCGCAGCGCCTGCGTCATCGCGGCGCCCGCGGCGAGCGACAGCCAGCCGAGCCGCTCGCGCGGCACGTCGGGCCGGAGGGGCACGGAGATCGCGAGC